>DATMZG010000106.1:0-10230 GCA_035560415.1 Candidatus Acidiferrum sp. | reverse complement strand
ATAACATATTTTATATGAAATACGTCCATGTTGTTGAAAATGACCAATTATTTGTAATTTTTTGGACGACTTACTTCTTGCCGTATAAAGCCGAAATAGGTATAATGAGGACATAAACCGTGCGGGAGGGTTATGGGAATGACGCGCATCGCCATTTTCACGGGCAACGGGGCGCAGCTCAAAGAAATCCACTGTCTGCTTGAAAAAGAGTTTGCCGGCGGCGGCGAGTGCTGCCACCTCACCGCTTTTTCGGATACGAAAAAGCTGCTCGACTACCTCGAGGGCGACGGCGGGGGCGTGGACATCGTGCTGTTTGACCTGCGCCGGCAAAACGACGGGTATTTGCGGGCGGCGAGGGCCATTGCGAAGGGCTACCCCGACATCGACCTGCTCTGCATTTCAAAGCCGCCCCTCGCCTTGACGGACGGCGGGGCCCCGCCTGCCGAGCAGGGGCTGATTCTCTCAACCCCGGTGCTTGCGGACGATTTGGAGGGCTGCCTTGCCAAAGCCGTCAGGACCCTCACGCGGTACGAGTCGGGCAAGCTGACCGTCGTCACGAAAAGCCAGACCTACCGGCTGCGCCACAGCCGCATCGACTACGTCGTCAGCTCCAACCGGCAGCTGACTTTTCACAGCGGTGAAAAAGAGCTCTGTGTCTACGGAAAGCTCAGTGAGCTCGAGGCAAAGCTCGGAGAGGGCTTTGTCCGGTGCCACCAGAGCTACCTTGTCAACGCCCACCGCATCATGGCCTTTGACAAGGGGGGGCATCCTGCTCTTTTCCGGCGTCAAGCTGCCGGTCTCGAAATCCCGCTACCCCAAAGCCTACGCAAGGTTTCTGAGGGCGGCGGGCCTCTCCGGCATGAACGACGCCGCCTGCAAGTGACACACATAACAAAAGAGACGCCCCGCGGGGCGTCTCTTTTTTGTATTTATTCCCATGGGAATCATTGCCAAACCGCATAAAAAGGTATATGATAAGGGCAGCACAGAGAGAAAATGTGTCTTTTGCCATGTGTTCACTCAGGAGGTGAATGATGGGTAAAGCGATTTGCCAGATCGTCGACTCCTCGGGGAGTTTGCCGCGCGCGTTTCTCAGGCAGCACGACATTGCGGAGGTGCCCTTCTACTTCAAGTTCGACGCCCCGGACTATTCCCGCGAAAACGTCGACCTCACGGTCGATGCGTTTTACGCCCACATGGAGGAGTACCCGGACGAAGTGCCGCACACGGCCTGCCCCAACGTCTACGACTGGCTCACGGTCTTTGAGGCGCAGGCGGAAAAGGGCGCAAAGTCCTGCATTGTCACCACCATCTCCTCCAAGCTCTCGGGGAGTTACGAGGCGGCCCTGTCGGCCAAAAAGCTCTTTGACGAGGAGCATGGGGACATCCGCCTCGAAGTCATCGACTCAAACACCTGCGCCTGCGGGCAGGCGGCGCTTGAAATCGGCATCGCCAAAATGATTGCGGTCGGCATGCCCTTTGAGGAGCTCATATCGGCGGTGCGGGGCATGGCCGCAAAGACGACGACGCTCTTCACGGTCGGCAGCCTGAAGTATATGCGGGCCGGGGGGCGAATCGGCGGGGCCGCCGCCTTCATCGGCACTCTCATTCACCTGCGGCCCATCTGCGAGTTTGTCGAGGGCGTCGTCCACCCCATCAAGGCGGCGCCGGGGCGCAAGAATTCGCTGACCGCCATGGCCGACGTCGCCATAGGGCGAATTCGGGACGCGGGCAAGCTCATCCTCGTCGTCCAAAACGCCCGGTGTCAGGCAGACGCCGGGTACATCATGAGCTATTTGCGGGAGAAGACGGGCTTTGCGGGTCAGATTTTCAGCGGTGACCTCGGCATCACGGTGGGGGCCCACTCGGGCCCCGGCGCCATCGGCATCGGCTACGTCGAAGACCCTTTAATCTAAATCACATCATCGTGGCAGCCCGCGGGGAATCTTCCCCGCGGGCTTAGAATGGCGGAAAACCTATAGGTTTTCCGCCAGATAATCGGTGCCCTGACCGCGCGAAGTGAATTCGCGCTGGCGGGCGGCATTTGATGGCCTTATTTTTAAACGATGTTTAAAAATAAGGATTTAACCGCATTTTCTCGGGCCTTTCGGAGAGCCGAGAAAATCGGGCTGTCGAAAAATAATTTTTTCAACAGCCCAAGCCCGCGGGGAGCCCCCCGCGGGCTTTTTGCGCCCCCGCCGTTGAATTTTCCGCCCTGATGCGGTATACTTTAACGGATTGAAGAAAGCGGGTGGACAATGAGAAAAAAATACAGCGACACAAAAACCGGCCTTTTCGCGCTCGGCTACATTCAAAATCAGGGCAGCTACCTGTCGGAGCTGGCGGCCCTCGCGGGCTCGCCCGTCACGGCGGGAGAGCTTGACGAGAACACTCAGCGGTCCTACGCCACAGAGAGTGAGCTCAACTATTCCTACGACGCGGCCGGAAATGTGCAGTGCGGCGAATATGACGAAAAGAAAACCTGCCGGTACGCGATTGAGACCGGCTTTTTGGCGCCAAACCCCAACCCCCAGTACCCGGACGACAAAATTTACGCCGTCTTTCAAAAAGACGGGTACGGCCAGTGGAGCGGCGTCAAGTTCTTCACGCGGTACCGCCTCGAAAACGCCCTGACCGCCTATCGCTTCGGCAACCTCAGCTTCAAGACCTACGCGGCCGCCAACGCCTTCATCGTCTCGCTCGAGAGCATTTTGCTGCCCGGCGAGACATGGAAATTCCGCAACAGCTCCTCGGAGGACTACCGGCCCAAGACCGAGTACGACATCCTGCAAAGCTACTTGCAGTATGTATTTGAAAAGCTCCTGGCCGACTACAACACCCCCGACTCCAAAAACTATAAGAAAATCGTCTTCTCGACCGACCGCAGGCGGGCCATTTTCAACTCAGGGCTCTTAAACAAATTCGCGCAGGACGTCTATTTGCTGGGCGACGTCTTCGGGCCGGTCGGCGGCAGGTTCACGCTCTCGAATCTCTTAGTCGCCCCGAGCAAAGTCGACCTCATCCGCACGTACGGCTTTGCGGGGGCCGACCTCACGCCATACCCCGGCGTCGTGGAGTTTTTCCACAAGCTCGACGACATCATTTACGACTCGGACATTGAAATCGACCTCTCGGCCGACCGCCTCAGCCACATCATTGAGGACGGCGCCCGGCGCAACCGGTTTGCCGAAAAATACACGGCCATGTACGCCAAGGGGGACCTGCCCGCCATCACGAGCACCTTGGAGACCGCCATTGAAAACGCCCGCAAAATTGCCAAGCGCAACTACAAATTCGTCGTGCCGCAGTATCGGAGCGCCCACGGCGGCGAGCCCGGCAAAATCCAGTTTTTAATGCCGATTTACCTCGACCGGCAGTACGGCGAAAAGCCCGACTTCGCACTTGTGTTAAACAGCGAGGTCATGCCGGACGGCACCCGGTACTACACGCCCGAGACCATTTTGGAGCTGCCGTGGGCCTACAACAACGCGCGGGTCATCTGCAAGCCGGAGGACACCTGGCTCAACCCCGAGACCATCGACAGCCCGCCGGCCGACATTGAGCCCGAGGCCGAGGACAGTTTGGACTGAGAATAAAAAAAGCACCCATACCGGGTGCTTTTTTCTTGCCGCAAGTGTTGACAAAATCAACTGACAGGGCTATCATAAGAGTTGACAAGGTCAACTCACTTATAAAGAGGGGAGGCGGGGCATTGGACGGCGAGACGGTGCAAAAAATCCGCCGGTTCAACCGGTACTACACGGTGTGGCTGGAGGTCATGAACAGGCGGTATCTCGGGACAATTTTGCCCTGGACCGAGGCGCGGGTCATCTTCGAGGTCTACATGCGCCCCGGCATCAGCGCCACCGAGGTTTGCGGGAATTTGGGGCTCGACAAGAGCTATGTCAGCCGCATTTTAAGCAAATTCGAAAAGCGGGGATTTCTCGCCCGCGAGCCGGTGCCGGGCGCCAAGGGGTTAAAGAAACTGACGCTGACCGGGGCGGGGAGAAAAGTGGCCGCCGAGATCGACCAAAACGGCAGCCGGCAGATTGCCGAAAAGCTTTCGGCTTTGGACGAGGCGACCGGCCGCAAGCTCAGCGACGCAATGGCGTTTATCGAGGAGACGCTTAGAAAAAACGACAGGGGAGAGGTGCAAAAGCATGGCAAGTGAGATTCTAATCCGCCCGTTTCGGCCCGGCGAGCCAAGTCTGGTCTGCTATTTTCAGTACAAGCTCTACGAGGAGCAGTTCCACTTCAACGTGATGTACGAAAAAGAGATGCTGAGCGGCATGTCGGAGATTTACGACGACCCCGAGGGACATCAGATGTGGATTGCCGAGCGTGACGGCGAAATCGTCGGCGACGTCGCCATCCTCAGGCGCGGGGAGCACGAGGCGCAGCTCCGCTGGTTTGGCGTCGCGCTGTCCATGCAGGGGCAGGGGCTTGGCAGCAGGCTCTTACAAATTGCCATGGACTTTTGCAAAGAGAAGGGGTACACCCACGTGATGCTTGGGACGCTCGACATTCTGGAGCCGGCGCGGCATTTATATGGCAAATTCGGCTTTCGCATGACCGAGAGCGAGCCCTTTGACGCCTGGGCCGACAACTGGCCGATGGCCCACGAAATCTGGAGATGTGAGCTATGAAAAAAGCGCCCCGCGGGGCGCTCTTTTCTTATGTACATTACAGCGTATCAATGACGTTTGCGTAAAAGGCCAGCGCCCCTTCGAGTTTTTCCACTTCCACATTTTCGTTTAACATGTGGGCCAGCTTGTACTCGCCGGGGCCAAACCCGATCGTGGGAATGCCCATCGAGACCGGGGTGACGGCGTTGGTGCCGAAGTCCCAGAAGTCGTATTTGTCGGGCGCTTTGCCGAAGGTCTCCTCATAGGCGCGGTTGAAGGCGAGGGTCAAGGGATGGCCCTCGTCAATTTTCCAGGAGTTGTGAATGGGCTCGTAGACAAGGGGGTCGCCGGTCCAGCTCGTGTGCCGCAGCGTGCCGACCTCCCATGAAGCTCTTTTCCCCGCAATGAGGGCCTCAATCTCCTTTTTGACGTCCTCGACCGTCTCGCCCAAAATGAGCCGCCGGTCGAGGTAAATGCCGCACTCGCTCGGCACCGCGTTTAAGGAGGCCGAGACGCAGGAGATGTCGGACAGCACGATGGTGCCGTGGGGCGCGCCGGGAGTAAAGAGCCGCTTATTGAGTGCGTCAACCCGGGTGATGATCTCGGCCATCTCGTAAACGGCGTTGACGCCCTTCTCCGGCGCCGAGCCGTGGGCCGACACGCCGTGGGTCGTGATGCGAATTTGGGCCTTGCCCTTGTGGCCTAAAGTGATGATGTTGTCGGAGGGCTCGCAGATGACGCAGCAGTCGGGGATTTTGGGCATGTCGCCGATGACGGTCTTTAAGCTCTCGCCGTCGCAGTACTCCTCACACACGGTGCCGCTGACATAGACGCGCTTGCCCGCGAGCAGCCCGAGCTCCTTGGCGACGGCGGCGGCGTAGACCGATGCCGCCAGGGCCCCCTTCATGTCGACCGAGCCGCGCCCGTAGAGCCTGCCTTCCACGATGTCGCCGCTAAAGGGCGGGGAGACCCAATTCTGCGCGTCGTGCACCTCCACGGTGTCCATGTGGGAGTCAAAGAGGATGACGGTGTCGCCCGACCCCATGCGGCCCACGACGTTGCCGGTCTTGTCAATGCGCACTTCGTCGTAGCCTAAGGCCTTCATTTCGGCCTCAATGCGTTTTGCCACGTCGCCCTCGTGGTCGGAAAAGCTCGGGATGCGCACAAGCTCCTGTACAAACCGGATGAAGCTGTCTTTGCGGGCCTCGGTCGCTTTTTTTACCCGTTCGTTCATCTGTTTTCCCTCCTATTTCAAGCCGCCTATGCGAGGGCGGCCTGCGCTTCGCTCATGAGCTCTTCAATCAGGCTTTTGACCGGCACAATTTTGTCGACCCTGTAGGCGTTGCTGCCGACAAAGACGAGGCCTTGGTCGACGTCGCCCTCGACGGCGGCAATGAGGGCGGCCGAGATGCAGTAGGGCGCGACCTTGGGGTTGCACCCCTTCAGGCACTGAAAACAGCCCTTGATCTCCTTGCCCTGCGCCGCGAGTTTTTGAATAAAGGCGTTGTTCAAGGCCCGCCCCGGCATGCCGACCGGGCTCTTGATGATCAGGATGTCCTCTTCCCGGGCCGCAAGGTAGCACTGTTTGAACTTGATGTCGGCGTCGCACTCGTCGGTCGCGACAAAGCGGGTCGCCATCTGCACGCCGGCAGCCCCGGCTTTGAGCGCCCGCGCGATGTCGGCCCCGGTGTAGATGCCGCCCGCCGCAATGACGGGAATTTTGCGCCCCGACTTCTCCTCAAAGGGCTTCACGACCTCTATGACTTCCCGCACAATGTCGAGGACTGCGGGCTTGTCGGGGCCTGTCAGCACCTCCTCGGAAAACCCGAGATGGCCCCCGGCCTCCGGGCCCTCGACCACCACCATGTCGGCCGTGCGGCCATAGTGAGCTTCCCAGTATTGCAAAATGAGCTTTGCCGCCTTGCCGGAGGAGACGATGGGGGCGATGCGGGTCTGAAAGCCCTTTACGAGCTCGGGCAGCACGAGGGGCAGCCCCGCCCCCGAGATGATGAGGTCAATGCCGGCCTCGGCCGCCGCCCGCACGGATTCGGCGTAGTGGTTCATGGCCACCATCATGTTGATGCCCAGTATCCCCTTTGGCGCCATCCGTCTGGCTTTCTCAATCTTGCTTTTTAATGCGCGCATATGCGCGGCAAACGGGTTTTGGAGAAAGTCGGGCTCGTCATAGCCCATGTTGACCCCCGCGAGCACCCCCACGCCCCCCGCGTTCGCGACGGCCGCGGCAAGCCGCGGCCCCGAGACGCCGATGCCCATGCCGCCCTGAATAATCGGAATTTTCGCACGTAACTCGCCGATCTGAAGTTCCGGTATGTTCATTTGTTACCTCACAATGTTTAGTTGCGCGGCCCCGCCGCACTCTTCCGGTTCATCATACCATATTCCACGGGCAATTTCAAAGAAATCCGCGCCCTGTCTGCCGCTTCATACGTCCTCTTTTTTCACTGCGCACACGCCCGAAAACAGAAAGGCCAAAATCCGGCCTGTGCCAGCAAAATATTCACAAGATATAATATGTTTTTTCCTGTCGACTTTTCCCCTCAGATGGGCTATACTTGCATTAGAACAAATGTTCTAATGTATACGAAAGGAGGGGCATATATGATGGATTTTAGCGAATGGTCGAAGAGGAAAAAAGAGCAGCGGGAATTTGAGCTGTGGTCGGACGAGAAAGCGAGGGCAGCTCAGCCGGCGAGCTACGACCCGCCCTATATGGGCGCCGGGGAGTCGCTCAGGCTTGGGGCGCAGCCGACACAGCCGACGCATTGGGAGAGCCCCAAACGCCCGGGCCCGGCGGACGTATACGTCACGCCTGAAAAAGCGCTTGCGCCGTCATACCCGGGTATCACTACTTACTGATCACCGGGTTTAACGGAAAAGTCGGTATAAATGAAGATGGGAGCTACGATTTGTCAAATGTCACGATGGGCATGTTTACCGTAAGACCCATTGAAGGAAAGTAATAAAACGCTGACACAGGCTGTCGGGACAGGCAATTTTAACGCCATCACGGTCTATATTCCACCAAAAACGTCGCGGGGCGGCGGAGGCAGGTAATTAAATTGAATAGGACGAATATAGGGGGTACGGGAAAGCATGAACAGAAAATGGCTCATTTTTTTGACACTGGCGATTTCATTATCGGTGTTGACCGGATGCCAACTTTCCCAAACAGAAGCTGAGCCGCCCGCAGACGGGCAGGCTGGGGAAGTCATTGGCATAAAAGGAACGGAATTTGCGGTGGATGAAGACGGGAACGCTTATTATTCCCATGATGGCAAGATGTTCCGCAGAGATATAAACGGGCAAGAGAAGATGTTCACGGATAGAGGCATATTAATTTTTATTAAGGACGACTGGGTATATTACATGGATTATAGCACACGAATCTTCAAAATGAAAACAGACGGCAGCGATAAAGTGCTGCTCACCGACAGAGATACCGGCGCAGGCTTGATGCTCATTGGAGACTCGATATATTCTGCTGATGGTGATGACGGTGATTCGATTTTCAGGATGGATACAAATGGGGAGAATCTTCAAGCGGTCAACAGTCACGATTGTAATCGCTTCGTAGGCTATCAAGACGAATGGCTGTACTATATCCGCGATAACGACGAATACAAGAAAAACAAAGAGACTATGAAGGAGTTTTCCCTTTATCGCGTAAGAGCTGACGGGTCGGAAGTGACGCTCATTTCGGATTATGATTCACCGTATATTTTTATTGATGGCGATTCAATTTACTACTATATTGACAGTCTTGACGGTTATGCCGAAGACGTTTACCGGACCGACCTGGACGGCGGCAACCTCACACAGCTCCACCTCCTTCCACAGGACAGCGAACTGCCCTATGAAGTTGTGATTAAGGACGGCTGGGTGTATTACTCCCACTTCACCGGCGGCTTCTATGACGGCAGCGACCTCCACAGAGTCCGGGCGGACGGCACGGGCGACGAGATGATCTTTGCCGGCCTGATTAAAGACGTCCAGTTTTCGGGCGGCTGGATGTTCTGCTTCGACGAGGAGACAAAATACTGGTACAAACTGCGGCCGGACGGCACGGAGCGGGGGCAGCTCTATCCCGATTCAATGATGGTGATGGGCCCCGGCATTTGACATTAAACTCAGGGCGTCGACTGCTTTCGCAGTCGCCGCCGCTTTTCCTGTCACAACCCGCCCGCCCCCCTTGTGACCGCATGTGCGCACCCTCATATAATGGGGAGATACGAATTTTTTATGAGGTGATGCACATGAGGACGCTTCGCTACGGCATGTCGGGCACCGACGTCATGGAGATGCAGGCGACGCTCAAAAAAATGGGATATAACCCCGGCCCCATAAACGGGCAGTTCGGCGCCCAGACCCGCAGCGCCATACAGCGGTTCCAAAGCCGGTTTGGGCTGACGCCGGACGGCATCGTCGGCCCCGCGACCTGGCGGGTGTTGGAGCGCTTTATGCTGGGCTACGACCTGTACGCGGTGCGCCCGGGCAGCACGCTCTGGAGCATTGCGCGGGCCTACGGCACGACCGTGCAGGCCATACTGACCGCAAATCCCGGCGTCAACCCCGAGCGGCTGACAGTCGGGCAGCAGCTCGTCATCCCCTACAATATCCCGGTCGTCGACACCAACATCGACTACACCTACGCGGTTTTGCAGCGGGACATCGCGGGGCTTGCGGCCCGCTACCCCTTTATTCAGGTGGGCTCGGCCGGGCGCAGCGTGCTGGGCAAAGAGCTCTACACCCTGCGGCTGGGCGAGGGGCCAAACGAGGTGTTCTACAACGCCGCCCACCACGCGCTCGAGTGGATCACGGCCCCCGTCCTCATGAAGTTCATTGAGGACTTCGCGGACGCCTACTCCCGCGGGGCGACGCTCGGGGCGGGGTACGACCCGGCCGAAATCTGGCAGCGCAGCAGCCTCTATTTTCTGCCCATGGTCAACCCCGACGGGGTCGACCTCGTGCTCGACGGCCTCACGCCGGATAACCCGTATCACGACTGGCTGATCGCGTGGAACGGCGGCAGCGACGACTTTTCCACCGTGTGGCAGGCCAACATCCGCGGGGTCGACCTAAACCACAACTACGACGCCGCGTGGGAGGAGTCCAAGGAGGCCGAGGCGGCCTTAGGCATCGAAGGCCCCGGGCCGACCCGCTACTCCGGCCCCTCGCCCCTGTCCGAGCCCGAAACGCAGGCCGTGGCCGATTTTACGCGCCGGCACAACTTCCGGCTCGTCATGGCCTACCACAGCCAGGGCGAAGTCATCTACTGGGACTTTGAAAATCTGGCCCCGCCCGAAGCCCTCGCCATCGGCGAGGAGTTCGCCCGCGAGAGCGGCTACGCGCTCTCGGACCCCGAGGGGGTCGCCTCCTATGCCGGCTACAAGGACTGGTTTATTCAGGACTGGCGCCGCCCCGGCTACACGATTGAAGTGGGATTGGGCAAAAACCCCCTGCCCATCTCGCAGTTCAACGGCATCTACGCCGACAACCTCAACATGCTGCTGCTGTCCTCAATTATATAGGGAAAAAAAGACCGCCGACGACTGTCGGCGGTCTTTTTGTGTACAATCATAATCAT
>DATMZG010000105.1:0-3228 GCA_035560415.1 Candidatus Acidiferrum sp. | reverse complement strand
ACGTAACGTCGTGCCGCTTTTTTATAATACAATTTTGTCCGGGAAAGCCTCTTTTCGCATGATGCCCCACATTTTGTCGATGTAGGCGAGGGTGTAGTAGTGCTCGTAATAGTGGTAATAAAAGGCGCCCTTGAGGGTCATGCGGTACACGCCGTTTTCCTCAGTCGCAAAGCCCAGCTTTTTTGCGGCCCACACCTCCGGCCCGTAGACCTTTTTGAGGGGGACTCCGAAAAATGCCTCGAATTCCCGCCCGCCGACCTGCGTGGAGTAGGCGGTCCAAAAGAGATAGTAAATCATGCGCTGGCGCTCGGTGAAGCGAAGGGTCAGTGAGGTCGGCAGAGTTTTTGCGTCGATTCGCTTTTGGTACTCCGCGACCGAGAAGGTGTTGATTTTGAACTGCTCGCGCAGCAGGGACGTTGCCGAGCAGCCAAACCCGAGGAAGTTATCTCTCGTCATCGAGGAATATTTTGCGCTCGGCTCATTTGAAAATGTCCATATGGAGTCCCGCGCATAGCCCCGCTCTTCGCAGTAGCGCGTGATTTTGTCGAGCAGCGCCCGCTTTTCCCCTTTGCCCATCGGCCTTACGGCCGAGCTCGTAAAAGTGAAATCGATAAAGGGGTAGATGGCGACATGGTTTGCCCCGATTGAAAAAGCCGTGTCGATGTCGCTTTTCAAATCCTCAAAAGTCTGCCCCGGCAGCGCAAAGATGAAGTCCATTGAGACGGTCTCAAACGGGACTTTTTCGAGCGCCGCGGCAATTTTCTCGGGCTCAAAGTCCTTTCTGCCGAGGACCGCGAGATATTTGTCCCCGAAGGACTGAATGCCGATGCTGATTTTGCTGACGCCGGCCGCCCGCAGCGTCCGCAGAGTCTCCTCCTCGACGTTGTCGGGGTGCAGCTCCAGCCCGATTCCCTCAGTGATGACAAAATGGTCCTCGCAGGCCCTGACAATTTCGCCGATGCGCCCGGCGGCAAGCGCCGGCGTCCCGCCCCCGAAGTAGAGACTTGTCACCCGCTTTTTTTCAGTGAGCGTGCCGCCGACCATGTGGATTTCCCGAATGAGGCGGTCGACATATTCGTCGCAGACCGCGGGGTCGTAGAGCTCCTTGCAGTAGGGGCAAAAGGAGCAGAGCTGCCGGCAAAACGGGATGTGGACATAGAGTCCGAGCCCCTCGCAGCGTTCAAAATCCAGCGTTTCATCGTATTCGTTTTTAAACGTAAAGGGCTTGCACGACCTCGTAAGCCACGCGCGGGTCAGTGTCGTGATAAGGCTCATAATCCACCTATATGTACTTGAGGTATGTCCTCAGCATCTCGGCGATGACCCGGATATTCCCCCCAAACAGCAGCGTATATTCCGCCACAAAAAAGTATCCGCACTTCTCGCACAGTCCGGGAATGTCAATGCACCGTCCGCAGACGCTGAGCTTTCCGTTTTCCATCACGACGCACTGGCGGCAGGGCGTCTCAAAGCGGTTGTCAATGAGATAGGGAAAGGCGCTTTTCAGGTTGAAGACCGGGGCGCCGGCCGCCATCATCCGGGAAATGGTGTCGCAGCAGGCCCGCTTTTGCTCTCTTGTCAGGGCAAGCTCCTTTGTGTCGGGGTAGGGCGTGTGGAAGTTGAAGGACACGGCCCGCACGTTTTTCATGCGCTTTGCCGTCATGCAGACGTCCTCTATCGTGTCCTTGTTGATTTGGTTGATCGCCATGTACAGGCAGATGTTCCCCGCCGTCGCGGCCTCGATGTTGCGCAAAATCAAATCATAGGTGTCGCCGCGGATTTCGTTGTGCCGCTCTCTGTCCCCGTCGAGGCTGAGCAAAATCAGGTCGGCTTCGGGCAGGTCGAGCGGGAAAGTGCCGTTGGTGACGACATTGACGATGAGAAACCCCATCTCCTTTGCCTCGACGACGAGGTCCCGCAGCGTCTTCTCCCCGTCATGCCACAAAAAGGTCTCGCCCCCGCATAAAAAGAGGATTCTGACCCCCATGTCATAGAGCCGGCGCATCTCCGACTTTATCTGGTCGTAGGGGTGGATGACCGACGTGATGTTGTTCACTGAGCAGTGCTTGCAGGTGAGGTTGCACTTGTCGGTCACAATCACGGTGCCGAGAATCGGCCCGTCCGTTTTGAACAAAATGGTCTTGACGCCATAGCCCGCAAAATGCGCGAGGGAAGACAATTTGATTTCAATCACCTCCCGATAAATCGGGCCGCCCGCACGGACGGCCCCGATGATTTATGACTGCTCCCCCGCTTCAAGCGGCTCACTTGCGGCGGCGTGTTTTTCAACGGCAAATAGGCTTGCCCAGATGACGGGCAGCATGAAGAACACGGCAAAATCCACCGGCATGCTCTTGGAGACAAAGCGGTCGGCAAATCCCGCCGTCCGCAGCAAAAGCCCCGGCAGCTCGGCCGCGGTCCCGACCAGCGCCGCAACCGACGCGATGCGCAGATATCCGCTGGCCGTCACCATGCCCACCCGTAGCTTGGCCCCTGAAAAAAGGGCTGCGAGCAGCGCCGCTGCCGAGAGCAGCGACAGGGTGTTTTCGGGAACTCCGGTGACGGTGTTGTTGGAGAGAAACACACAGAGCAGGGCGATGACGCCCCAGGCCACAAGCACCAGCGCCAAATATCCGTCGGCTCCCGGCCGGGCGGTGCGCCGGCCCGCGGCGGCCGGAACCAGCAGCAAAAGGCTGAGGGCGGCCGCGGCCGTGACGGCGGCGTAGAGCAGGCTGCCCCGGAAGGAGTACCGCAGGGCGAGGGCCGCCGACATCGCAAGGCCCGCCGCGGCGAGCAGCGTCGCCCCCTGGAGAGTGGGGCCGGTCAGCAGTGCGCCGTCGCCCTCAAGGTCTGCGCCGGGCGCCTTTTTCCATGCGGGGAAGTACAGCAACGCGCAGACAAAAAGCATCGACAGCATGAACAGCCAGCCCATCACGGAGCCCCGCGGCAGAAAGCCGGTGGCTTCCCCCGTCAGCTTGACAATGACATAGGCCCGCCAGAGGGCAAAGCCGGCCGCCGGTGCGAGGAGGTATTTCACTTTCATCAAATGACTCCCGTATTAGAAGATACTTTTGTGATTATACCACCGCAAGGCGGAAAAAACAAGCACAGCGGCTTATCGCCGCTGTGACTGAATGTCGAAAAACCTGTGGGTTTTCCGCCAAGTGAGCGGTGCCAGCGCGCGAAGTGAATTCGCGCTTCGCGCCTGGCATTTAATTGGCCTTATTT
>DATMZG010000104.1:0-30436 GCA_035560415.1 Candidatus Acidiferrum sp. | reverse complement strand
GTTGATATATTCCGTAATAAGTCCTTTTAATTCGTTCTTTTGAGCAAATGCCTGCTTCATCTCAATATTACTCATTTAAAAAATCCTTTCTGACCAATATCATGATTGAGGTCAAAGATTGGGGTTAAATTGAATTGTCATCCCATCATACCTCTCGTGTATTGCATTCTGCATTTTTCAACCCTCTGCTATTCTACCCCTGACATAATACTGCGCACTCCACATGTGCGATGGGGGGGGGGAACATATCGAATAATTCGTACCCCCAATCTTTTTGCAATGCATAAAGACTGCACATCAATTATGAGAAAACTTCATCAACCGATCCTCCATCCGGGCAAGAACCCGCGGCCATGCCTGTTCATGCCGGTCCCTCGATTCTTCATCCGGAAACCCTCTATGATTTAATCGTAATATGGTTGCATTCTCAACCTCTATTAATTCCACCGTGACAATCGTTTCAGCCCCTTTGGTTCCGTCAGCTCCCGTCAGCCATGTGAGTTCAACCAGTTGGTCAGGCACAAGCCGAAGAAAGCGGCCATAGTGAGGATGACGTTTTCCTTCAAAGGCTGTTTCAAAGAAAAAAGCGGTGTTTACTTCCCCTTTCATCAGGACTGAACCCGGCTGCGCAAACCAGATGTCAAACTGCTCAGTCCAAGCACGGTACAATACATTGGGGGGAAATGGCATTGTCCTATCCACAGAAAGACCAAATGGTCGCAGTGATAAATCAGGTGTACAAATTGGCATTGTCTGTTTCATAGAATAATCTCCTCTTAAAATTTCCTCTTATCTCACAATACGTCATTATGATTGTGCACTCCACGCGCTTTGAGTAGACAAAAAAGCTGCCGTTTGGGCATAGTAGGGCTCGGTGACTATTCTGATTGTTTTTTAGAATACCCAACCGAACCAATATGGGAGGACAGCCGATAATAGTGACCAGGTGCATAAATCAGAGGATCTACCGAAAGCATGTCAATTTTCCCATATGATGTATCCATAATTTTATCGTCCGCCAGTATATTTTTAATTTCCCCGATGTATATGAATCCGTCTCCGGTACTTTTTAAATCCGTAAGCACACATTCGTATACCCATGGTGATTCCTCCAAAATGGGAACATTCAAAACCTGACCATTCGCATACCTTGCTCCGATTTCTTTACATTTATTCTTTTCATACCCTGAAGTGCTTCCAAAGTAATCCGCCATGTACATCATTTTAGCAGTGACAAGATTTGCAGAAAAAATTTCATTTTTTTCAACAAGTTCACGTGTAAGCTTTTTGCCTCTTGAAGCGAACATCAACATTGGCGGATTCACCGAACAGAATGTTATAAATGTAATCAAAGCGAAATCAGGAGTGCTGTCATCTTTAAAGGTGCCGATTAAATAGGATGGCTGGGGAAAAAACTCTCTCTGCGGTGTCAATGAATGTTTTCGCATAAAATTCATTCCTTTGCCTAATTGTATTTATGTTAATCCCTAATTTCTTTGTAACAGGACTACGACCTCCACATGCGCGGTGCGGGGGAACATGTCGAAGGGGAGGGCCTCACCGGTCAAGCGGTAGCCGAGCGTCTCGAACAGGGCGGCGTCGCGGGCGAGGGTGGCGGGGTTGCAGCTGACGTAGACGGCTTTTTTGGGGGACATGCCGGCGACGGTGCGCAGCAGCGCCTCGTCGCAGCCCTTGCGGGGCGGGTCCAGAAAGACGACGTCGGGCGAAAAGCCCTCATCCGCAAGCTGCCGGGCGGCCGCGGCCGCGTCGGCCGCGATGAAGCGGGCATTCTGGATGCCGTTTGCGGCGGCAGCTTCTCTGGCGTCTTTGACGGCCTCCTCCACCACCTCGACGCCGACCACCTCAAGAGCCCGGTACGCCAGCGTCAGCCCGATGGTGCCGATGCCGCAGTAGAGGTCTAGTACACGCTCCTTCCCTGTCAGGCCGGCGAGCTCGCCGGCCGCGGCGTAGAGCCGTTCGCACTGGGCGCTGTTGATCTGGTAGAAGGAGCCCGGCGAGATGCGGTAGCGGTTGCCCGAGAGCACATCTTCAATATACGGCTCCCCCCACACGACCTTCATGCGGCCGTCGAGCGGCACGTTGGTGGGCTTGCGGTTGACGCAAAGCTGCAAGCTCGCAAGGCCCGGCAGGGCGGCCCGCAGCGCCGCGGTCAGCTCAGCCTGCCGCGGAATCTCACTGCCGTTGACAATAATAACGGCCATGACCTGCCCCGTCGCCCGCGCGGTGCGCACAAAGAGGCCCCGCACAAGGCCGGTGTGCGTGTCCTCATCGTAGGCCGGGATGCCAAACTTTTGCATGTGGCCCCACAGGGCGCCGGCCGCAAGGCCCGCGGCCTCGGACTGGATGGGGCAGTCGGCGGATGCGACGATGTCGTGGCTGCGGGGCCGGTAAAAGCCGTAGCCGGAGGGGCCAAAGGGGATGAGGGCCTTGTTGCGGTAGTGCAGGATGTCGGGCGAGGGGACGCAGGGGGCGCAGGGGACGTTTCTTCCAAGGCCTTTGCGCAGGGCCGCCGCCACCTGCTGCTGTTTGGCAAGGAGCTCAGCCTCATATGATATGTGTCGATAACAGCAGCCGCCGCAGCGCTCGTAGACCGGGCAGGCGGGGCCCACGCGGTCGGGCGAGGGGGTGAGTACCTCTAAAATCTTCGCGTATCCGTGGGAGGCCAGCAGCTTGACGACGCGGCAGGAGAGCCTGTCGCCGGCAGCCGCCTGCGGCACAAAGAGCACAAAGCCGTCCACGCGGCCGACGCCCAGTCCCTCGTGGGTATATCCGGTGATATTGATATTCACAATGTCGTTTTTCTTCATGACGCGGCCCTTCTCAATCATGACGTTTCGTATATTTAACTATTATAATACCACATGCAAATGGACTTTACTATCACAGAAATTCATGATAAAATATGCAAAACGGGCATTTTCAAGGACTGACAGCCCGCCGCGGCGGGCTCAAAAAGGAGGAGGCATATGGCACAGCGATATACGGCGACCAAAATCGGACCGGAACTGACGGTGATCGACGACGACTTCGTGCGGATGTTTCTCATCACGGGGAGTGAGCGGGCGCTGCTCTTTGACGCGGGAAATCCGGACGGCGACCTTGCGGCCTTTGTAGCTGAGCTGACGGCGCTGCCGGTCACGGTCATCCTGTCCCACGCCCACGGCGACCATGTGGGGGCCCTGGAGCAGTTCGGCAAAGCCCTCCTCCACAGGGACGAGGAGCCGCTATTGAGGCAGCACTACAAGGACTTGCCGGTCGAATACGTCTCGGACGGGCAGGAGTTTGACCTTGGCGGCGAGTCTGTCACGGCCTATCATGTGCCGGGGCACACGCCGGGCGGCCTTGTGCTGCTCGACAAGTCTCGCCGCAGGCTCTACGCCGGCGACATGCTGTCGGACCTCTCGCTCTATATGTTCATGGACCACTGCTCGCTGAAGGACTTTGTCGCCTCCATGGACAAGCTTGCGGCCCTGCCCTTTGACGAGGCCTACACGAGCCACGGCTCGCTTGTCATCGGCAGGGAGAGCGTGGAGGGTCTTCGGGTCGTCGCCGCAGGCGTCCTGGACGGCAGCCTGAAGCCCGAAATCGAGCACAAGGAGTTCACTGACGGCGAGACGGCAAAGACCGCGAGAATCGGGAAATATTCGATGCATATAAAATAGGAGGGACCACAACAATGGATGACAAGTACATCGCGAAACGCTACCGGAATCTCAAACCGTCGGCAATGGCGGCGGCCTCGGCCATCTCCCCGCGGGACGACCTCATCAACCTGACGGTCGGGGACCCCGACATCAACACCGATGAGCGGATCATCAAGCTCGCAATGGAGGACGCGCTGAAAGGTCACACCCATTATACCACACAGCGCGGCGATGAGGAGCTCCGGGCCGAAATTGTCAGGCTCTACAAGGAAGATTACGGCATGGACATCGCCGACGGGGAGATTTTTGTCGAGACGGCCGGCAACCTCGCCATGTTCCTGGCGCTTGAGGCCACTGTCGACGAGGGCGACGAGGTGCTGATCATCGAGCCCTACTACACCCCCTATCCCGACCAGATTGAGATGGTGGGCGGCGTTGCGGTCGGCGTGCCGACCTCCCCCGAAAACGGCTTTCAGGTGACGCCGGCCGACATTGAGGCCAAGCTCACGCCCCGCACCAAGGCCGTCATCGTCAACACCCCCTGCAACCCGACCGGCGTCTGCATGACCATAGAGACGCTCACCGGCATTGCCGACGTCGCTAAAAAGCACGACCTCCTCGTCATTGCAGACGACATCTACACCGCCTACTGCTACCACAGCAAATTCACGCCCATCGCATCGCTGCCCGGCATGCGGGAGCGCACCATCATTGTCAACTCCTTCTCCAAGAACTACATCATGACCGGCTGGCGGCTCGGCAACCTCATTGCGCCGCCCCGGATGGCCCAGCTCTTCGCCGACATCAACGAGAACGTCGTCTTCACCGCCCCCTCGGTCTCGCAGCGGGCCGGCATCTACGCAATCCGCCTGCGCAAGGACATCCAGAAAGAGGCCATCGGCGAGTTCCGCCGCCGCGTCGAATATGTGGCGGGGCGCATCAAGGACATTCCCGGCATGGATTGCATGGCGCCGCAGGGCACCTTCTATGTCTTCGCCGACGTCAGGCCGTCGGGCCTCACGTCGCAGCAGGCCGTCGACGCGCTGTGGAAAAAGGCCGGCGTCGCCACGCTGCCCGGCACCGCCTTCGGGCCGTCGGGCGAGGGGTTTGTCCGCATCTCCTGCACGGTCGGCATGGACAAGCTCAAAGAGGCCTTTGACCGCATTGAGAAGCTGCCGGAATTTAAGGCATAAAATTTCACTATTTTGGCTAAATAATCAATTGAACCTCCCGTACTGCACATGGTATAACTATACCCACATTGCAGTACGGGAGGTATATTATGATTCAAGACTGGGAGACACTATACGAGGTCAGGGGGCCGAAGTCGATTATGGAGATGACGGCGCCCGAATTAAAAGAGGCCATGAAGGAGACCGACATCGTCATCCTGTCCTTTTCGGCCATTGAAAACCACGCGGCGCACCTGCCCATCGGCTCCGACTATTTTCAGGCCCTCATGCTGATTCGCGCGGTCTACGAGGGGCTCTTAGACCTTGGCATCAAGTCGGTGCCGGGCTTTGCCATTCCGCTCGGGGTCGACACCAACCACTTTGAGCGCGACGACCTGTTCGGCAACGTGCCGCTGCGCCAGAGCACCTTCATCGCGGTGGTCAAGGACCTCGTCTTAGGGCTCAAGAAAAACGGCTTTAACCGGTTCGTGCTCTGCATGAACCACTGCGAGAACAACGCCGCGCTGCACGTGGCGGCCAAGGATTTGGCCGAAGACCACGGCATTGAGAGCGTCGTGGCCGACTGGGTGCCGCCCATGAACGACTTCTGGCCGACGGTCTGCGTCAACGCCGAGCACCAGGGGCACGGCGGCGAGGACGAGACGGCCTGTGTGCTGGCGGCGACGCCAAAGCTGGTCAAGGCCGAAAACACCCCGCCCTACTACTACGACGAGCCGACCATGGAGGTCAAGATGAGCGGGCTGCACTACTACGGCGGGGCTGTCGGGGTCTACTGCCCGGTGCGTAAGGACGTCACCCCCGGCTACATCGGCAACCCGTCGGACGCCACGGCCGAGACCGGAATCAGGTGCTATGAGGCTTACGGCGCGTGGATTGCCAAGGTCGTGCAGAAATATCTTGTCAACCGCATGAAGTGAGGACATAAATCTGAAGGGCGGCGTCGCATTGCGACGCCGCCCTTTTGTAAGACACAGTGTTCAGTCCACGGTCACTTTGTCGCAGTTTCTGAAGGCGACTTCCGACAGCTCGTTGCCAAGGCCGGGGAGTTCCGGCACCTCAAACTGGCCGCCTCTCGGCTGGTAGTCGTGGACGCAGAGCTCGATGTTGGCCTTTGTGCGGGCGTAGATGTGGTGCTCGTGGATGACGAAGTTCGGGATGACGGCCTCGAGCTGGAGGGCGGCCGCCGTCGAGAGCGGGCTGCCGCAGACGTGAATTTGCACGCCGACGTCGTAGACATAGCCCATGTCGCAGCTTTTTTTGGCCTCCGAGATGCCGCCGCAGGTGCCGATGTCGGGCTGCATGACGGCAAGGCCGCCCGTGGTGAAGTACTCGGCGTACTGCCACCGCGTATAGACCCGCTCGCCGGTCGCGATGGGCAGGCCGGTCTCGTCATGCACCCGTTTTGTCAGCTGCGGGGTCGGGGTGGTCGGCTCCTCGAAGTAAAAGATGCCGTATTTCTTGACGGCGTTGCCGATTTGGACGGCCGACAAGGCGTCAAGGAAGGAGTGGTTTTCAATGATGATGTCGACATCGGGCCCGACGGCCTCGCGCACGGCGGCCACCCGCGACTCGATGAGATTGACGTATTTCGGGGCCAAAAGCCCGAGGCGGTGCCGGTCGTCATACTTGGAGCCGTCCGGCGCATATGTAAAGAAGTCGTACTTGACACAGTCAAACCCCTCCGCGACCGCCTTTTTGCCCTCGCGCACGTAGTCCTCAAGAGAGCAGGAGGGGGTGATGGCGTCGCCCCACGAAAACTGGAGCTGACTTGCGTAAGTGCGCAGCTTGTCCCGCTTTTTGCCGCCTAAGAGCTTGTAGACGGGGACGCCGAAAAACTTGCCCTTGATGTCCCACAGCGCCATGTCGAGGGCCGAGAGGCCGGCAAAGAAGACAGGGCCGCCGTTTTGGCCCCAGAAGGTGGAGCGGTAGAGCTTATCCCAGATGACCTCGTGGTCGAGTGGGTCCATGCCGACAATGAGCCGTCCGAGGTTGTGAATCATGCCGAAGGCCGCAAATTGGGCTTCGCCGTAGGCTAAAGCCGCCTCGCCGTCGCCGTAGACGCCCTCGTCGGTGTAGATGCGGCAGACGATGGGGCGCCAGTGGCCGCCCTTGAGCTCGGTCCTCAGGTGCAGGATGTCGATTTTCGTGATTTTCAAGGCAAATTTTCCTCCTTTATGTGTGAGCGGATAAGCTGTACGACGATGAATTACGCCGGGGGATTGTCCTCCTTGCTCCCCTGCGCGGACAGCCTGCTTTCGGTCTCCCGCCAGAGCAGCGCGTAGAGCACCGACATGATGGGGATGAAGAGCAGCATGCCGAGCACGCCGAAAGTGGCGGCCCCCAGCATGACGGCCACCAGCACCCAGATGGGGGGCAGGCCGACCGAGTTGCCGACGACTCTCGGGTAGACGAAGTTCTGCTCAAGCTGCTGCAGGGCTAAAAAGAGCGCTAAAAACCACAGGGCCTTTGCGGGGCCGACCGTCAGCATCATGATCATGCCGACGATAGCGCCGATGAAGGCGCCGAAGACCGGGACCAGCGCCGTCACGGCGATGAGCACCGCAATCATGACGGCGTAGGGGAAGCGAAAGACAGTCATGGCGAGGAAAAACATCAGCCCTAAAATGGCGGCCTCAAGGCACTGGCCGGCGATGAAATTCGAGAAGGTGCCGCTCGTGAGCCCCAATACATACAGGGCCTTGTCGTAGACGGCCGGGCGCAAATAGGCCCGCATGAGCCGCTTGGCCTGCTCCCCGAGCTGCTCTTTTTGCAGGAGAATGTAGAGCGCAAAGACAAATCCGAAAAAGGCGTTTAAGAGTCCGTGGAAGAGGCTTGAAATCATGCCGAGTGTCGAGGAGACGACGTTGCCGGGCGAAAAGTCCGGAATGAGCTTGCCGAACGCGTCGTTTACGGCCTCCCAGTCGAGCTGGAGTGTCGAGAGCTGCCGCACGAGTTCCGGGAACCAATCCGTAAGCAACACGCTTTGACGAAGCTGCTGCTGGAGCTTGCCGACGTACTCGGGGACGGCGGTGCCAAGCTCCCGGACCGTCTTACTGAGCTCCGGGACAACGAGAAATGTCGCGATGAACAGCACGCCAAAGACCAGAAGCAGCGTGATGATGAGGCTGACGGCGCGGCAAAGCTGGGGGCTGAGGGCCCCCCCGTGACTGCGCCTGCGCGGTTTTTCGGGCGGGCTCTGCTGTGCGGCCTCGGCCTCGGCGTCGGGTTCGGCGTCGCACCGCTGCTCTTCCTCGTGAATGGCGGCCGCCGAGTGGGTGACTTGGCTGTCAATGACCTCTTTTGCGCGCTCGGCCGCCGTCACTTTCGCTTTTCGGCCAAAGAGCGCCGCCTCGAGCTTCTGCATGGGGACATTGACCACAAAGGCGATGGCCCCTCCGAGCAGAAAGGGGGTGACAAGCCCGAGGATATACGCGAGGACCCGGACGACGACGGCGGGGTTTTGCACGGCGGTGAAGAGCAGGATGGCGTAGGTGATGATAAAGAACAGTCTGCGGGTGCTGTACTTGTTCAAATTCTCATTTCTCCTGTGGCCGCCGGCGCGGCAAGCGGCAAGCGGTATGTTGAAATCAGTATTCCCAAATTGACAATCAAAAATAGGATAGGGCCTTCACCGCGTTTTGAGCAGATAGGCGCCAAGCCGGGCCGGTGTTTGACTGCCGTCCCGCAGGGCAAAGTCGCCCGCCATGACGACATGGACAATGCCCTCGGGCGCCCGAAACGGGTCGTCATACTCCGCCCTGTCCGAGACGGTCTCAGGGTTGAAGACCGTGAGGTCGGCGGCATATCCCGGGATCAGCTTGCCGCGACCCAGGGCGCCCATCATTTCGGCCGACAGGCCCGTGATGCGGCGCACGGCAAGGCCGAGCGGACAGAGTTTTTCATCCCTTGCGAGGCGCAGAAAGCGGGGGAAGGTGCCAAAGGAGCGGGGGTGCGGCTTGCCGCTGTTTTTGGCGGGGTCAAGGGGATAGGCGTAGCCGTCGCTGCCGATGGCGAGGTCGGGCTGCGACAGGAGGTAGTTGACGTCCTCCTCCGACATGGTGAAGGAGATGCAAGAGCAGTCGGCCCCGGTCTTTACGGTGACAAGGGCGGCCGTCTCGGCCATCGTGAGCCCGAGCTCTTTTGAGAGCGCATAGATGCTCTTGCCGTCGGCGAAGGGGTATTTTCCGAACGTGGAGACGATGACTTCGCCGCGGCCCACGGCCTCGTCGCAGTAATACTCCTCGAGGGCCGAAAGCACCGCGTCCCGCTCCTCGTTTTGAAGTCTGCGGCAGACCGCCGTCACCCCGCCCTCTAAGGACCATTTGGGAAAGCCGGAGTTTGTGATGCCGGAGGCGGCGGCCGTATATGGGTAGAGGTCGGCCGTGACGGCGACGCCGTCCGCCCTCGCGTGGCGGATGTTCGCCATGACCATGGGGGCCTTGCCCCAGTTGGCGCGGCGGGCCGCCTTGAGGTGGGAGATGTGGACGCGGGCGCCGGAATGCCGGTTGATGTCGTACATCTCCTCGAGGGCCTCGGGAATTTTGTCGCTCTGGTTTCGCATGTGGGAGGTGATGACGCCGTCATACTTTGCCACGACTTCACCGAGGGCCCGAAGCTCCCGCTTTGTCGCAAAGCAGCCGGGCGCATAGCCAAGCCCTAAGGACAGGCCGGCTGTCCCCTCCGAGAGGGCGGTGTCGAGCAGGGCGCACATGTCGGCAAGCTCTTTGTCCGTCGGCTCGCGCCCGTCAAACCCGACGGTGGCGGCCCGCAGCGCGCCGTGGCCGATGAGCTGGAAGAGGTTTGTCGCCATTTTGCGCCCATACGCCTTTTCGCGGTACCGGGCAAAGGAGGTCGTCACATAGTCGGCGGTGCCCCCGCCAAGGCCTGTTGAGAGGAGTTTTAAGTCCCCCTCCCGGCCGGAGGGGCAGGGGAAGAGGGAAAATCCGCACTGGCCGACGACTTCGGTCGTCACGCCCTGGCGCAGTTTGGCCTCGCAGGCGTCGTCTGCCAGAAAGCAGGCGTCGGAGTGGGAGTGGATGTCAATAAAGCCGGGGGCGACGGCAAGGCCCCCGCAGTCGACGCTCTCTGCCCCCTCGGGCGGCTCCAGCGTGCCGACGGCGGCGATTTTGCCCTCTTTTACGGCGACCCAGCCGCGGTAGGGCTCGCCGCCCATCCCGTCGCAGACCAGCCCGTTTTTGAACACCAGATCGTACACTTAAAAGCCTCCTTACAGTTTCCTGAAAAGCGTTTTTGTCGCCTCGTACAGCTCCCGGTAGAGCTTGGCGTAGGGCGCGTAGAGCGCGTGCTTTGACAGGTCGGGCTCGTAGCTGCGCCCGGGCTTGATATATGTCTCGAGCTCGGCAAAGCCCTTGATGTCCCCGACGCCGATGGCGGCCATGGCGGCGTCGCCGAAGCTGGCGCCGACCGTGACGCCGGCCGTGTCGATGCGGGTGTCCGTGATGTCGGCGATCATCTGGAGCCAGTACGGGTTTTTGGTCCCGCCGCCCACCGCCAGCACCCGGCGGATTTCGACGCCGTTCTCGCGGAAAATGTCGAGGTGCTGGGCCACGGTGTAGCCGATGGCTTCAAGGGCTGAGCGGTACATGTGCCGTCTCGTGTGGGAAATGGAGAGCCCGAAGAGCACCCCCGTCGCGTATGGGTCGTTGATGGGGGTGCGCTCGCCGGCGATATAGGGCAGCGTGACAAGGCCGTCAGAGCCCGGCGGAATGTCGTCAACGCCCTCCATCATGAGGGCGTAGGCGTTTTCCCCACCGGCCGCCTCCTCGGCACGCTTGTCGAAAAAGACGTTGTCCCGGTACCACCTTGTCAGGGTGCCGGCGGCGTTGGTGCCGCCCTGCACGCTGCAGGCCCCCGGAATGATGAAGCCGCCCGACCAGATGCGCCGGTCTTTCACAATGCGCTCAGACAGTCCGATCATGTAGAGCGAGGAGCCGAACTGCAGCATCATGTCTCCGATGTGGAAGACGCCGGTCGAAATGGCCTCGGCCCCCGAGTCGTCGGCTCCGACGATGACGGGAGTGCCGGCGGCAAGGCCCGTCTCAGCCGCAGCTTTTTCGGTCACGCCTCCTGCGAGGTCAGTCGTGTCCCGCACCGCGGCGAGCTGGTCGGGGCGGCAGAATAACTTACAGAACTCCTCGTCAATCTCACCGCCCTTTGCGGGGTTATAGAGCGGCGTGAAGGCGCCGAAGGCCAAAAACCGGTCGATGACATAGGCGCCGGTGAGCTTCGCCGTCAGGTAGGAGGAGCCGGTCAGGAGCTTGTGGGCCTTTTCCCAGATGTCCGGCTCATTGTTTTTGAGCCACAGGATTTTTGGCGGAATGTCGTTGGAGCACAGGGGCCGCCCGTTGAACTCCAGTACCTGTTCCGGTGTGAACATGGCGTTTAAGTAGTCGATTTCTTTATTTGCCCGCGCGTCGATGCCGTAGAGGATGGCCTTTCGCATGGCGACGCAGTCGCGGTCGACCGGCACGAGGTCGGCCCCGAGGGCCGAGGCGCCGACGGCCGCGACATCCGTGTTTTTGACGCCGGACTTTTGAAGGAGCGCATTTGTTATTTTGCAAAAGTCTCCCCACCAAATCACTTCCGCGTCGTGCTCAAAAAAGTTTGGGGCGGGGTTTTCCATGCCGTGCTGCTCGGAGTGGCCGGCCACAATGTTGAGCTGCTCGTCGCACAAAACGCCCTTGCTCTCGTATGTGCCGACGTCTATTCCCATGTAATATCGCATACCCTTACCTCACCTCGCCGCCCGGGCCGCCGCCATGAAGCGGCGGACCCTTTCCCCGTCGACCGGGTTTTCAAACTTGCCGTCGACCTTGAAGGCGGTGCCGACAAAGGCCCCGTCGGCGTAGGAGAGCTTTTCGGCGATGTTGTGCTCGGTGCAGCCGGTGTTGCAAAAGACCGGCGTCGCCCCCGACACCTTTCGCACAGAGGCGATGAGCTCGCTGTCGACGCCGCTGCCGGCCTGCATGCCGGATACGCAGAGCCCGTCCGGCGCGCACTTGAAAATGACGGCCTTCGCGATTTGGGGCAGGGGGCGGGCCGACAGGTCCCCGTCCGACTCGGCGTTGATCATGTAGTACATTTTGAGCGCCTTCATGCCGAGCTCGTTTTTGCGGCGCGCGATGGCCGCGATGTCGGGGGCGCGAAGGCCGCCCTCGCCGGCGTAGACACCGGTGAAGACCGAGCGGACAAAGGAGGCGCCGACGGCCGCCGCAAGCTCAATGGTGGCCGGCTGGTCGGCGATGACGTGGACGCCGTAGGGCACTGTGAGCATGGGCAAAAGCTCGGCGATGACGCGGGCCATCGAGGCGATGACGACGCCGTCGACCTTGCTCTGGTAGGGGAGCGAGAACTCGTTGGAGAAGAGCACAGCGTCAACGCCGCCCTCCTGCAGGGCGGCGAGGTCCCGACGGGCGGCCTCTACGACCGCCCTCATATCGCCCCGGTAGGCGGGGTCGCCCGGCAGGGCGGCAAGGTGCAGCAGCGCAATGACCGGCTTATCACAGCCAAACAGACGGTTCATGAAAGCACTCCTTTGACAAGTTTCCAATTTTAAGATAATATACCATTAACGCGCAGCGTTTATGGTATATGCGCATGTGCGTTTCGGCGCAAGCCGAAAAATCGCACGCGGGATTCAATCAAACGGTATAATAGCCGCGTTGCGGCTAATATACCATTAACGCGCAGCGTTTATGGTATATGCGCATATGCGTTCGCCCGCAGGGCGAAAATCGCATGCGCAGGTAAATTTTGTATAATAGCCGCTTTGCGGCTATTATACAATACAAGGAGGAGGGTTGTCTATGGATATGGCCTTACTGCTGCTCTGCATCAAAATATTCTGCTGCCGCATCATCGACGTGTCGCTGTCCACGGTGCGCATGATCCTCTCGGTCAAGGGCAAGACGCTTTCGGCCACCGTCATCGGCTTTTTCGAGGTGCTGGTCTGGTTTTTAATTGTGCGCGAGGCGCTCAACTCGTCAAACGGCGGGCTGACGCTGGCGGTCTTCTACGCCGGCGGCTTTGCCACGGGCACTTTTGTCGGGGGCAAGCTGGCGCAGCGCCTCATCATCGGGCACATCACAATCCAGATCATCACAAGCCGCCGGGACGACGCGATGCTGGCCGCCATCCGCGAGGCGGGCTACGCCATTTCGGTTATCAATGTCAACAGCTCGGAGTTTGGCTCCGAGAAATATCTGCTCATCGCCGAAATGAAGAGCAGCCAGCAGGGGAAGTTCAAGGACCTTGTGAGAGAGCTCGACCCCACGGCCTTTGTCATGGTCAACGAGACCAAATATGTCGTGGGCGGATTTGGCGTCGGAAAAAAGAAATAGCGCTCGAAACGACAATTTTTTGGGCTCCCGCCGCATGGCGGGAGCCCTCTCTTGCAGAGCAAATTGATTTTAGGCGAAATAGGCATAAATGCATTGTTTTTTTTAGTGAAAATGTCGGATGACCCGTCAGTCATTTGGGAATTTTCCGACAAATCTCCGGTAAATTTTTAACTTTTGCTTGCAATGGGCATATGCTTCAACTATAATAGACTATGTCTGAATAGCTAAAACAATATTGCGTACATTTTTCGAGCGAACCCACTGCAAACGAGAAAGGATGAACAAGATGGTAACACTCAAAATCGACGGGCGGACAGTGCAAGCCGATGAGAACATGACCGTTCTTGACGCGGCGCGCCAGGAAAACATCCGGATTCCTACGCTCTGCTACTTAAAGGACATCAATAAAATTGGCGCCTGCCGTATGTGCCTTGTCGAAGACAAGCGCTCCGGCAAGATGATGGCCTCCTGCGTCATGCCTGTTTCGGAGGGAATGGAAGTTTCCACCAACTCCGCCAAGGTTCTCGAAGCTCGCAAATTTGTGCTCGGCCTCATTCTGTCCGACCACGATCGTGTTTGCCTCACCTGCAACCGCAGCCAGAGCTGCGAACTCCAGACCCTCGCCCAAGAGCTTGGCGTTGACGAGATCAAGTACGAGGGCGAGCGCATTCGCCGCAGGGTCGACGACATGTCCCCCTCGATTGTCCGCGACAACAACAAGTGCATTCTCTGCCGCCGCTGCGTCGCCGCCTGCGAGAAGACCCAGGGCGTCGCCTGCATCGGCATGGTCAACCGCGGCTTTGAGACGCAGGTTGCCCCGGCCTTTGAGAAGCCCCTGGTTGACACCAACTGCATCAACTGCGGCCAGTGCATCGCCGCCTGCCCGACGGGCGCCCTGCGCGAGAAGGATTCCACGGCCGCCGTCTGGGCAGCTTTGAACGACCCCAAGAAGTTTGTCGTCTTCCAGCCAGCGCCTGCTGTCCGCGTCGCCATCGGCGAAGAGTTCGGCCTGCCGATTGGCACCCGCTGCACCGGCAAGCTTGCCGCCGCCATGCGCCGCCTTGGCGCCGACAAGGTCTTTGACGTCGACTTCGCGGCCGACCTCACGATCATGGAAGAGGGCACCGAGCTTCTGACCCGAATCAAAGAGGGCGGCGTGCTGCCGATGATCACCTCCTGCTCGCCCGGCTGGATTAAGTTCTGCGAGCACATGTATCCCGAGTTCATTCCCAACCTTTCGACCTGCAAGAGCCCCAACCAGATGCAGGGCGCCATCACCAAGACCTACTTTGCCCAGAAGAACGGCCTTGACCCCAAGGACATTTTCGTCGTCTCGGTCATGCCCTGCACGGCCAAGAAGTTCGAAATCATCCGTCCCGAGATGGGCCGCGACGGCTACCGCGACGTCGACGCCAACATCACGACCCGCGAGCTCGCCCGCATGGTCAAGCAGGCCGGCATCGACTTCGTCAACCTGCCCGATGAGGACTTTGACGACATGCTTGGCGACTCCACCGGCGCAGCCGTCATCTTCGGCGTCACCGGCGGCGTCATGGAAGCCGCGCTTCGCACCGTGGCCGACATCCTGACCGGACAGGACCTCAAGGACATCGAGTACTGTGACGTCCGCGGCATCGAGGGCATCAAGGAGGCCACGGTCAATGTGGCCGGCATGGACATCAAGGTCGCCATCTGCCACGGCACCGCCAACGCCGCGAAGCTGCTCGACGCCATCAAGGCCGGCGAGAAGTCGTATCACTTCATTGAGATCATGGGATGCCCCGGCGGCTGCGTCACAGGCGGCGGCCAGCCCATTGTCGACGCCCAGACCCGCGAGTTCTGCGACCCCAGGGTGCTGCGCGCCAAGGCCACCTATGACGAGGACGAGGCCAAGGTCATCCGCAAGTCCCACCAGAACCCCTCCATCAAGAAAATTTATGAGGAGTTCTTAGGCGAGCCTCTGGGCCACAAGTCCCACGAACTGCTGCACACCCACTACACAGACCGCTCCGGAATGTAAGCAATATTCAGAGGATCACATAGATGATAAAAAGAGGAGGCCGCATGCTTCCTCTTTTTATTTGCCCATTTTCACAAAAGTGCTGCCGCTCCGCTTGACCGGGGCGGCGAATTGTGTCAAAATAAGCCCATGGAGATGTTTGGCACAGCGGCAATCCTCGCCGGCGGAAAGTCCACGCGAATGGGCTTTGACAAGCAGCGCATCCTGCATGAGCGCATCACGGCTGGCCTTCGCGGGGTTTTTCCCGACATACTGGTGGTGACGGCGCGCCCTGAGCTCTACCGGGACGTGCGCACGGCGGCGGACGAGTACGAAAACTGCGGGCCGCTTGCCGGCATTCATGCCGCCGTGAAACATTCCAAAAGTCAATACGTCTATATCACCGCATGCGACATGCCCGACTTTTCGCCCGAATACGCGGTCTGTCTCATGGAGCGGGTCCGAAAGACGGGTGCGCCCGCCTGCGTCGCGCTGCGGGAGGGGGGTAAGCCCCACCCTTTTCACGGCCTTTACGGCAAGGCGCTGCTGCCGGCCCTTGAGCGCGACCTGACGGCCGGCCTCACCTCGCCCGGCGTACTGCTGGCCGATGTGGGGGCCCTCTTCATTCCGGCCTGCGAAGCGCCCGACATCTTTTGCAATCTCAACACAGGGGCCGAGCTTGCCGCATGGCAGGCAAGCCGCACCGATATGAAATAGACTTCGGACATGCGAGGCCGCCCCGCTTTGAGTGTACATCACAGCGTATTCCCCTGACGACAAGGGACCGGCCTTTATGACATAAATCGCCCGGCCGCCGCTGTATAATCTCATCGGACCCGCCGCTGCCCGCGGTGCGGCAACTGCCGCCGTCCTCACTGAGACGGTATTTTTTTTGCCGGGTCCCTGACCTTTCGGAGGTACATATTCTGAAAACTGCCGGTCGTGTCATTCGAATATTGCTCTTTGGAATGCTCACCGCCTTCTTTGTGGCGTGGGGCAGTCTTTTCATGTCCCAGGGGGGCGAGCCGGCGCCCGAGCTGAACCCTCAAATGACCGTGACCCAGTCTGCATATACCGACGGACAGGGGTTTACAGTCACCACAAAAACCGAGTACATCACCGGATACCGCTGCACCGTGGAATTGCCGAAGACCGAAATTGCGGCGCTTGACGGCGCCATGCAAACGGTGGCGCAGACATACAGGGAGTCCCTGTTTGACTCCGAGGGCGGAGAGCTGCGGGTCTTCGGGGCGACTTCGCGACTTGGCCAGATGGTGTCGGTGCACCTGTCGGCGAAGCTCGACGGGGCCGTCCATGACTACACCTGGGTTTACGACACGAAAGAGGGCGTTTTCCGGCAGCTCTCGGACTTCTTTGAAGAGGACGTCTTCCCACCGCAGGTGCTGGAGCCCATTTGCGCGCCGAGGCTGGCAGTTTACGCGGGCGGCGAGAAGACTGAGGAAGTCCGGCTTGCCGCAGCGCCCATTGAGGGGAATTACGCGCTCTTCACGCTGTCCCCCGCGGGCATTTGCCTCTATTTCCCGGCCGACGGGCTGGGGCTTACGGGGGCCGCCCGCCGGGTCATTGTGGGGCACGGCGAGGTCGAGCCCCAGAGCGCTTACCACATCCCGTCCACCGGCACGCCGCTCCTCTGGAAGCGGGACCTTCCGGCCGGGCTTCCGCCGCAGGACAGACCCTATAAAATCGCCCTGACGTTTGACGACGGCCCCTCCTATAAGAACACCCCCGCGCTGCTCGAAGGGCTGGCCAAACGCGGTGTAAAGGCCACCTTCTTTATGCTCGGCGTCAACGCCGACAACTATCCGGGCGTGGCGGCGCAGGTGGCGGCGGCCGGCCACCTCATCGGAAACCACTCCTACAGCCATAAGCTTCTGACGCTGTTGTCGGCAGCCGGCGTAAAAAACGAGATTGAGTCGGCGGCAAAAGCCATTGAAGAGGCGACCGGCGTCTACCCGACGCTGGTGCGCCCGCCTTACGGCGGGGTCTCCAACACCGTGCTCGCAAACCTTGGCGCGCCCGCCATTTTGTGGTCGGTGGACGTCGGCGACTGGGAGTACACCGACGCAAATTACATTTGTGAGGCGACGCTTAAAGTCGTCAAGGACGGCGACATCATCCTCATGCACGACACCTACGCGACTTCGGTGGAGGCCGCCCTCATGATCATCGACGACCTGTCTGACAAGGGGTATGCCTTTGTCACAGTCGAGGAGCTGATAGAGTCGAGAGGAATGGAGCTTACGGCCGGAAAGAGGTATTATTATGCGCGTCCGTAGAAATTACGGGCAATAAATTAGAAATTTCGGTGATATTGCATAAATTAATGGAAATTAAAAAAAATGACTGGCACAATAGGTATGCTTATGTTAATATAGACGAGTATTATTATTGGAGGTATAGAATATGGGACATAACAACGTCACGATTACCGAGACGGAGACCCGCTGCCTTCGTTCGGTCGACGCATTCAAAGCCATTGCCGACGGAAACCGGATCAAGATTATCAACATGCTTTCCGAAAGGGAAATGTGTGCAATAGAACTTCTTGAGCAGCTTGAAATCTCCCAGCCCACGCTCTCCCATCACATGAAGGTGCTGGCGCTGGCCTCGATTGTCAAGACCCGCAAGTCGGGCGCGCAGGTCTATTACTCCATCAACGTCAAGAAAATGGCCGAGCTGTCCGAACTGCTCGGAGAGTTTGCCTCCGGCGCCGGAAAATGAAAACCTGGCAGTGGATTCTGCTGATTGTCAACGCCGCGGCTTTCGCGGCGTTTGGCATTGACAAGCTGCTTGCCAAAAGGGGTATGCGGAGAATTCCCGAAAAAGTGCTGTTTTTGCTTGCCGCCCTCGGCGGGACGCCGGGCGCCATCGCCGGCATGAGGCTTTTTCACCACAAGACAAAGCACCGGTCGTTCACACTGGGACTACCTGCCATCCTGCTTTTTCAAATCTCGCTTGTAGCGGCCCTATTTTTTTGGTATCATAAAGGACGGGGATAATCCCCGCCCTTTTTTCATGAATATTGGAGGTTTTTTATGGACTATACGCATGAAGTGGAGCGCATGAGCGCTGTCGCAAAGGGCTGCGACCACGGACCCGCCCCCATTCCGGAAGAGGGCAAGTGGGTCGCCGTCAGACAGATCAGCGACGTGTCCGGTCTGTCACACGGGGTCGGCGGATGCGCGCCGCAGCAGGGAACCTGCAAAATGACGCTCAATGTCAAAAACGGAATCATAGAGGAAGCGCTGCTTGAGACCACCGGCTGCTCCGGCATGACCCATTCGGCCGCCATGGCCGTCGAGATTTTGCAGGGCAAAACGCTGCTTGAGGCGCTCAACACCGACCTTGTCTGCGATGCCATCAACGTCGCAATGCGGGAAATTTTCAAACAGCTGGTCTACGGGCGCACCCAGACCGCCTTTTCCGACGGCGGGCTGCCGGTCGGCGCCTCGCTTGAGGACCTCGGCAAGGGCCTGCGCTCCCAGACGGCCACAATGTTCGGCAGCCGCCGCACAGGCCCCAGATACCTTGAAATGGCCGAGGGGTATGTGCTGTCCATGGCCCTTGACGAGGCCGACGAGGTGATCGGCTACAAGTTTGTCCACCTCGGCAAAATGATGGCGGCCATCCGGGACGGCGTGCCGCCCGCCGAGGCTTTTGAAAAGAACGTCGGCACCTACGGCCGGTACGACGAGGCGGCCCGGGTCATCGACCCGAGAAAGGAGTAGGACATGGTCAGGTTTGAAGGATATGAGCGCAGAGAACAGACCATCGCCGCCGCTCTTGCTCACTACGGCTTTTCCTCGCTTGAGCAGTGCCGCGACATCTGCGCGGCAAAGGGGGTCGACCCCTTGACCATCGTCAGGTCGGTTCAGCCCATCGCGTTCGACAACGCCGGCTGGGCCTATGTGCTGGGCTGCGCCATCGCCATTAAATATGGCGCCAGGACGGCGGCCGAAGCTGCCACGCTCATTGGCGAGGGGCTTCAGGCCTTTTGCATTCCGGGCTCAGTGGCCGACGAGCGCAAAGTGGGCATAGGTCACGGCAACCTCGCGGCAAGGCTGCTGCGGGATGAGGTGGGCTGCTTTTGTTTTCTGGCCGGGCACGAGTCCTTTGCCGCCGCCGAGGGGGCCATAGGCATTGCCAGAGCCGCAAACAAGGCCAGGACAACTCCCCTGCGGGTCATTTTAAACGGGCTTGGCAAGGACGCCGCCTATATCATCTCCCGCGTCAACGGCTTCACTTACGTCAGGACAAAGCTCGACTACGCCACGGGCGAGCTTGTCATTGCGGGGGAGAAGGTCTTCTCCAAGGGCGAGCGGTCTGCCATCCGCTGCTACGGGGCCGATGACGTGCGGGAGGGGGTCGCCATCATGCAGCACGAGGCGGTCGACATCTCCATCACCGGCAACTCCACCAACCCGGTCCGGTTTCAGCACCTGGTGGCCGGCACCTATAAAAAGTGGGCGACCGAAAACGGCAAGCCGTATTTCTCGGTCGCGTCGGGCGGCGGCACCGGGCGCACGCTGCACCCGGACAACGTGGCGGCCGGCCCCGCCTCCTACGGGCTGACCGACTCAATGGGCCGCATGCACGGCGACGCCCAGTTTGCCGGCTCCTCGTCGGTGCCGGCCCACGTCGACATGATGGGGTTCATCGGAATGGGCAACAACCCCATGGTCGGCGCGACAGTGGCCTGCGCCGTTGCGGTCGTGGGAGCAAAATAAAAGAAAATGAAAAGGGCAGGGGATTTATCCCCTGCCCTTTAAAGCTCAATCAGTTAAAAACTGCGGCCTGTCCGGTGCCGAGCGCCTCGTAGAACTCCTTGACGGTGCCCTTGTAAGCCCGGTCCGAGACGTCCTGCCCCGCCTCAAAGAAGGCCTGCGCGTAGACGATGCCAGCGGCCGACGCATATTTGAGCATATCCTCGGCAATGTCGAAATACTCGTTGTGGTGCTCGCCGGTCGTGCCGAGCTTTTCGTCGCGCACGCCGAGCAGCACAAAGGCCGAGGGCCAGAGCCCCGCCGTCAAGGCGAAAGTCTCGCTGCCCATGAGCGGCTCGACCTCAATGACGCTGTCCTGGCCGAACGAGTCAAGGTAGGCCCCCCGCGCAATTTCGGCGCAGCCGGAGTCGTTGACTAGCCCGAGCCCGGGACTCGTCAGGTTGTGCTCGACCGTGCAGTGGTAGGCTTTGGCCGTCGTCTCGAGCAGCAGCTTCAGCTCCTCGACCACCCGCATCATGTCGTCGCGGTCAAAGTAGCGGAAAGTGCCCTGAAACGTGAGTTGGTTCGGAATGACGTTGGGGGCGACGCCGGCCTGAATAGAGCCCACCGACATTGCGAAGGGCTTGAAGGGGCTGGTGTATTTGAGCCGCAGCATGTTCATGCCGGCGTAGACGGCGTGGAAGCAGTCGATGGGGCTGTGGGAGGCGTCGGGCCGCGAGCCGTGGCCGCCCTTGCCGGTCAGGGTCACTTTGAAGAAGAGGGCGCCGGCCATGGCGTACTTGTCATAAATGACAAACTTGCCCCGCTCAAAGGCCGTGAAGAGGTGGAGGCCCCAGGCGGTGTCAACATGGATGCCCTTGTCATATAGATACTTGTGGAGGTAGACGACGTTGGAGGTGCCCTCCTCGCCGCGCTCGAACATCAAAATGATGCGCCCCTTGGCGTAGAGCCCCGGGTTTTCCGCAAGGACCGCCGCTGCGCCGAGCAGCGAGGCGCCGTGTCCGTCGTGTCCGCAGGCGTGCATGACGCCGGGCACCTCCGAGATGACGGGCCGGGGACCCGCCGTGTTGCAGACGTTTTCCTGCACCGGCAACGCGTCGATGTCGGCCCGCAGCAAGACGGTGGGGCCCGACTTTTCGTCCCCGAAAAAGGCCAGCACGCCGCCGTGCGGCACGTCGACAAATTCCACGCCCATGCGGGTCAGCTCTTCGCAGATGCGCCGGACGGTGCCGTCCTCCTTGTCCGAGAGCTCGGGATGGCGGTGGAATTCCCGCCGCATTCCGATGATGTAGTCCTCCTTGGCTTTGCACAAAGAAAGAATATCCATAGGATGCGCCCCTTTCATTTTTTTCCATTATAGCACTTTGCGCCGACATTGGGCAATAGCGGCGCGCCTTTAAAAATTTGTGCGGCATGTGTAAAAAGGTTGACAAGGGCCTGTCTCTTTGCTATACTAATATTCGCTTGCGGAGAAAGAATTCGATCTGCTGGTGTAGCTCAATCGGCAGAGCAGCTGATTTGTAATCAGCAGGTTGATGGTTCGATTCCGTTCACCAGCTCCATATGGGGAGATTCCCGAGCGGCCAAAGGGGGCAGACTGTAAATCTGTTGCATCATTGCTACGATGGTTCGAATCCATCTCTCCCCACCATATGAGAAAAAACCGGAAAGCCTTGATTGAAAAGGCTTTCCGGTTTTTTTATTCCTGCACGATTTTTTATGCCTTCCCGGCAAGTTTGGGGTTTTGCGACAGGCATACGGGACCCGCGCGAATGTGGGGTGTGGGCGCTCAGCGCAGAACGTCCGCAACAAAGCTTGCGTCATAGAGGATTTTTGCGTGATTTGTCTTGATGAGTTCGCTTTTCACGACATTGCCGCTTCTTTTGTCAATCATGTTGCGGATGATCTGTCCGTTTCGGTAAATGCCGTCATCCTCCTGTGAAAAAAATTCGTCCGACACTTTGATATGATAGCTGAAATCGCTGCGCGCATCGCTTCTCAGTTCGCCGCAAAGGTAGTCTGGCGTCGTATATAGCATTAACTGGTATGTGGCCTCGGTCGGATTTTTAAAGCGGTAATCCAGATAGTTGTATACGATGGAAGTGCCGACGCCAAACGGCACCTGACGGCCGAAATCCGGGAAAATATCAATTCCGTCGTGATGGTGATGCTCAACAATTTCGAGCGGCGAATGCAGTACAAGCCAGTGGATGAGGTTCGTGAACTGACACATTCCGCCGCCTATCCCGCTTCCCGTTTTGCCGCGATTGATGACGAGCCCTTTTTGATACCCCTTGCGCTCCGAGGTTGCTCCGACCAGACTCCAAAAAGAAAAGACTTCCCCCGGCCGAATCAGAATACCGGTCACCTTCGGCGCCGCAATGCCGAGGTTGACCGCTTTGTTTTCCTGCAGCTCGGGGGCGACGTTGCCGAGCTTTCGCCTGATCAGTGATTTGTGTGCGTAGAGCTCGAAAGGAAGAGGGTCCGACTGCCTTGTACGCGCAATTCGCTGCCCGGAGAGCAAGTTTTTTACCGAGCGGATTAAAATGCACTTCATGACCGATATCCGATATGTAAGTGGAGACAATTCACAAAATAGCGGCCGCGGCATCGGCTTGCCCCCCTTTCTTTTTCTTTCATGACTTTCCGCTCAGCGTGCTGGCTTCTGTTGAAAAATCGTATGGCGGAAGATGTGACTGCACGCGACTTTGATTTACACATTTTGGTAGAAAAGTTCATACATTAAAACTATACTTATATTGTATAGAAATATGCCGCAGGCGCAGAGCCAAACTATGCGTACGGCGTATGCGGCGCAAAAGACGTGCATTTGGGACAAAGGAGGCAATAATGGCTATCATCTATCTCGCCGGAGGGTGTTTTTGGGGGACTGAGAAATACCTTTCGATGATCAAGGGCGTCACATCAACTTCGGTCGGCTACGCGAACGGAAAAACCGAAAACCCGACCTATGAGCAGGTCAGCTATCAAAACACGGGACATGCCGAGACCGTGAAAGTGGAATATGACGAGCGTGTGATTTCGCTGCCGTTTTTGCTCTCGCTCTTATACGAGGCCATCAACCCGACCTCGGTCAACCGGCAGGGGGGCGACTTCGGCCCGCAGTACCGCACAGGCATCTATTATGTCGACGAGGCGGACCTGCCGGCCATTGAGGCCTCCATCGAGGAGCTGCAAAAGCGCTATGACAAGCCCGTCGCAATTGAGGTGGAGCCGCTTTCACAGTTCTACGAGGCCGAAGAGTATCACCAGAAATACCTGAATAAGAACCCCCGCGGCTACTGCCACATCGGCAGGCATGAGTTTGAGAAGGCGGCGGGGGCGCTTGTCGACCCCGCGCTCTATGAAAAGCTCCCCGACGGCGCGCTGCGCGGAAAATTGACCGGCATGCAGTACGACGTCACCCGCAAGAGCGCCACTGAGCCGGCATTCAAAAACGAGTTTGACCATCACTTCCAAAAGGGCGTCTATGTCGACGTCACGACGGGGGAGCCGCTCTTTTCGTCAAAGGACAAATACGACTCCGGGTGTGGCTGGCCGGCCTTTTCGGCGCCAATCGACCCAAATGTCGTGCGGGAAAAAGAGGACTACGACTACGGCATGTTCCGCACCGAGGTGCGCAGCCGGGTGGGGGACGCACATTTGGGGCACGTGTTTGAGGACGGCCCCAAGGAGCGGGGCGGGCTTCGCTACTGCATCAACAGCGCCGCGCTGCGCTTTATTCCGGAGGCCGACCTCGAAAAAGAGGGCTACGGCTATCTGCGCGAATTGATTAAATAGCGGGGAATGATTTCCCCGCTTTATTCTTCCCCCGTGGCTTTTTCTAAGAGGCCGTATTTGCTCTTCAGCTCCAAAATGCGCAGTACGCTTTCGTCAATGCGCTTTTCGCTGATGGTGCCGTCCTTCACCGCGCCAAGAACGCCCTCATACGCCTCGGCAAAGTTCTCGGGCATGAGGACGATGTCGACCCCCGCCGAAATGGCTCTTACCGCGCTTTCAGAAGAGGAATACTCCTGAGAGATGGCCCCCATCTCCATAGCGTCGGTGATGACAACGCCCTTAAACCCGAGCCCGCCCCGCAGTCTCTCTTCAACCATCTCGTTTGACAGGGATGAGGGGAGATTGCCCCCCGTGATATTTGCCGCCACGATGTGGGAGACCATCACCATATCTGTCTGTGCTTCAATGGCTTTTACAAACGGAATCAGTTCGCACCTCAAAAGCTCCTCCCACGTCTTTTCAATGGAGACAAACCCCTCGTGGGTGTCCCCCCTGGTGTCGCCGTGGCCGGGATAGTGCTTTGCACAGCTCATGACGCCGGCCTCATGCAGGCCTGAAATTTCGGCCGCCACCATTCGGGCGACCAAATCGGGGTCGCTTCCGAAAGCGCGGTTTCCGATGACCGTGTTATTCGGGTTCGTGAAGACGTCGGCGACCGGCGCAAAATCCAGATTAAACCCGTATTGCTTTAAATACGCGCCGATGGTTGCGCCGACCTTCTTGGCTTCATCGGGCTCGCCTGTCGCCCCAATCTCCCGCATACTGCGATAGCGCTGGGGCACAGTGAAGTTCTTTGAATTTGCGATTCGCGCCACGCTGCCGCCCTCTTCATCGACCGCGATGAAGAGTGGAGTCTCACTTTGCCGCTGCACCTCGTCAATAAAGGAGGTCAGCTGCTCCGGCGTCACGATATTCTGGCCAAAGAGCGCAATGCCGCCCACGGGGTAGGCCTTGAGCGCCTCCGCCAAATGGGCGCCCGGCGCCGTCACGCCGGCTTGGTCTGCGCCTGGGTCCTGCAGCGACTCCGGGCGGATGATGAAGAGCTGGCCGACTTTCTCTTCGAGCGTCATGCCGCCAAGCCGCTCCTGCGCTTTGGAGACCGGCGGGGGCTGCGTGTCCTCAGGCGGCGGCGGAGTATCCTGGCCGTCGTTTGGCGGGTTTTCGGGCGCGGGGCCCAAAAGACCGCAGGCGGTCAGCAAGACCATGAACATAAGCGCCGGAACTTTGAAAAATGTCCTTTTCACACGTTCACACTTTCAAGTTTGATAAAATGCCCGAATGTGAAAAAAGCCTTTCTTATCGACATAAGAGAGGCTTTTTTGTCCTGTATCAGAAAATTTCTCGGCGCCCCTCAATAGCTCTGGAGAGGGTGACCTCGTCGGCGTACTCGAGGTCGCCGCCGACCGGCAGCCCGAAGGCGAGGCGGGTGACCGAAACGCCGAAGGGCTCTAAGAGCCGCGCGAGGTAGAGGGCGGTGGCCTCCCCTTCGACCGTGGGGTTTGTGGCCATGATGACCTCGGTGACGCCGCCCTTGGCGACCCTGGCGACAAGCTCCTTCGCTTTGAGCTGGTCGGGGCCGACGCCGTCAATCGGGGAGATCAGCCCGTGGAGGACGTGGTAAAGCCCTGTGAATTCGCGGGTGCGCTCAATGGAGGGAATGTCCCTCGGCCGCTCGACGACGCAGATGAGGGAGTGGTCCCTGCGGGGGTCGGCGCAGATGGGGCAGAGCGCGTCGTCCGAGATGTTCTGGCAGACGGCGCAGTATTTCAAATTTTCGGCGGCGTCCATGATGGCCTTGGCAAAGGCCTCCTGCTCGGCTCTGTCCATACGGATGACGTGGAAGGCGAGCCGGGAGGCCGTCTTTCTTCCGATGCCGGGAAGGCGCGCAAAGCAGTCGATGAGCCGGGCTACCGAGGCGGAATATCCGTCCATTTTAATCCCTCCGGCGTCACATGCCGGGCATGCCGAAGGCGCCCGTGACCTTTTCAAGCTCCTGTTTGGAGGTGCTCTCCACCGTGGCGACCGCCTCGTTGACGGCGGCCAGGATGAGGTCTTGCAGCGTCTCGACGTCCTCGGGGTCGACAATTTCGGGGGAGAGCTCAAGCTCTTTGAGCTGTTTGTCGCCACCGATGAGCACCCGGACCAGCCCGCCGCCGGCCTTGACCTCGTATTCCCGCTCCTCGAGCTCCTCAGTGAGGCGGGCGACCTCATCCTGCATTTGCTGGGCCTTCTTCATGAGCTCATTTAAATTTCCGGGGCCGCCGGCTCCCTGTGGTATACGTACTTTCAATTGCCTGCCTCCGATCTGTTCATTTGGGCAACGGTCGCCGCAAGGCTCTCGAGCTGCGCGGTCTGGTTTTCGGGGGAGATGAGGAGCTCAAATTCTCTGCCCGCGACGGCCTTGATTTTATTTTTCAGTTCAAGCTGCCAGGCGTCCTTGGAGAGCATGCGCAGCCCAAAGGCCCGCTCGGGCCGGATGGTCAGCAAGTCCCCCTCAAGGGACGCCTGCGCCCCCGCGATGACGGGGGAGATCGCGGGGTCGAGGGCCGCCACAAGGGCGTCCCAGAAGTCCGGTTTACCGCGGCGAACTGCGGGCGTTGTTTTGACGGCTTTGCCCGCCTCGTCTTTGGGCGGCGCGCTCTCCGGCTGCGGGGGCGGACTCTCGGCCGCTTTTTGAGCCGGCGCTTTTGTCGCCGCCGGGGCAGGCGCCTTTTGCGCGTTTTCAGGGGGGGGAGGTGCGGTCTCGCCGTGGCAGAGCTCAAGCAGCACCGCCTCAAGCAGGGTCTGCCGGACAGGGCTGCGGGAAATTTCAAATGCGGTCGTCTGAAGCGCCTTGAGCGCCCGCAGCAAAAACCCGGCGTCAAAGGCCGGCGCCAGCTCCTTTAGGGCGGAAAACTCCTGCGGCGGAGATTTCAGGAACTCGTCCGGCGCGGGGACTGTCTTGATGAGCAAAAGGTCTCTGATGTGGGTCATGAGCTCTCCGACGATGACGACCAGGTCCTTCGACTGCAGCGCGGCCCCCGAGACGGCGGCAATGAGGGCGCCCACGTCTTTTTTGGCGAGGGCCCCCGTGATGCCGAACAGGTAGCCCCTGTCTGCAAGTCCCGCGACGGTTTCGACCGTCTCCACCGAGACGGCGCCGCCCGCGATGGCGCACTGGTCGAGAATGGAGAGGGCGTTTCGCAGCGCCCCGTCTGCAAGCCGGGCGATGAGGTCGGCAGCGGCGGGCGCAAGGTCGATGCCCTCGGCCTGCGCCACCGTCAAAAGCCTTGCCGCGATGTCGGGGGTCGCAATTCTCGCAAAGTCAAAGCACTGGCACCGCGACATGATGGTGGCCGGAATTTTGTGCCGCTCAGTCGTGGCCAGAATGAAAATGACATGCTCCGGCGGCTCCTCAAGCGTTTTGAGCAGCGCGTTGTAGGCCCCGGCCGAGAGCATGTGCACTTCGTCGATGATATAGACCCGGTATTTGGCCCGAACCGGCGCAAACTGGGCCTGCTCGCGGATTTCGCGGACATTTTCAACCCCGTTGTTGGAGGCGGCGTCGATCTCGACGACATCGAGCACTGAGCCGTCGTCAATGCCGCGGCACATTTCACACTTGTTACAGGGGTTGCCGTCTTTGGGGTCAAGGCAGTTTGCGGCCTTGGCCAGAATTTTGGCGGCCGTCGTCTTGCCGGTGCCCCTCGTCCCGCAAAAGAGATAGGCGTGGGAAAGGCGGCCGGAGGCGACTTCGCGGCTGAGCACGGTGCGGACAGCCTCCTGACCCGACATTTCGGCAAAGGTGGCGGGCCGCCACTTTCTGTACAGCGCCTGATACATGGACAGTCCCCCTTTTTTTGCCGGATTTTCGTTGGCTCTTAAAAAATTGCCCCATCTTTTAGATCGCACAGCCTGCGGTCGAATGCGCCGCTACCCGCGTTAACGGCGGGGACGGCTCGAAACAGGCGTGCCCGCGGCACATCGGAGATACTGCTTAATGCTGCTCGGTTCCCCGCCTGACATGGTTCACAGCTTCCGATTGCGCAGGACCTGTCTCTCATCGCCGACCGACGCCGCGCAGACCGCACAGTGGCGACCCTCGCGCAGGCATTCCCCCCCGCTATAGCGGATTGCGGGTACAGGGCACCGCTGACTCCCCGGGTAGTGCGACCTGAAAGATGAGGCAATATTGTGGTGATTAAATGTGTCCGAAACGAATGGCCCCAAACGAATGGCCCCAATAGAGTACCCGATTTTACGGGCAAAGTCAAGCGCCGCCCACGAGCTGTCGGGGCGCTTTTTTGGGGGGCGGCTTACACCGCCCCGTCCGCCTTTGCGATATGGGCGACAAGGTCGAGCATTTTGCAGGAATAGCCCCACTCGTTGTCGTACCATGCCATCAGCTTGACAAAGGTCGGCGACAGCATGATTCCGGCTTTGGCGTCGAAAATGCAGGTGTGCGGGTTGTGCAAAATGTCGGACGAGACAAGCGGCTCCTCGCTGTACTCGATGATGCCCTTCATATGGGTCTCGGAGGCAGACTTTATCTCCCGGCAGATCTCCTCGTAAGTCGTCTCGGTGGCAAGGCGCACGGTCAGGTCGAGTATGGAGCCGTCGGCAACCGGTACCCGCAGCGACATGCCGGTCAGCCGGCCTTTGAGCTCGGGAATGACGAGAGTTGCGGCTTTGGCGGCGCCGGTGCTCGAGGGGATGATGTTGACGCCGGCGGCCCGTCCCCCGCGCCAGTCTTTCTTGGAGTTGCCGTCCACGGTCTTCTGGGTGGCGGTATAGGCGTGCACCGTCGACATCAGGCCCTCGACAATGCCGAATTTATCGTTGACGACCTTGGCCAGGGGGGCCAGGCAGTTTGTGGTGCAGGAGGCGTTGGAGATGACTTTCATCTCCGGCCGGTAGGCATCGAGGTTGACGCCGTATACAAAAGTGGGGGTGTTGTCCTTCGCGGGGGCCGAGATGATGACCTTCTTTGCTCCGGCCTCGAGGTGGGCCTGGCACTGCTCGGCCGTTGTGAATTTGCCGGTGCAGTCGAGCACATAGTCCGCCCCGAGTGCTCCCCACGGCACCTCACCCGGGTTGCGCGTGCAAAACGAGGGAATTTTTTTGCCGTCCACTTCAATATAGTCCGTGCCTGACGAGACTTTGACGTCAATCGGGCCGTGAACCGAGTCATATTTGAGCATGTAGGCCAAATATGCGTTGTCGTCAATCGTCCCGTTTACCGCCACGACCTCCACGTCCTGGCGGGCGAGCGAGGCGCGCAGCACCAGTCTGCCGATGCGCCCAAACCCATTGATTCCAATGCGAACACGTGACATTGCGAAACTTCCTTTCCGTCTTAGCTTGCCGCGACTGTGCAAAAAGCAGCCGGGCAGCCGCGCCGTCGAGCGTTTTCGGCTGAGGAGCCCCAGGTGCGCCCGATATACAATCATTATAGCTTCATTTGCGCAAAAATACAAGGCTGGAGGGTTTTCGGCCGCGAAAAAATGAGAAAACGCAAAACATACGATTGCACTCGGGAATAATTGTGGTTATAATGATAGACAGCATTTAAAAAACTCGATTTTGTTCGAATTTATGAGGTGGAACGAAAGGACATGGACACGTATTTTGAAATGATAAAATTGATTTCGACCCCGGTGCTGCTGGTCGATCAAAGCCTGAAAATCCTGGCGGCAAACGACTGCGCATCGGAGTCATTTCCCAATATACAGAAAGGCATGCTGCTGCAGGAAACCTGCCACTCAGATGTGTGGGACGCGGCGATGCGCTATTCAAGGCGGGGCAAAATGTCGCATTTGGTGTTTCGCGATGAACTGGGCACCTTTTCGGCGCAGCTGCTCCCGCTTGCGGGGGACGAGCCACTCACGCTTGTCCTGCTCTCGCGGGACATGTATGGGGTCCAGAACCTGATATCGGCCACAGAGGGCCTGAAAGAACCGCTGCTCACCATCCGCAATCTTGTGGACCTCATCAACCGGACGCCCGATGTGCTCGGCAAGGCCAACCTCTCAATTGTCGACATGCTGCGCCGCAACGTCGCGCGGTCGCTCACGCTTTTAGGGCAGGTCTCTTATGTCATGAAGCCGGAGTACGCGGAGTTTCCCGAGCTCTCCCCCTGTGACCTGTCGGCCGCCGTCGACACGGTTATCAAGGCCGTCTCGCCTTCAGTGGCCGGGAGTGATTTAAAAATGGTCACTGAGACAAGCCGCGGACTCTATGTGATGGGGAGCCCCGAATACCTTGAGCGGGCGGCCATGTGTCTCATTGCCAACGCCCTGAAATACGCCAGGACGACGGTGACGGTGCGCACCTGCCGGCTCGGGGATATGGCCTGCCTGTCGGTCGCCGACGACGGGCCGGGAATTCCCCCAGAGGATCAGCCCTACATATTTGCGCCGTGGTTTTCGCCAAGAATAAGCGACGCTTATGATATGGGGCTGGGGCTGCTCTCGGCCAAGAGCATCGCAAACGGCCTGAAGGGCGATATCAGCTTTGTCTCCGGGGACGAGGGGTGTACCTTTACGGTCAAGCTGCCGATTTTCGCGGGCGGCGCGCTGTCATCCGGGCAGCCGGTCGTCAGGGCGTCGGCCGAGTACGGCTACTCAGTCGAGGCGGCAGACGCCTTGCGGGAGCGGAAAACGAGGCTCTGACCCTTGACAGAGTTGTGATACAT
>DATMZG010000103.1:0-4879 GCA_035560415.1 Candidatus Acidiferrum sp. | reverse complement strand
GACTTGCATGTGTTAGGCACGCCGCCAGCGTTCGTCCTGAGCCAGGATCAAACTCTCTATTATATTTGAAAATATAGTAGACGTTTGCTTCGTTGGCTCTAAAATCTTCTTTGTCCAGAGTCTCTTAAAAACTCGAAATTTTCAAGGGCTTTGTTTTTCTTTTGTGCTGTTTAATTTTCAAGGTCCAATGCACCACCGCTCGGCGGTGCTTATATAGGATACTATACCAAACGCTGATTTGTCAAGACTTTTTCTGACGCATTTTTCGCATTTTTTTTGATATTGTGGACAAGTCCACAGGTGTCCACAAGTCAGCCGTCAACCTGCCGAAATATGGCTAAATCGTTTGTGCAACCTTTGCGGCCATCAGCGTTTTGATACGTTCGCGAAGGGCTCCAAGCCCCTCATTTGGGTCGTCGATGCCGGCCACCGACTGTTCGAGCGGGCAAATGCCGTCGCCTGTCCGATTGGATATATTCGGGACAAGCCGCGACGAGGTGTATTCTACCCCATGAGTGTTCAAATAATCGGCGGCGACACGGCTCATCACTTCGCCGTGGACTGTTTTTGCGCCGCCCACCACTAAAATGACCGCGGCGGCCTTGCCGACAACGGTGTCGGCCACTGCGGAGTCCTTCAGGTCGGCGGGACTGCCGTCCAAAGCGGCCAGCAGCGGTTTGACGCCGATGCCCTCGGCCGCGTAGAGCAGCCGGCCGCCCCGCGCAACGGCGCAGGTGTGGCCCTGTGCAAGCGCATTTCGGGCAAGTTCGATGTCGCTCATGGTCACCATCCTCAAACTAAAACAAAGAGCAGTATACTCCAAACTGCGGGGCAATGCAAGCCCCAAAATAAAACAGAGGCCCAAAACAGGGCCTCTGCGGTGAAAACGCCGGATGTTACGGCCTAATTTCCTCTTTGCGGCGCAGCGTTGCCCTGGCTTTTTCCATGCCGAGCCTTGTCGGCATGGCCGACTGGGCGCCGAATCCCGTTGTCGAGACGGCGGCCAGCAAATTCGCGAAGTCTATGGCCGGCTCAAAGTCGACCCCGCAGGACGTGGCGTAGGCGAAGGCCCCGTTGAAGGAGTCCCCGGCCGCGGTCGTGTCCACGACTTCAACGTCGTAGGTGGGGTAATTCTTCATGACCCCGTCCCGGTAGACGTAGACGCCGTCCGGGCCGGCCTTGTTGATGACGATGTCAACCCCCATGTCGCACAGCGCCTTGCAGGCGCGAAGCCGCTCGTCCCAGCTTGCGGGTGCAATGCCGGTGAGCTGCTCCAGCTCGGTCTCGTTGGGGGTGATGACGTCGACATTAGAGAGCAGCTCGGCGGGAAGCGGGGCTGCCGGGGCCGGGTCCAAAATGACCGTCATGCCCTGCTCGCGGCAGTATTTTGCGGCGTAGACATTGGTCTGCATCGGGATTTCAAGCTGGAGAAGGGCGATGTGGCACAGGTTCAGCAGCGCCTTGGAGGCGTCGAGATAGGCCTCGTCGACCAGGGCGTTGGCGCCGGCGTCAATGATGATGGCATTCTGCCCGCTGTCGGCGACCTGAATGATGGCGGCTCCGGTCGAGACGTCCTTCTCGGCCACGACGGCGTCGCAGAAAACCCCCTGCGCGCAGAGCGCGTTGCGCAGCTTCTCGGCGAAGGGGTCGTTGCCGATTTTGCCGAACATGAAGACGGTGCCGGCCAGATTGCCGGCGGCGGCGGCCTGGTTGGCGCCCTTGCCGCCATTGAACATCTTGAAGCCCTTGCCCCGCAGGGTCTCCCCGGGGGCGACAAACCGCTCAACCCGAATGCTCATGTCGGCGTTGATGCTGCCGATGCAGGCGATCTTCTTTTTTGTCGAACCGTTTCGCCATATGGTCGAGAGGTCTTCAATGACCTTGGACTTGGACATGGTAACCGGCACCCCCGTGTATCATTCATTGTGCGGGGCCAAGGCCCCTCAAAAGAATAGTACCCCTTTTTTGCCTTTAAGTCAATTGATAGATGTCTGCCGTGAAGGGGCGCAGCGGCGAAAAGACGAGGCCCGCCGCCCGGATGTTGAGCGCAACCTTCCGCTGCCCCTGATAGAGCACGACAAAGGGCGGGTTTTCCGCGAGCTCCTGCCACAGCCTGTCGCAGACCGTCTTACGCTGTTCTACGGCGCCGGACTCGATTTCAGTCAGCAAAAGGTCTGCCATGCCGTTAGAATAATTAAATAGGTTGTATTCCCCGTCCGTCGCGATGAGCGCCGCGGGGTTCAGAGTGGGGGTGACGCCAAAGCCCATGAACCAGAGCTGGCAGCCGCCGAGCTCCACCTTGCGCAGCAGGCTGCCGTAGTCGAGCCGTTCAAGCTTTAAAGTGATTCCGGCTTGTTCAAGGGAGGCGCCCAGCTCTTCGCCCAGCGCCTGCGAGGCCGGGTTCCCCTCGGTCACGGTATAGGTCAGGGTCAGGTTGCCGTAGCCTGCCTCCGTGAGCAGCGCCGCGGCCGCGGCCGGGTCGTAGGTGGCCGTTAGTTCGCCGCCATATGCCCAGGAGCCGGAAAAGACCGGCGCGTCAAGTGGTTCGCCAAGGCCCGAAAGGGCCGCGTCAATGAGCGCCTGCCGGTCGACGCACAGCGCGATGGCCTTGCGCACGACGGGGTCGGAAAGCGTCTTGTCGGCGGCATTGAAGCCGAGCAGCCCGATGCTGTCGGTCTCCACGGTGCGGTTTTCAAGGTGGGGAGCGTCCTGCGCCCCGCCGGTGAGGCAGACGTCGGCCTCGCCCGACGCCATGAGGGCGGCGCCGTCGTCACTGACGAGAAAGGTCACGGTCTCATAGCCGGGCTCTCCCGCGTAGTAGTCGTCGCAGCGGGTCAATGTCATGCTCTCCATCGTATATGTACCGAGCGCATACTGCCCGCAGCCCATCGGGCGCGGGGACTGGAGCCGCACATAGTCGAGCTGTCCTTTGGTGTAGCCCTTGCCGTAATATGTGCGGGAGAGCGGCGCGACACCGAGGTCAAAGACGGCCGAGGCCCGCGGGGCTTTCAGGGTCGCCGTGATGGTGCGCTCGTCCTCCACGTTGACTGAGGCGACGTCGGACAGGTCTATTGCCCCGTCGTAATCGGGGTCGCGGATGACCTCCCATGTGAAGGCGACGTCGTCCGCCGTGACGGGGGCGCCGTCCGAAAAGACGGCGTCCTTATTAATCGTAAATGTATAGGTCAGCCCGTCGGCCGACAGCGTGTAGTCGGCAAGGCAGGCCGTCGGCGTCCCGTCGGCCGACGCTTCGACCAAGGGGTCGAAAATGAGCCTTGTGACGGCGGCGTCGGTCTCGCTTTGAGGCCACAGCGGATTTAAGGCGCCCTCATAGCCGCCACAGACAATGACAAAATCATTTCTCCTAGCGCTTGCGGGGTTTGAGACGCCCGAAGAAGGGTTTGCCATGGCCGGCAAAAACCCATCTCCCGCAACGCCGCCCACAATTGCGAAGAGCGCGACGCAGAGCGCCACCGCCGTGATAAACGTCAGCACCTTTTTCAACGAGAAAACCCTCCGGTTTACATAATTCTACTATATTATACTCGTCGCACGAAAGCGTGTCAATGTTGCCATCTTTCCAAAAAACGTGCTATAATAAGCGGTAAGATTTTTTTGTACAAGAGTACAGGAGGCGTGGGCAAATGCAATACCGTAAAATGGGTAAAACCGGAGTGGAGGTCTCCTCGCTTGGCTTTGGCTGCATGCGGCTGCCGGTGCACGGCGGGGTCACCGAAAACATCGACGAGGAGCAGACGGCGGCGCTCTTCCGCGAGGCCTACGACCTCGGCGTCAACTACTGGGACACCGCCTATCCCTACCATGGGGGCAAGAGCGAGGAGGCCGTCGGCCGGGTGCTGAAAAAACTCGGCATCCGAAGCCGCATATTCCTCGCCACAAAGCTGCCGAGCTGGCTTGTCAAGGGAAAAGACGACCTGCCGCGGCTTTTGGATGAGCAGCTTATGCGGCTCCAGACCGACCACATCGACTTCTACCTCATGCACAACCCCGACCACGACCGGTGGCCCACTTTGTGGAACGCCGGCATGGCCGAGTTCATCGACAAGGCCAAAGCGCAGGGCAAAATCCGCTTTGCGGGCTTTTCCATGCACGACAACATCCACCACTTTACAAAGGTTTTGGACAGCTATCCCTGGGACTTCACCCAGCTGCAATACAACTACCTCGACATCCGGCATCAGGCGGGACAGGAGGGGGTCGACCTTGTGCGGGAGCGGGGCATCGGCCTTGTCATTATGGAGCCCCTGAAAGGCGGACAGCTTGCTACCCGTCTGCCCCACGACCTTGTGGAGAAGCTCTATGAAGCCCACCCCGACCGCACGCCGGCCGACTGGGCGCTGCGCTTTGTCTTAAACGAGGGGGCGGTGTCGCTTGCCCTCAGCGGCATGAACGCCATGTCCCAGCTGCAGGAGAACATTGCGGTGGCCGAGCGCGCAGGCGCCGGAAGCCTCACGGCGCAGGAGCTGGCGCTACTGGGCGAAATCCGCGAGAGCTACCACACCCGCCAGAAAGTGGGCTGCACCAGCTGCATGTACTGTATGCCCTGCCCGCAGGGCGTCGATATTTACGGCAACTTCTCGCAGTACAACGCCTATTTCATGGCAAAAAGCGCCGACGCAAAGTCCAAGCTGAAAGCCGCCTTTTTGGCCGAAAACGACGAGGACGGGCCGGCAAAGTGCATTGCCTGCGGCGCCTGCCTCTCCAAGTGCCCGCAGGGCATCGACATTCCGACCCAGCTGAAAAACTGCGAGGCGGACTTTACGCAAAAGTAAATTTTTGTGCATAAAACTGTACAGCCGACGGCTTTGGAAAATCCGCCCATAACAGGGCGGATTTTCTTATGTCCATCAGAAATATG
>DATMZG010000102.1:0-20617 GCA_035560415.1 Candidatus Acidiferrum sp. | reverse complement strand
GATTTACCGCAACATTAAACACTCAAATTTTATATATATCCACATGAGAGGAGATATATCGAGAGAGGAGCGCAAAAATGAAAAGAAAGAACTTGGCTGCCCTGGCCATCTGTCTGGCCATCGTCCTGTCACTTGCGGCCTGCTCGCCGGCGGGGACAATCTCAACGCCCCAGGCGCCCGCGGAAAAGCTTTTTACCGCGGGGGACTACACCGTGGAGACCATGGGGCACAACGGGCCCTTTGCGGTGACGGTGACATTCTCGGACGACCGCATTGAGGACATCGCCATCGGAGCAAACACGGAATCGCGTTCGCTCGGAGACTGGGCGATGGATGTGGTCAAGAGTGAAATCCTGTCGCGGCAGAGCCTGAGCGTCGACACGATTGCGGGCGCGACCGTGTCGAGCGCCGTTTTGAAAGCGGCGGTCACGAAAGCTGTACAGGATGCGGGAGGCGACCCCACCAAACTGAGCACCCCGGCCTCGGCGCCCACCGCGTACAGCGACGTCACCTGTGACGTGGTGGTTGTGGGAAGCGGCACCGCTGGTATGACGGCGGCCGTTGAGGCCAACGCCCTTGGCCTCAACGTCATCCTTGTGGAGCAACTGGGGCTTCTGGGCGGCTCCTCCGTCCGGGCGGGCTATTTGACGGGCGCCGGCACAAAGCTGCAGGCGGAGCAGGGCATCAGCTTCCCAATGGACGACGCCTACATTGAAAACAACACCAAGCCGACCCCCGATTCGGTGTTCCCCTATAACAAGGATGTCAAGCTGACCTACGTAAAAATGTACGGCGAGAACATAGACTGGCTCTATGGGCTGGGCGTGGAATTCGGGCCGGTCATTCAAAATCAGCAGCATTACGGCAAGGGCGGGGAGCGCGCCGGCGGGTACATCATCAAGGGCCTGCACGACGCGCTCGACCAAAACAACGTGGACTACCGCCTCAACACCCGCGCGACGAAAATCATCATGCAGGACGGGAAGGCCATGGGCGTTGAAGTGACCGACAAAAAGGCCGGCAACAGCTACAACATTTACGGACAAGTGATTCTGGCCACCGGCGGATACTTTGCAAGCCAGGAAATGGTGGCGAAATATCAGCCGACATTTGTGGGATACCCGACCGATGTGTGCATCGGTGCCGACGGCTCCGGCATGGTGATGGCCGAGGAGGCCGGCGCCGTGCTGTTTGCGATGGATAAGGCGAACTACCACGGCCTTGCCACCACATGGAACGGCGCGAGCCGCTCTTTGACTTTGCCGGCGGGCAACGGCGCCATTGCGGTCAATGTCGAGGGCAAGCGCTTTGTCAGCGAATCCGGCTCCTATGAAGGCCTGACCGCGGCCGTCATGGCGCAGGAGGGCGGCGCATTCTGCATCATGGACCAGCAGATGATGGAGCTTGAGAATTTGAAGGGCGACCTCGGACTGTCCTGCATTGTGGAGATGTACCAGGTTGCCGACACGCCGGAAGAGCTTGCGGCCAAACTCGGAATCGACCCCGAGGGGCTCGCGCAGACCATTGATACCTATTCCTCCTATGTGAAAAACGGCGAGGACCTCGAGTTTGGGAAGAGCGTCACCTCCATGCGCAGTGATTTCACAAAAGCCCCGTATTACGGCGTCAAATCGAGCGTTGAAACCCACACCGTACACGGCGGCATCGTCGTGGACGGACTGACGGCCAAAGTGCTTGATAAAGACGGCAAGCCGATTGAGGGACTTTACGCGGCGGGTGAAGTTGCGGCCAACCCAATTCAGAGCGGCGGCACTAACAGCATCTGTGTCATCATGGGACGCCTCGCGGCCCGCACCATTGCGGAAAGCCTGGGAAAATAACTGACATTAAGATTTGGAACGCCAAAATCTTGCGTTAAAAAGGACAAAAGAGGCCGGTCGCAAATGGCGACCGGCCTCTTTACGGCACTTCAAAGCATTCATGCAAATCGCACGCGTTTTTTCAAAAACCCTTGACATCCTTGAACGTGGATGTTATTATATCACAGTCATCGATTCTTAAGACAGTAGGTGCTAACCGCTTAAACATGCCTGCCGAGGAGTCCTGCACAGCCTTTTAGGGTATTTGTGCGCTCCTCTGCAATGCAGGGGAGTTTTTTATTGGAGCGTTTTTTTGCGGTAGACCTCAGGGCACGGAGGTGAAACAATGCCAAGTGAAAAGATTCTGATGGAAAAGCAGCAGATCGTGGCAGAGCTCAAAGACAAGATTTCCCGCGCACAGGCGGGCGTTCTGGTCGACTACAAGGGAATTACGGTCGAGCAGGACACCAAGCTCCGCGCCGAGCTTCGCAAAGCCGGCGTTGAGTACGCGGTGGTCAAGAACACGCTCACACATATCGCTGTCAAGGGTACGGGGCTTGAGAAGGTCTCCGAAGTACTGTTCGGAACCACCGCGCTCGCCCTCAGCTACGACGACGTCGTGGCCCCCGCAAAGGTCATCAGCCAGTACGCGTCGAAGAACGACAAGTTCAAGATCAAGTGCGGCTTTGCCGACGGCAAGGTCATGTCGGCCGAAGAGGTCAAGGCGCTCGCGGACCTTCCGCCGAAGGAAGTCCTCATCGCCAAGATGCTGGGAGGCTTCAACGCCCCCATCACCGGGTTTGTCAACGTCCTGAACGGAAACATGCGCGGGCTCGTCGTCGCCCTGAACGCAATTGCGGAGCAGAAAGCTGCCATCGCACAGTAACCCAACATTTTATTCGATTTGGAGGATGTAACAATGTCTGAGAAAGTTTTGAAGCTGATTGAGGACGTCAAGGCCCTCACCGTTCTGGAGCTCTCCGAGCTCGTCAAGGCCCTCGAGGAGGAGTTCGGCGTTTCCGCCGCCGCTCCCGTCGCCGTTGCCGCCGCCCCCGCTGCCGCCGCAGCCGCCGCCCCCGCCGAAGAGAAGACCGAGTTTGACGTTGTGCTGGCCGATGTCGGCGCAGAGAAGATCAAGGTCATCAAGGTTGTCCGCGAGCTGACCGGCCTTGGCCTCAAGGAGGCAAAGGACCTGGTTGACACCGCGCCCAAGCCGGTCAAGGAAGCTGTCGGCAAGGACGAGGCCGAGGAAATGAAGAAGAAGCTCGAAGAAGTCGGCGCCAAAATCGAGCTCAAGTAAGCACTTTAACACACATAAAAAAGAGGCTCTCAACTGAGAGCCTCTTTTTTTATGACCAGTTACAGCAGCGCCTCGGCAATCTGAATTGCGTTTGTCGCGGCGCCCTTGCGAATCTGGTCGCCGCAGCACCACAGCGCAAGTCCTCCCTTTTCGGAGGAGAGGTCGGACCTGATGCGCCCGACAAAGACGAGGTCCTGGTCCGAGGTGTCGAGCGGCATGGGGTAGCGCTTTTCGGCCGGCTCGTCGACCAGCCGGCAGCCGGGGGCCGCGGCGACGGCGGCCTTTGCGTCCGGGGCGGAGACCGGGTTTTCGGTCTCAATGTAAATTGAGATGGAGTGGGAGCGCATGACCGGCACCCGCACACAGGTGCAGGCCACGGCGAGGGTGGGGCAGTGGAGGATTTTGCGGCCCTCGTTTTGCAGCTTCATCTCCTCGGAGGTGTGGCCGCCCTCGTCAAAGCCGCCGATCTGCGGAATGAGGTTGTAGGCGATCTGATAGGGGAAGACCGATTTTTCAAGCGGTGCGCCCTCGTAGAGGGCCTTCATCTGGGCCTCAAGCTCAGTGATGCCGCCGGCCCCGGCGCCCGAGACCGCCTGATAAGTCGAGGCGACCATGCGGGTCAGGGGGGAGCGCTTGTGAATGGGATTGACGGCGACCGCCGCGATGATGGTGGAGCAGTTGGGGTTTGCGATGATGCCCTTGTGCCACTTGACGTCCTCCACGTTGACCTCGGGCACGACAAGCGGCACGTCCTTCTCCAGCCGGAAGGCGCTGGAGTTGTCGATGACGACAGCGCCGGCTTCGACGGCGTAAGGGGAGAGCTCCCGGGAAATTTCGGCTTCGACGGCGCCCAGCACGATGTCGCAGCCGGCAAAGGCGCTTTTGTCGGCGAGGCGCACCTCGACTTCAGTGTCCTTAAAGGGGAGGCGCTTGCCGACCGAGCGGGGAGATGCGAGGAGCACGAGCTCATCAAGCGGAAAATTCCGCTCGGCGAGCACTTTGATGAATTCACGGCCGACGGCCCCCGTCGCGCCGAGTATGGCTACTTTCATTCCTTGCCTCCTATAAACGTTTTATAAATGGCGCGGACTGTGGTCTCGAAGTCCTTGTTTTCCACCCCGACGATGATGTTGATCTCGTCTGAGCCCTGCGCAATCATGCGGATGTTGACGCCCTCGGCCCCCAAGGCCGCAAAGAGGCGGCCGGACATGCCGGGCTTATAGACCATGTTGCGGCCGACCGTCGCAATGAGGCTGATGCCGTTTATGATGCGAATGTCGGAGGGGTCGCAGACGGCCTTGATTTCGGCTGCGATGTCGTAAATGCAGCTCTGTACCTGCTCAGTCGCGACGACGACCGAAAAGCTCTCGATGCCGGAGGGGATGTGCTCGACTTTGACCGAGTATTTCTCAAAGACCTCGAGTGCCCGGCGGATGATGCCGAGCTCCCCGCCGCGCTGGTTCTTGTAGATGGTGACGACCGTGAAGTCCTTGCGCCCGGCAATGCCGGTGATGGGGGCGCCGTCCGCCTCGCCCTCGCAGCTCTCGACAATGAGGGTGCCGGGGGAGACGGGGTCGTTGGTGTTGAGGATGTGAATCGGGATGCCCCGCTCGCGGACCGGGTAAATGGCCCCCTCGTGCAGCACATTTGCCCCCATGTAGGCGAGCTCGTGCAGTTCGCTGTATGTGATGCGGTCAATGCGCAGGGGGTTGTCGATGATGCGGGGGTCGGCCATGAGAATGCCCGAGACGTCGGTCCAGTTTTCATAGAGGTCGGCCCCGACAATGGCGGCGACAATGGAGCCCGTGATGTCGGACCCGCCCCGCGAGAGCACCCGGATTTCGCCGCCCGGCATTGCGCCGTAAAAACCGGGGATGACAAGCCGTTCGTCCGGGCCCGCCGCGGCCTTGAAGGCGCGGGCCGATTTGTCCATGTCGAGCTTGCCGTCAAACTGGAAGTGGATGACGTCCTTTGCGTCGACAAACCGGTATCCGAGGTACTCGGCCATGAGCCGCGCCGTCAGGTATTCGCCGCGGGAGACGAGGTAGTCGGCCGGCATGCCCTTGACCATGTTGCGGCGGATTTCAGCAAACTCGCGCTCGAGGTCGAATGTCAGGCCGAGCTCGTCCCGGATTTCGCGGTAGCGCTCTTCCACCATGCCGAAGACCGATTCACACGAGACCGAATACTGGATGTGGGCGTGGCATAAGTAGAGAAGGTCGGTGATTTTATTGTCGTCCTTTCGGCGCTTGCCGGCCGCCGAGACGACGACGTAGCGGCGGGCCGGGTCTGACTCAATGATCTGCTTGACTTTCTTAAACTGGGCGGCTTCGGCCAGGGATGACCCGCCGAACTTGACAACCTTGGTCATTTTCAGGCAAACCTCGCAATCCACATGCCGCTGTCGTACTGGCGGCAGGTTGTGACGGCCCTGTGCAGGTCGCCGGCGCCCACCTGCTTCGTGTAAATGAGCGTCCGGCCGGGGCCGTCATCCTCCCACCGCTCGGAAATGGGCTCAAAGGCCGCCTTCGCCACCGCAGTGGGGGAGGAGACGCGAACGAGATATTTCCCCTGCAGGAGATTTGGCTCGTGTTTAAGCTCCCTGTCGAAGGCGAGAGGCCAGGCCTCGCCCGCGGCGATGTCGAGCAGGTCCTGCACAATGGCGTTGCCGGTCGGCAGGCTGCCTGCCCCCTGTCCGTAGAACTTGAGGTCGCCGATGGTGGCGCCCGACAGGCAGGTGATATTGTAATTTTTGGGCACGGCGGCCTCAAGCTCGCCGGCTCTCAGCAGCACCGGCTCGACGGTGGCGCACCAGGCGTCCCCCTCGCGCAGGGCGGTGGCAAAGAGCTTGCAGACAAGGCCCTGTTTTTTGCACCAGTCGACGTCGGCCTTTGTGATGAGGCGGATGCCAACCTTTGGGATGAGGGCGACCGGCACAAGGCCTTTGAAGGCGACCGTGGCCGAAATGGCGCACTTGTTGCGCACGTCGTCCCCGTCGATGTCGGCCGAGGGGTCGGCCTCGGCGTAGCCGAGCTGCTGGGCCTCGGCCAAAACCGCGTCAAAGTCGGCGCCGCTCTCAAACATGTTGTACAAAATGAAGTTGGAGGTGCCGTTCATGATGCCGTGAATGCGGGTGATCTCGTCAATGCGGGCGGCCCGCTGGAGATTTTTAATCCAGGGAATGCCGCCGCCCGAGGTGGCCTCGACCATGAATTTGACGTTTGACGCCGTAGCCGCCTTGACAAATTCCTCCATGTGGGCGGCGACGACCGCCTTGTTGGCGGTCACGACGTGCTTGCCCGCTTGCAGCGAGGCCAAAATATACTCCCTCGCCGGGTGGATGCCGCCCATGGCCTCGACGACGCAGTCGATATCCTTGTCCTCCACAATATCTTCAAACCGCTGCGTGACGCGACCATCGGCCATTTTGGCCGGATCCCGGTCGAGAATTTTTACAATTTCGAGTTTCGCCGTGCCTGCGGCGATTTTTTCAACGCCGGAGCCGACGGTTCCAAACCCGAGAAGTCCGATTTTCATCGTAGTTGTCCCCCTTGCAAAAACAAATGTTTTCAGAATGCAAACAGTGTAGCATACCTCATGAATAAATGCAAGTAAAATTTCACGGAAAAGAGCCGGGGCTGCTTGTCTATTGTGCACAATCATACCGGCAAAAGCGCCGGCATAGAATGAGGACAAAGGTGGTGAGGATGTGGACAGACAAGTTGAAATGCTCGCGCAGCTGCTGCCGCCCCGGGTGGCCGCGGCGCTGTCGACGGCCGGCTCCGATGTGACTGAGATTCGCCTGCGGGCGGGGAGGCCGGCCGGTGTGACAACGCCTGCCGGCAACCTGTATCTGTCGCTGCGGGGGTCTGCCTCCCCAATTTGCGACGCGGGCGTCATCCTGACCGCCGAGGAGCTGCACGAAGTCTATTTAGGGCTTTGCCGGCGCTCGGTCTACGCGAGGGCGCACGAGCTTGCGGAGGGGTATGTCACCTACTGCGGCTGCCGGGCCGGCATCTGCGGCGAGGCCATCCGCGAGGGCGGGGCGGTGGTGGGATTTCGCAACATCACGGCCATCAACATCCGGGTGGCCCGGGAGATCAAGGGGGTGGCAGACGGGCTGGTGCGGCAGGTGGTCAGGGAGGGCAGGGTGCTGCCGACCCTTGTCGTGGCGCCGCCGGGCGGCGGAAAGACGACCATGCTGCGGGACCTGGCCCGCCTCTTATCGCTTCGGAAAATGCGGGTGGCCGTCATCGACGAACGCGGAGAGCTTGCGGGCGCGGGCTTTGACCTAGGCCCCATGACCGAGGTGCTGCAAGGGGTGCCAAAGGCCAAGGGCATGGTCATGGCGCTGCGCACGCTGTCGCCGCAGGTCATGATTGTCGACGAGCTGGGCGAGCCCTCCGAGGTGCGGGAACTGTTGGGAGCTGCCGGGGCCGGCGTGCCCTTCATCGCAAGCTGCCACGCATCGACCCTTGCGGAGCTCGCCCGCCGCCCTCAGTTCACGGAGCTCTACAACGCGGGTGTGCTGGAGCTTGTCGTGCTGCTGAAAGATTTGAGAGTCAGCAAAATCTGCAACGTGAGGGGGGAAAAGCTTGAAATTGATCGGGGCCATCTTACTGGCACTGTCCTGTACGGCAGCGGGGGCTTATAGCGTCCTGGCCGGGCGACGGCGGGTCGCGGCGCTCGAAAGCCTCAAAAACTACATGGCCACGGTCAAAACGGGAATCCGGGTCACGAGAGCCGACCTTGACCGGGTGCTGCTTGAGGCTGCGCCGGCGCTTCATCCGCAGGACGCGGCAGTGCTGGAAGGGGAGCCGCTCTATCGGATTTTCCTCGCGGGGCTTGGGACCGGGCCCCTTGAGCAGCAGCTTGAGCACTGTGACGCCTGCCTCGAGGCGGCGTCCCGTCTCTTTAAAGAGGCCGACGAGAAACAGAAGAAAAACGCCAAAGTGACCCTGACGCTCTATTCGCTGGGCGGACTTGCCATTGCGATTTTGCTCTACTGAGGTGACATTATGAGTGTAAGTGTAGATCTCATCTTTAAAATAGCGGCGATCGGCATCATCACGGCAGTGCTGACGCAGGTGCTCTCCCGGGTGGGGCGCGACGAACAGGCCATGATGGTCACGCTGGCGGCGCTCGCCATTACGCTGCTGCTGGTCATCAATGAGATTAAGTCCCTGTTCGACACCGTCAAGTCGACCTTCGGAATGTAGGAACATATGGACATCACAAAAATTGCAGCCCTCGTACTCGTGGCAGCCGCCATTGCCGTGCTTTTGCGGCAATACCGGCCGGAGCTGTCGTTTTTAGTGGGGCTGATCGTAACGGTGGCCGTCTTCGCGGCCATCACACCGTATCTCAAAGCTTCCCTCGATTTCATTCACACGGTGGCGGAGCAGAGCGGCGCGGCGCTCCCGATAACGCCTGTCATCAAGGCGATGGGCATCGCCTTCATAGCGGCGGTCGCAGCCGACACCTGCCGGGACGCCGGGGAGAGCGCCATGGCCTCGCGGGTGGAGCTGGCGTCAAAGGTGGCGATTCTCACACTCGCGCTGCCCCTTGCGGGGGAACTGATGGGACTGTTCATAAGAATTTTGGGATGAAGAATAAAAGCTCGGCCGCTTTCATTGTATGTAGTATCCTGATGATTTTCGGACTGGCGCTTCCGGCAAGGGCGCAGGCTTCGGAGAGCGACATTTCGCGCATTTACCGCGGCCTCTACGAGAGCTTCGGCGGGAGGGCCCTTGAGGACGTGATGCCGGACGGCGCATCCACGCTTTTGGAGGAAGTGCCGGACTCCGGCAGCATCTCGAACGCGCTGTCGCTTCGCAGCATTGTCAATGTGCTGTCGGGCGGGGTCTACAAAATTGTCGGCAAGGTGCTCGCGGACTTTGCAAAAGTCATGCTGATTGTGCTCATTTTTGTGCTGGCGCAGGCCCTGCGGGAGGGGCTTGGGGCAAAGTTCGCCGAGACCTCGCTCAACCTGACGGCCGTGCTCAGCGTGTCCATTGCGGTCTACACCGTCATGGAGGACGCCATCGGCATGTGCGTCGACGCCATATCCGACGCCGTATCCCTGCTCGACGTCGCCATTCCGATCATTGCGGCCGCCGGCGCCGCCTCCGGCAAAATGGTGAGCTCCATGGTGCTGCCGGGCGGAATTGCGGTGGTCATCGGACTGTTCGGCAAGCTCAACGCCTATTTGCTGCTGCCAGTGATGTCGGTCTACTTTGCGCTGTCGCTGGCCTCCTCCCTCATGCCGGACGGGGCGCTTGCCGGCATCTGCAAAGCGATTAAGGAGACTGTCGTATTTGCGATGGGGCTTTTCACGACAGTCGCGGCGGGGCTTTTGTCGCTGCAAAAAATCGTCGCCGGCGCCTCCGAGACCGTTGTGACGGGAGCCGCCAAGTTTACGCTCGGAAGCGTCATCCCGATTGTGGGGGGCATCATCACCGACGCCTTTGAGACCGTCATCGGCTGTGTCGACGTCATTCGGGCGGCAGTCGGCGTGGCAGGCGTTCTGGGACTCATGATTTTGCTCGGGCCCCCCATCATCCGGGTGCTGCTCTACAGCCTGCTGTTTAAACTTGCGTCGGCGACAGCGGCACTGAGCGGAGAGGGCGGCGTGCCGACATTTTTGTCCGCGGTGTCGGACGTGTGGGGAATCCTTGCGGCCGTGACGATTTGCCAGTGCATTTACCTCATCACGGCCACGGCCATTATGGCGGGGTGAAGATATGGATAGTGTAAAGGCCTGGACACTTACAGTATGCTGCGCCGCTGTGGTCGCCGCTATTGCGGGGGGACTCACGCCCTCCGCAAACACCGAAAAGCAGGTCAAGCTGACCCTGTCGCTCTTCCTGCTGCTCGCGATGTTCTCGGCGGCGGCACAGTTTGACCTTTCGGCCTTAACAGTGGCGATTCCGACGGCCGAAAGCGGAAATTACGCGCGAATGACCGAGGTTCTGGCCGACGGAGCCCTCTCTCTCACCCGCACCATGCTGGCGGCGCAGATCGAGGAGGCGGTGGGCGGGGGCCTTACGGTCTGCGGACTTGAACTGGAGGGAGAGGAGAGCATAAGTGTAAAGGAAGTAACTTTTACATCATTTGTCGGACGAAGTCCGGAGGAGCTCGCCGAAATTCTTGCGGGCGAGCTCGGAATTACAGCGACGATCAGAGAGGTGGGATCATGATGGAACTGAAGCTGCCGGCAAAGCTGCCGATGTGGCTGCTCATCGTCGGGGCGGCAGGCGTGCTCATGCTGTTGCTTGTGCCCTTTGGCACCGGCAAGACCGCCGCCGCACCCAAACCGCAGCCGGCACAAAAAAGTGTGGAGGAGTACAGGACGCAGCTTGAAGGCGAATTGACGGAGCTCCTTTCCTCAATTGAGGGGGTCAGTGAAATCAGCCTGATGATTACGCTGGAGTCCGCCGGAGAAAACGTCTACGCGACCGAAAAGAACACGTCGGTCAACCTGTTGTCGGACAGCCTGTCCGCCTCGCAAAAACGGGTTGAAAACCAAAACGACAGCGAGGACAACTACATCATTTTGAAGTCGGCGGACGGCTCCGAGTCGGCAATCCTCATCAAACAGCTGCAGCCCGTCGTCAAGGGCGCGGCAATTGTCTGCAAGGGGGCCGACAACGAGGTCATCCGCCAGAAGCTCATCGAGACGACCGCAATCGCCCTCGATCTGTCCACGAACCGCGTCAGCGTGGTTGCCAAATAAAGGAGGATACTATGACAATGTTCATCAACAGGAAGATGGTGATTGTCGTTGCGCTCATCATCGTGCTCGCGCTGGCACTCATCGTCAACAACGTCATGCAAAAACAGCGTGACGAAATGTTTGCCGAGACCGCAAAAGTGACGGAGGAAAAAATCCTCGGCGAGGCCACGCTGGTGGACGGGGGCGAGGGAGAGGGCGAGGTCTCGGTCGAGGTGGGCTCGGTCTCATCGAGGTATTTCGCCGACGCCCGCGTAAACCGGCAGCAGGCCAGAGATGAGGCCATTGAGGTGTTGCAGGGCATCATTGACAGCACCGAGACCGACGACGACACCCGCAGGGAGGCGGCCACCGAGCTCGGAAACATCGCGACCATCATGGATAAGGAGAGCGCGATGGAGACCCTCATCAAGGCCAAGGGCTTTGAGGACGCCGTCGTCGTGGTCGGCGAGGAGGACGTGACGGTCGTGGTCTCGAGCAAGGGGCTGACAGCCGGTGAAATCAGCAAAATCAAAGAGGTCGTCATGAGCGAGACGACGGCAAAAGCCGCAAACATCAAAATCATCGAAGTCTCCTGAATTTACAAATTGTCCCTTCCTTTTCGCACAGAATATGGTATAATAACCGCAAGTTGTTCTTGCGGTTATTATTTTTTTATGTTTAACCACAAAGAACGACAAGGTCAGACGCATGAAACGACGCATAATACCATTGACAGGGCGCCTGAATGGTATTGTACTTTGGTTTTTAAAGGGAAATGGAGGACTTTATGGAAGGCAACTACACAGACGGAATCGGAAATGTTCGCATCTCCGAAGAAGTGGTGGCGACCATCGCCAGCGTGGCGGCACTCGAGGTTGAGGGCGTCTGCTCGCTGGTTCCGTACAGCGGCGGCGATATAAAAAAGCTCATCACGAGCAAGCGCAACCCCGGCAAGGTGGCCAAAATCGACCTTGCGGGCGGTGAAATCACGGTGGAGCTCGGCGTTGTCCTGTCGTACGGCGTTCGGATGCAGGAGGTCATCGGCAAAATGCAGTCGGAAGTCAAATATGCCGTCGAATCCATGACCGGCATGAAGGTCAGGTCGGTCAACGTCTATGTGCAGGGCATCGGGGACGACGAGAAAAAGACAAAGCGCGAGGAAAAGCGCGAGGAAAAACACGAAGAAAAAACAGAGGAATAATCGCTCATCGGCCCGCGTGACGCGGGCCGATGTTCAGACTACAGCAAGTCCCAAAGTGCGGACATTTTACCGGATTTTTCGGACAAGCAATCATTGGAGGAAGAAGCATGTCGACAAAGCAGCGGCAGCTGCCCCGGGCCGACGCCCGCCGCGGCGCTCTGTATCTTGTGTTCGGGTACGAATTTCAGGGCGGGGACGCGGCGCAGTTTTGCCAGCACGAGCGGGAGTGGGAGCCGGAGCGCTACGACGACTACAGTCAGCGCATTTTTTTGACCGCGGTGGAGCACCGCGCCGAAATAGACGAACTCATCGGGCGGCACACGAAAAACTGGAAGCTCACGAGACTCTCCAAAGTCAGCGCGGCCGTCCTGCGGGTGGCCGTCTGCGAAATGCTCTTCATCGACGAGATCGACACGCCCATCGCCATCAACGAAGCGGTGGAGCTCGCCAAGGAGTTTGAAGGGGAAGAGGGCGGCGCCTTTGTCAACGGCGTGCTCGGCGGCATTGCGAGAGAGCGCGAAAATGGCTGAGTACGCCCTCGGGCTCGACACCAGCAACTATACGACTTCAGTGGCGCTATGCGCCGCCGGGGGCGAATATGTGTCCCTTCGCACGCCTTTTGACGTCGCGCAGGGGAAGCGCGGCGTGCGGCAAAGCGACGCCGTGTTCCTACATACAAAGGAGCTTCCAAATCTCCTTGAGCGCATTTTTGAGTCCCGGCCGAAAATTGCCTGCGTCGCCGTGTCGGACAGGCCCAGAGACGCGGCGGGCTCCTATATGCCCTGCTTTATGGCGGGGCTCGCTGCGGCAAGAGGGCTTGCGGCGGCGCTGGATGTGCCGCTTTTCAGGCTTTCCCATCAGCGCGGGCACATTCTGGCGGCCCTCAAGGGGGCGGGCAGGGAGGACCTTTTAGGCAAAGCGTTTCACGCCTATCACGTTTCGGGCGGGACAACTGAGCTCTTACATGTCGCCGCGGACGGCGGCATCACGATTGCCGGCGCCACCGCCGACCTCAACGCGGGGCAGCTCATTGACCGGTGCGGCGTTGTGTTGGGGCTGAAATTTCCCTGCGGTGCGGCGCTTGAAACGCTGGCCTTAAATGGCGCGCCGGGGATTACACCCGTCCGCTTCAAACAGGCCGATACCGTCAACCTCTCGGGCCTTGAAAACCAGTTTGCGGCCCACCTGAAAGCGCATTCGCCCGAAGACTGCGCCCTGTGGCTGCTCGAGAGCGTCGCAAACGCGCTGCTCGCCCTTGCGGCGGGCGTCAGCGGCCCTCTCATTCTCGCGGGCGGAGTCATGTCAAACCGGCTCATCAAGGCCCGGCTTGACGCCGCTTTTGAAACTTACGCGACAGACAGCGAATTCGCGGCCGACAACGCCGTCGGCGTCGCACTTTACGGAGCCATGCAGCTATGAACGAACGGCAGGTCATCACGGTCTCGCAGCTCAACCGGTATATGAAGTCGCTCATCGAGGGCGACGCGGCACTCGCGTCGGTCTGGGTGCGCGGCGAGCTGTCCAATTTCACGAATCACTACAAGACCGGCCACATGTACATGACGGTCAAGGACGAGGGGGCGGCCATCCGGGCCGTCATGTTCGCAAGGGACGCCGCAAAGCTCAGATTTATGCCGGAAAACGGCATGAAAGTGCTGGTGCAGGGCCGGGTTGCGGTCTATGAGCGGGACGGGCAGTATCAGCTCTACTTGCGCGAGATGGAGCCGGACGGAGTCGGCGCCCTCTACCTCGCGTTTGAACAGCTGAAACGCAAGCTTGGCGAGGAGGGCCTTTTCGACGAGAGCCGTAAACGCCCCATTCCAAAGCTGCCCCTCAAAATCGGCGTCATCACTTCGCCGACGGGGGCCGCCGTCAGGGACGTCATTCACGTCTTAGGCCGCCGCTTCCCCCTGGCCGAGGTGCTGCTCTATCCGGTCTTGGTGCAGGGGGAGAACGCGCCGCCCCAACTCATTGAGGCCCTGAAATATTTCAGCGACACGGGCGAAGCCGACCTTGTCATCCTCGGGCGGGGCGGCGGGTCGATTGAGGAGCTCTGGGCCTTCAACGACGAAGGGGTGGCGAGAGCCATCGCCGCCTGCAAAGTGCCTGTCATCTCAGCCGTCGGGCACGAGACCGACTTCACGATTGCGGATTTTGCGGCCGACCTCAGGGCGCCGACCCCGTCGGCCGCGGCCGAGCTTTCGGTTCCCGACACCATGACCTTAAAGACCCGCTTTGCAAACCTCGACGCAAGGCTGCTGGCGCTGGTCAGGACAAGACTTCAGAGCGCCCGGGCAAAAGTCGCCGACCTTGCCTCCCGAAGGGTTTTCAAAAGTCCCGCAATTTACATTGACGACCGGCGCATGGCGGTCGTCGCCATGACGGCACGGCTCGACGCCGCCATGCGGCTGCAAGGGGCCCGCCGTCGCCACCGGCTTGAAGTTGCGGCCGGAAAGCTGGGCGCTTTAAGCCCCCTTGCGGTGCTCGGAAGAGGGTATTCCGTCATTTTGCGGGAGGGGGCCGCGGTCCGGGCCCGCACGGAGCTCTCCCCGGGGGACAAAATTGAAATCATGCTCGCGAAAGGCGGCGCAAACGCGACCGTCACGGAGGTGTACGATGGAAAATAAAAATTTGGGCTTTGAAGAGTCTGTGGCGAGGCTTGAGGAGATTGTCAAGCTGCTTGAATCGGGGGATGCCAAGCTCGAACAGGCGCTTGCCCTTTTTGAAGAGGGTGTTTCGCTGACGGCCCGCTGCAACAAGCTGCTCGACGGCGCCGAGCAGAAAGTCATGATGTTTGTCAAGGACGCCGGGGGCGATATCGTCAAAACGCCGATGCCGCAGCAGGGAGAGCCGGTATGAAAATCGAGAACATGGAGGAGACGGTCGCCCGGTTTGAGGCCTATCTGAAGACGGCGCTGCCGCCCTCCGAAATGACGGTGCGGGGGGCCATGGCATACAGCCTTGAGGCCGGCGGCAAGCGGCTGCGCCCCTATCTGATGATGGAGTTTTGCCGCATTTGCGGTGGGGATGCGGGGGCGGTTTTGCCGCTCGCGGCCGCCCTTGAGATGATTCACACCTACTCCCTCATCCACGACGACCTGCCCTGCATGGACAACGACGACTACCGCCGCGGAAAGCCCACAAACCACAAGGTCTACGGGGAGGCCATGGCGACCCTCGCCGGCGACGGGCTTTTGACCGAGGCTTTTCGAGTGGCGCTGACTGCGCCGCTCCCGCTTGAGCGCGTCGTCGCCTGCACCGCGGAACTTGCAAAGGCGGCGGGGCTCTTTGGCATGCTGGGGGGCCAGTCGATCGACGTCGAGAGTGAAAAGCAGCACAAAACCCTGTCGGCGGACGAGATGCGGGAAATGTACGCCATGAAGACCGGCGCCCTCATCCGGGCGGCCTGCGTCATCGGCGCCATGGCCGCGGGCGCGGGGGAGCGGGAAGTCGAGGGAGCCGCCGAGTACGGAGAAAAGCTCGGAATCGCCTTCCAGATTGTCGACGACATTCTCGACGTCACCGGCGACTTCGCGGCGCTCGGAAAAGAGGTCGGGTCGGATGCGCGCAACGGGAAAGCGACCTTCGCCACCGTCATGAGCCTTGAGGAGGCGCGCAGGGAGGCGGCGCTGCGCACCTCGGAGGCCGTCTTTGCCGCGTGGGAATTCGGACAGGGCAAAAACCTGGCCGAGCTCGCGACGGCCATGCTCGACAGAGACCGGTAAAGCATAAAGTGCACACGTATAAACCGCGGCCGGTGACGGCCGCGGTTTTTATCTTCAAAGAGGGACAATTATCTGCGCCCGCCTGCGGTAAACCCTGCCTGCCTGTCATATACATGGTGTGAGGTGGGGAAATGGATCGCGCGCAGAAGTTTTTTGTCAATACCCTCATAATGACGGCGGCGGCGACCGCGATGCGCGGGCTTGGCGTCGTTTTTCAATCGTGGCTGGCCGGGCACATCGGGACGGCCGGCGTCGGACTCTATCAGCTCATCATGTCGGTCTACATGCTGGCAGTCACCTTGGGCTCGGCCGGCGTGCGGCTGACGGCCACCCGGCTTGTCGTTGCGGCCGGCTGCTACGAGGGGCGAAAAGGCGTCAAAAGCGCCATGCGGGCCTGCTGCCTCTACGCGGCCTTTTGCTCGACCGTCGCAGCCCTGCTGCTCTGGTCGACGGCAACGCCGGTGGCGGCACGGCTGCTCGGCGACGCCGACACCGCGGTCTGCCTCAAGATTTTAGCTGCGAGCCTGCCGTTTTTGTCGATATCGGCGGCGTTTTCGGGCTATTTCATCGCCATGCGCCGCACGCTGCCGCACGCGGCGGAGCAGCTCTTTGAACAGATTCTCAAAATGGCGCTGGCCATGGGAGGAGTCGCCCTGCTGCAGCCCGCCACGCCGCAGGGGGCCTGCGCCATCATCGTCGTGGGCACTGCGGTGGGGGAGGCGGCGTCATTAATCACGCTTGTCGTCCTCTATTTCGCCGACCGCCGCAACTTCACAGCCGAGGGTGAGCGCGGGGGCGGCTCGGCTTTAAAGCGGGTGCTTGAAATCGCGGTCCCCGACGCGACGGGCTCAGTCGTCCGCTCCATTTTAGTGACGACTGAGCAGCTCATCATTCCGGCGGGACTGCGGGCTTCGGGCAGCTCGGCCACGGTGGCCCTCTCCACATACGGCATCATCACCGGTATGGCGATGCCGGTCATGACGCTGCCGTCAGTGCTGCTGGTCTCGGTCTCAAGCCTGCTCGTGCCGGAGGTGGCCGAGAGCTTTGGCCGGAGAAAGCGGCGCAACACGCGGTACATCATTCAGCGCATGACCGGCATCGCCTTTGCATTCTCCTGCATTTCGGCCGTATGCCTGTGGTACTTCGCCGGAGAACTCTCGTGGGCCGTCTACCACACCGATGCCGTCAGCTCGTATATCCGGCTCTTTGCACCGCTCGTGCCGGTCATGTATCTTGACACAATTGTGGACGGATTTTTAAAAGGGCTCGGCCAGCAGGTGCGCTCCATGCAGTACAACATCTTCACGGCCATCATCGACGTCGCGGGACTTTGGCTGCTGCTGCCCGAAATGGGCATTGCGGCCTATATCCTCATGACCTACCTGACGCGGGGAATCAACTTCACCCTGAGCATTCAAAGGGCGTGGAAAATCGGGGTTTTTCCGAGCAAATAAATGTTTACAATTGCATTTGAGCCATGTTATAATATTTCGTGGCACGCTATAAACCTGAAGATTTTTTTAAAATCTTGAATATATAGGGCGAGAAAGGAATGGTCGTGTAATGAAACAATATCCCGTGGACAAAATCAGAAATGTGGTGTTGCTGGGGCAGGGCAGAGCCGGAAAGACTGCCTTGACCGAAGCGGCACTCTTTCTGACCAAGGGCACAGACAGGCTCGGCAGGCTTGCCGACGGAAACACCGTCAGCGATTTTGATCCCGAAGAGATCAAACGCCAGATTTCCATATCGGCAACCATCGCTCCCGTCGAGTACGAGGGCTTTAAAATCAATTTGATCGACACGCCCGGATATTTTGACTTCGTCGGCGAAGTCATGCAGGGAATCCGGGTTGCCGAGACGGCCCTTATCTGTGTCGCGGGACGCGACGGCCCGGGCGTTGGCACTGAAAAAGGATGGGAATACGCGTCCAAGGCCGGCCTTTCCAAAATTTTCTTTGTCAGCCGCCTCGATGAGGAGCACGCCGACTACTTTAAAGTCGTCGAGCAGCTGCGCGAGGTCTTCGGAATCTCGGTATGCCCCATCTGTGCCCCCGTCATGGAGGGCGAAAAGATGGTGGGCATCATCGACTTTGTCGACCGCAAGATGCGGACATATAAGGCCGGCGTGCCGGAGGAGAAACCGCTGCCCGAAGACATGGGCGACGCGGTCAACAAGCTCTGGGACATGATGAGCGAGACCATTGCCGAGCAGAGCGAGGAGCTCATGGAGAAGTTCTTCTCGGGCGAATACTTCACCCGCGACGAGACCATCGCGGCCCTCAAGCAGGGCATTGCGGACGGCTCCATCGCCCCCATCAGCTGCGGCTCGGCAGTCTCCCTCGAGGGCGTCATCGATTTACTTTCGACCATTGTCAATGCCACGCCTTCGCCCGCGGTCAAGAACTGCAAGGAGGGCGGGGAGCTGGCCGCCATCGTCTTCAAGACCGTCGCCGACCCCTTTGTCGGCAAAATGTCCTACTTCAAAGTCGAGAGCGGCACCATGAAGGCCGACAGCGTCGTATACAACCCCGCGACCGAGTCGACCGAGAAAATCAGCAAGCTCTACTTCATCCGCGGCAAAAAGCAGGTCGAGACCCCGGCCATCGGCTGTGGCGACATCGGCTTTGTCGCAAAGCTCTCCGGGACTTCGACCGGCGACACGCTCTGCGCGCAGGGCAGCAAGACGGTGCTGCCCGGAATCGAGTTCCCCGCCCCCTGCTACTCCATGTGCGTGACGCCTTTGGCCAAGGGCGACGAGGATAAAATCAGCTCCGGCCTGCAGCGCCTTGCCGACGAGGACAAGACCTTCACATTCGGCATCAACTCCGAGACCAAGCAGCAGGTCATCTCGGGCATCGGCGACATGCACCTCGACGTGCTGGTCTCCAAGCTCAAAAACAAGTTCGGCACCGGCGTCGAGCTCAAGGACCCCCGCGTGCCCTACCGCGAGACCGTCCGCAAGAAGGTCAAGGTCCAGGGCAAGCACAAGAAGCAGTCGGGCGGCCACGGCCAGTACGGCGACGTCTGGATTGAGTTCGAGCCCAACCCCGAAGTCGAGGACCTCGTCTTTGAAGAGAACGTCTTCGGCGGCTCAGTGCCCAAGAACTTCTTCCCGGCCGTTGAAAAGGGCCTGCGCGACTGCATCCAGAAGGGCGTCTTGGCCGGCTACCCCGTCGTCAACCTCAAGGCCACCCTCGTCGACGGCTCGTACCACGACGTCGACTCCTCCGAAATGGCCTTTAAAGTGGCCGCGGGCCTCGCTTACAAGGCCGGCATGGCGGCGGCAAACCCCGTCCTGCTCGAGCCCATCGGAAATTTAAAAGTGCAAATTCCCGACTCGCAGATGGGCGACATCATCAGCGACGTCAACAAGCGCCGCGGCCGCATCCTCGGCATGAATCCGGCGGACGGCCTGCAGCAGGTCGAGGCCGAAGTGCCGATGGCCGAAATGGCGAGCTACGCCGTCGACCTGCGCTCCATGACCCAGGGCCGCGGCTCCTTCACGCTGGAGTTCGTCCGCTATGAGGAGACTCCGCCGAACGTCGCTCAGAAAGTCATTGACGAAGCGGTCAAGGACGAAGAATAATCTCTTTAAAGCCTTCAGGCTCTCCGGTTTTCCGGAGAGCCTGTTTTTTGTCTTTGGTACGCCGGAGAAGGGGAGAAGGGCGGCATACTTGACAGCGCCCGCGCATATCCTCTTACTACGAAATGGAGGGGTACGCCGTGGTGATCATGTCTATGAAACTGAACCAGATGTGGCTGCGAATTCTCGCAGTTGTCGTTATCGCGCTCATTGTCGGGCTTGTCGTCTGGAATATCGCTCATCCCGGAGAGCCGCAGGAGACCGGGGCGGTGACTGCCGTCGAGCCGGTCAAACTGAAGACAAGCGAGGAGCGGGCCGCGTTTATTCGCAGCTACGGGTGGGAAGTCAGCGACGCGGCCGTGGAAGTGACCGAAGTGGAAGTGCCAAAGCCCCTCGATGAGTTTTTCCGCGCCTATGCCGAGCTTCAGAAGTCACACGGACTCGACCTTGAAAAGTACGAGGGCAAAAAGCTGGTGCGGTGGAGCTACGAGGTGCTCAATTATCCGGTGGAGGACCTGGCGGTGCGGGTCAACCTGTACTTATACAAAGACAAACTTGCGGCCTGCGACGTCTCAAGCACCGACGGGGAGGGCTTTATGCACAGTATTCTGAACATGAACACCTGATTCCGCCAGGCCCGACCGCGGCCCTGCCCGAAAAAGGGGCAATGCACTGTGTGCATTGCCCCTTTTGGTCCGCTTATATACGATTACTCTCCGAAATACCGCTTTAACAGCCCCTTGAACCCGGCGCCGTGGCGGGCCTCGTCCTTGGCCATCTCGTGGACGGTGTCGTGAATGGCGTCGTATCCGAGCTGCTTGGCCTTGACGGCGAGCTCCAGCTTGCCGGAGCAGGCGCCGGCCTCGGCCCCGGTGCGCATCTCAAGGTTCTTTTTTGTGGAACTCGTGACCACCTCGCCGAGCAGCTCGGCAAATTTTGCCGCGTGCTCGGCCTCCTCAAAGGCGTACCGTTTATAGGCCTCGGCAATTTCGGGATAGCCCTCGCGGTCCGCCTGACGGCTCATGGCGAGGTACATGCCGACCTCACTGCACTCGCCGTTGAAATTGGCGATGAGCATCTCCCAAACCCATGGGTCGCAGCCCTTGGCGACGCCAATCTCATGCTCGCAGGCAAAGCCCGCGCTCTCGGCAACTTCTTTAAAATTCTCTTTGGGGGCTTTGCACTGGGGGCAAAAGTCGGGAATCCCGTCCTCCGAGACGTATCCGCAAACGGAGCAAACATATTTTGCCATTGCAGGTCCTCCTTATAATT
>DATMZG010000101.1:0-5876 GCA_035560415.1 Candidatus Acidiferrum sp. | reverse complement strand
ATATTATATTTGGAACTCGTTTTTCATTTGGGCGAAAAGCGCCTCAAAGTCGGCCGCCTCCCCCGCAATTTTGTATTTGTGCTCCGGCGCCGGAAAAGCGCCCTCTTTGACTTCGGCGATGTAGGCTTTCATTCCGCTCATGGCGGCCGACGCGATGTCGGCGTACTTTTTGACAAACCGGGGCGTGAAGTTCTGGTACATGCCAAGCGCGTCGCAGGCTAAGAGCACCTGCCCGTCGCACTTTGCCCCCGCCCCGATGCCGTAGACCGGAATGGGCAAAAGCTCATGCACAAAGGCGCAGACCTCCTCCGGCACCCCTTCGAGCAGCACGGTGCGGGCCCCCGCCTTGTAGACGGCAATGGCGTCCTCAATGACGGCTTTGGCGCTTGCCGCCGTGCGGCCCTGCGCCACAAACCCGCCCATGGCGGCCGAGGACTGCGGCGTCAGCCCGACGTGGCCGAAGACCACGATGCCGCACTTCGCGATGGCCTCGATTTTGTCGGCCACGGCCACCCCGCCCTCGAGCTTGATGGCGTCGACCCCGGCCTCCTTGACAAACCGCACGGCGTTTCGCACGGCGTCCTCCGCCGAGGCGTGGTAGGCGCCAAAGGGCATGTCCCCGATGAGGTAGGTGTTTGGCGCCCCGCGCCGCACGGCCCCGCAGTGGGCAATCGACATGTCCATCGTGACGGAGGTCGTCCCCTCCCAGCCGTAGACCGCCATGCCCATCGAGTCGCCGCACAAAATCATGTCCATGCCGGCGGCCTCGGCGTATCCCGCGAAAATTGCGTCGTACAGGACAATCCAGACCGCCTGCTCGCCTTTTTCTTTCATTTTATAGAGGTCTCTGATGGTTTTTCTGGCCATTTTTCCACCCCCGCTGCATGGTATTTCGGAAAGTATACATCAAACGAGGGCCTCGCGCAATTGACAAATGACATAAAAAGGCGGCCGGAAATCCGGCCGCCTTAGGCAGTCAAAAAATTTACTTTTTTGACTGCCTGTTTTCTCGGCTCTCCGATTGGCCCGAGAAAATAACTTTAAGTCCTTACTTTTAAAAGACTTTTTAAAAATAAGGCAATTATATGCCGCCCGCAAGCGCGAATTCACTTCGCGCGGTTAGGGCACCGATAATTTGGCGGAAAACCCAAAGGTTTTTCGACATAAAAAGGCGGCCGGAAATCCGGCCGCCTTAGGTGTAACTCTGTAGATGACTTACGCCTGAACGTTTTCAATGAGCCAGACAAACGCCTTGATGCAGTGGACATAGGCGTCGGCCGAGCACTTCTCGTCGGTGGTGTGGGCGTTCGACTTGATGTGGCAGTCGTAGACCGGCCGAAAGCGCATGCAGGTGCCGCAGATGCCGTCGAAATACTGGCAGTCGGTGCCGCCCGTGACGATAAAGGGCACGGTTGCGGCCGTCGGGTAGAACTTCGAGACCATCTTCTCGACCGCTTTAAAGCCGTAGGTCGTGAAGCCCGAAATTTTGGAGGGCTCCATGCCCCGCACCAGTTTGCAGGTGACGTCGGGGTCGTTTACGGCCTTGATGCAGTGGGCCAGGACGTCCGCCGTGCTGTCACGGGGCGCCGTGCGGAAGTTGATGGTGGCGGTGACGGTCTGGGTCAGGACGTTGGGGGCGGGAGAACCGCCTTCGAGCATGGTCGGGGCCGTCGTCGTGTGCACAAGCGGCGCCAGTTCGTCCTTCGAATAGAGATAGTCGGCGAGGGCCTGCGGGTTATTGTCAATGTCCGCGACCAGCGACTTTAAGGGCTCCTCGGTGATGTACTTTGCGATGTCCTTGAAGAACTTGGCGACCGGTGGCCAGAGCGTGGGCGCAAACTGCGCCGCCTCAATGGCGGCGACCGCGGCGCAGACCTTTCCGAGCGACGTGTGCTTGCCGGGCTTGGAGGAGTGGCCGCCCTTGGAGGTGGCGGTGACCGAGACGTCGGCGTAGCCCTTCTCAAAGACGCTGACCTGCGCGATCATGGCGCCGGGGGCGCCGTACTTCTCGGCGTCGATAAAGCCGCCGCCCTCGTCAATGACAAATTCCAGCTCCACGCCGCGGCTGGCTAAAAGGTCGGCAATGGCCTTGGAGCCATAGGGGTTCATGGTCTCCTCGTCATGTCCGAAGCAGAGGTACAGGCTGCGCTTTGGCGCAAAGCCCTTAGAGAGCAGATATTCGCAGGCCGCAAGCTCGGCTAAAACCTGGCTCTTGGTGTCGCAGGCCCCGCGGCCCCAGATGAGGCCGTCCGCAAGCTCGCCCGAGCGGCAGCCGTGGCTCCAGTCATCCTCGGTGCCGGGGATGACCGGCACCGTGTCGAGGTGGCTCATCATGAGCATGGGCTTTAAGGCGGGGTCGCTGCCCTTCCAGAAGTACAGAAGGCTCCAGTCGTTGACGACCTCTTTTGTCATGTGCGCATGTACGAGCGGGAAGCATTTTTCAAAGTGGGCGTGCAGCCCCTTGAACTCCCCGCCCTTCATTTTGGAGACGTCGGCGTAGGAGGTGGTGTCGTAAGTGATGGCGCCCTGCAGCGCCTTGATATACCCTGCGGCGTCAAGGTCGGGGTAGGCGTCCTTGGCGCCCGCGAGCTTTGCGATGACGGGGTCTGTGTATGTGTACGACATGTCGGCTCCTTTCAAGTGGCTAATATAAAACCTTACTCAGGAATTCAATGGTGCGCGGGTTTTGCGGACGGCCGAAAAGCTCCTCCGGACTGCCCTGCTCGGCGATGATGCCCTCGTCCATGAAGAGGACGCGGTCCGAGACCTCGCGGGCAAAGCCCATCTCGTGGGTGACGATGACCGTCGTCATGCCGCCCTCGACGAGTTGCCGGATGACGGCCAGCACCTCGCCGACCATCTCGGGGTCGAGGGCCGAGGTCGGCTCGTCAAAGAGCATGACGTCGGGCTCCATGGCAAGGGCCCGCACGATGGCAAGCCGCTGCTTCTGGCCGCCCGAGAGGCGGTTCGGGAACTCGGGCGCCTTTTCAAGCAGCCCGACCCGGTCGAGCAGCGCCTTTGCCTGCTCAATTGCCTCGGCCTTTGACTTCTTGCCCAGCGTGACCGGGGCCAGCGTGATGTTGTCGAGCACCGTCAGGTGCGGAAAGACGTTGAAGTTCTGGAAGACCATGCCCATCTTCTGGCGGTGAATGTCGACATTGACCTTTTTGTCGGTGATGTCGACCCCTTCGAAGATGATTTGGCCGCTGGTCGGCTGTTCGAGCAGGTTGAGGCAGCGCAGGAAAGTGGACTTTCCGGAGCCCGACGGCCCGATGATCGAGACGACCTCGCCGCGGGTGACCTGCTCGTTGATGTTTTTGAGCACCTCGAGGGCGCCGAAGTTTTTGCGCAGGTCGACAGTCTTAATCACCGGCGCGCACCTTCCTTTCATAGAATCCGACCACTTTGGAGAGCGTGAAGGTCAGGCAGAAGTAGATGGCGCCGGCCACGATGAGCGGCTCAATGGACAGGAAAGTCGCGGCCGTGATGCTGCGGCTGACCGTCATGAGCTCGCCTAAAAAGAAGGTGGCGGCAAGCGACGTCTGCTTGATTTCCATGATGAACTCGTTGCCGAGTGCCGGCAGGATGTTTTTGACGGCCTGCGGCAGCACGACTTTTTTCATGGTCTGGCCGGAGGAGAGCCCAAGACTGCGGGCGGCCTCGGTCTGCCCGTAGTCGACCGCCTGAATGCCCGCCCGAATCAGCTCCGATATGTAGGCGGAGCAGTTGACGACCAAGGCCGCAAGGATGTTCTGGGTGTCGGTCAGCGTGAAGGGCAAAACTTTGGGCAGCGCAAAGTAAAAGAAATAGAGCTGGAGCAGGATGGGCGTTCCGCGGATGACCTCAATGAAGGCCGAGCACAAAAACGTGAGCGGCTTGATTTTCGACATTCGCATGAGGCAGATGAGGGCGCCCAGCATGAGGCCGAAGCAGACCGAGATGGCCGAATACTCCAGCGTTTTGACAAGCCCCTTCGCAAAGAGGTGCCCGTACCGGTCGAGCAGCTTGACGATGGTATCTAACATGGTTTCACCTACAAATTATGATTAAAGGACATGTGGGGGCTTCCCGCTAATCCATATCAATGCCGAGTGTTCCGGCCTTTTCGGTGGCGGTGGCAAGCCACTCCTCATACAGGCCCTCGCTCTCGGCTTTTTCAACGAGCGGCTGCACGGCGTCGAAGAGCGCCTGCTCCTCCTTGCCGATGAGGACGTAGTAGCCGTCCTCAGTGGCAAACCGCAGCTCGGCCAGCATGAGGTTATCGTAGTTTTTGATGTACTGGGTGCCGGTCACTTCCGAGATACAGAGCGCGTCAATCTTGCCCTCGTTTAACATCATGACCCCGTCGGCCAGGCTCGTGATGGTCTGCTGCTCCGAGTCGGGCGCGTTTTTGGTCATGTACTCGTGCTGCAGGGAGCCCGACTGGGCCGCGAGCTTCTTGCCCGCAAGGTCCTCTGGCGTCTTGATGTCGGCGTCCTTCCTGACCAAGAGGCAGCCCTGATGGTCGGCGGAGGTCAGGCAGTAGGGGCCGGCCAGAAGCGCCGCCTGCGCCCTGTCCTCTTTCCAGGAGAAGCCCGAGATGCCGAGGTCCACAGTGCCGCTTGTGACCGCCTCGAGGCAGGTGTCAAAGTCCATCGACTTGATTTCGAGTTCCACGCCGAGCCCCTCGGCGATGTATTTCGCAAGCTCCATGTCGGCGCCGACGACCTGTTCGCCCTCTTTGGCGGAGATGTCCATGAACTCATAGGGCGCGTAGTCGGGGCTGGTGCAGACGGTCAGTTTTCCCGCCTGCATAATGGCTTCGAGCTTATTCGCGGGCTCTGGCGCTGCCGTCTCTTTGGCGGCGCAACCGGCAAGGCCCAGCAAGAGGGCGCCGGCAAGAATGAGTGTGAGTTTTTTCAAGTTTGCTTCCTCCGAATGAACCGCCTGCCGGTGGCCCGGCAGGCGGGTAATGTGTTCGTCCTGTTTTTTTGTCTTACTGCTCAATGCCGAGTGATGTGGCCAGCGCCTTGGCGTCTTCGACCCACTGCGCGCACTTGCCGGAGGACTCGGCCTCGTCCACGATGGCCTGAATGGCGGCGGCAAGCTCGGTCTCGCCGTTTGTGATGCCGACAAAGGTGCCGTCGGTGTTGGGGAAGCGGATTTCGCTCATCACGAGGTCGTTGTAGTTTGCCGCAAAGCCTTCGCCGGTTGTGGAGGAGATGATCAGCACGTCGATTTTGCCCTCTTCGAGCATCATGACGCCCAGCGCCAGGTCGGTGATGGGGGTGATTTCAGAGCCTTCGCCGCCGTAGGTCTCGGCGTAGGAGTATTGCAAAGAGCCTGACTGCGCGCCGATTTTCTTGCCCGCAAGGTCTTCTATCGTGTCGATACCGGAGTCCTTCTTGATGAGGGCGCCCTGGTAGCTGTCGCTTTCGAGGTTGTAGGGTCCGACCAGCTGCATGGTCTGCGCTCTGTCTTCCTTATACGCAAGGCCCGTGATGCCCATATCCACGGTGCCCTGGGTGATGGCTTCGAGGCAGGTCTGGAAATCCATGGCCTTGATTTCAAGCTCGACGCCGAGCTGCTCGGCGATGTACTTGCCAAGCTCAATGTCGGAGCCGACATAGGCTTCCTGTCCCTGTTTGGAGAGGTCTTCGAACTCGTAGGGCGCGTAGTCGGGGCTGGTGCACATGACGATTTTGCCGGCCTGCTGGATGGCCTCGAGCTTGTTGGCGGGAGGCGTGGTCGCGGGTGCTTCCTCTTTGGCGCAGCCTGCGAACATCGCAAAGAGCAAAACGGTCGCCAGAAGAATGGCTAAGTACTTTTTCATATTGGTAATCCCCCTCGTATTGCGTTTCGTTTGAATGTGTTCTCATTATAGTGCATATTTATGA
>DATMZG010000100.1:0-9097 GCA_035560415.1 Candidatus Acidiferrum sp. | reverse complement strand
GCGCCAAGCGCCCCCGAGAGCAAAATTCTGGCCCCGCCCTCGGTCAGGTGCCGCCCCGCCCGCCCGCCAAGCCGGGTAAAGACAAAGTCCGGCAGTCTGCCAAAGCCCACCACTTCGACCCACAAAGAGGAGCCGGGCCCCAGCCGCTCAATGAGACTTCGCTCAGTGCGGACCGTGAACTGGTCCGGCACGATAAAAAGACAGCGTCTCCTTCCGACCCTGTCCCCTATTTCCCGGATGACTCTGTCCCCTCGGCCGCTTCCCGACCGGCCGAAAATAAGCTGGAGCATCTCACTTCCTCCAAAAACTCGACAATGCGAAACCGGTATTCCACCTGTGCTTCGAGGGCCTCGGACAGGCGAAAGGCGTCGACCGCCTCCTCGCCCGCGTAGCAAAGGGGCGGGTACATCACGCACCACCAGTTGTGCCCCTCGCCCTCGCCCAAAGTGACAATCAGCGCGTTGTAGTTGCCGGCCGGCAGCGTCACCCCCGCATAGGTCTTAGGCGGGAAGTGCGACACGCCAAGCGTGGCGGCGGCACGGTAATCCATGCCGGCCTCATGTAAAGCCTCATTTGCTTTTTGCTCGATTTCGGGCAGCAAGTCTACAAGGCGCTCGCCCGCCTGCGCGGCGTTTTCGGCATCCGTCAGCCCCGCACCCGCAAGCTCCCTGAGGCTGTCCCTCACCGCGAGCTTGACGGCCTGGTCGGCCTCGCTGTCGGAGTTTGCCAGAATGTGCAGCCGGATGACTTCATCCGTGACGGTATCTGACCGCAGCATGCCGGCGCCGCCCGCAAGGAGAACGGCCACGATAAATATGGTTATGACTTTTTTCACAAAGCTCACCTCTGACATGAGCTTTGACAAAAAGCGGTTTTTCTATTCCCGGTCTATTCCCGTACGGGGTGGGCCGGCGACACAAAGCACCGGATGTGTTTTTTCCGCATGGCCTCGGTGCAGACCATGGCCTGCCTGCTGCGCTGGAAGACGCCGAAGACCGCCGAGCCGCTGCCGGTCATGAGGGCCGCAATGGCCCCGGCCCTTCTGAGGTCGCAAATCATCTCCCCAATCTGGGAAATCTGCGCCGCGGCGACGGGCTCCAGCATGTTGGCCATGTACGGGGCCGCCTGCTCAATGCCGGCCGAAAAAGATGCAATGAGCCCCGCGATATCGGGGGGCGGCGGCGGCGGAAAGGCGTCAAAACTGCGGTAGAGCTCCGGCGTCGAGATGCTGTGCCGGGGCTTGGCCACGACAAAGGTGCAGGCCGGCATGTCGGCGACCCGCCTCAGCACATCGCCGATTCCGCTCGCAAGATAAGTGCCCCGCCTTAGACAAAAGGCGACGTCTGCGCCGAGCGGCCGGCCGATCTCGGTCAGCTCGTCCAAACCAAACCCCGCGCCGAAGAGCTCGTTTAGCCCCATCAGCACGCCGGCCGCGTTGGCGCTGCCGCCCGCCATGCCGGCTCCGACCGGAATGCGCTTCAAGAGTTCAATTTCGACGCCGGCCGAAAAGCCCGCGGCCTCAAAAAAAGCCACGGCCGCCCTTGCGGCGAGATTGCGCCCGTCGAGCGGCAAAAAAGGCAGTGACGACGAGAGGGTGACGCCCGTCCCCGCCCGCCGCGATATTTTAATGTCGTCGTAAATGGATATGGTCTGCATGACGGTGGCCACCTCGTGGTATCCGTCCCCCCGCAGGCTCAGCACCCGGAGCGCAAGGTTGAGTTTGGCCGGCGTGCGCACTTTGATGTAGTCCATGGTCCCCCTCACAGCGAAAAGAGCCGCAGCTTCTTGATTTTAATCGCTTTTGGCCTGCACATCTCCTGACAGCAAAAGCAGCGAATGCAGTTCGTGCGGTCGATGCTCGCCTTCCCGTCAATGATTTTTATGGTCTTGGCGGGGCAGCTCATGGCGCACTCCCCGCACCCGACGCATTTGTCTCTCATGACAACGGGATGCGGCTGCGCCATGCGGTCGATGGGACGCCGGATAAAGCCCGGCAGGCTTCTGGTCGGTGTGACGTCGTGCGACTTCGCGCGCTTGAAGTCCTCCACGGCAGGCATTGTCACCTCGTCGCCAACTGTCTCAATAACTCCCGGACAGGCGCCCATCTGCATGGATTTCCGCACCGTCAGCGCCTCATCCGGTGTAAAGCCAATGGCTTTTACAGCAATGGCGTCGAGCGCAAAGGGGTTGTCTGAGGCGATGGTCAGCCCGACCTGCCTGGGGCTGCCGCCCGACGGCCCATCCCCCTCCATACAGACAACGGCGTCCATAATCGTAAAGTCCGGTGAGGCGCACTGACAGAGGTCGACCAGCATGGTGCAAAACGCCTCCACATCTGGGTACCGCATGTGAAACTCCGGCTTTTCAAGCCCCGGGATGAGGCCGAAGTTGTTTTTGACTGCGCCGGTAAACCCCGTCATGGCGTGGGTTTTGCACTTGCACAGCGAGATGTGGCAGTCGGCCTCATGCCACGGCGTAATCAGGTTAAACCCTTTGCAGATGGCCCCCTGCGGATAAGACTGCATCTTGGCTGTGATATCGGTGTTCAGGGCCGCATCGCTTCTCTTTGCGGCCTCGTCAAATCCGCAAAGCCGGTATCCCCGCTCGAGCACCGCCCTCGTGTAGGGGCCGCCGGGGCTGTCCCCGATGACGACGCTGCAGCCGGCTTCACGCGCAAGCTTTGACACGGCATAGACAAGGGCGGGGTGGGTCGTCGTCGCGGCCTCCGGCTTTCTGCCCATCAGCATGTTGACCTTGATGAAAACCCGGTCTCCGGGATGTACATATCGTTCAATGCCGCCAAACGCGTCAAAGTGCGCCTTTGCCGCGGCATACAGCTCGTCCTCGTCATAGTGAAAATTCTTCTTTACGGAGACAATCGCCATGTTGTATCCCCTTTCTACCCGTGTTATAATATCATATTATTGTGTCGTCAATCAAGGAGGCTCACGTTATGGCAGACAATATTTTGAGGGTTGTGGCAGCCGTCCCGCGAGTGACGGTGGGGTGCCCGGCCGAAAACGCCGAGGAGATCGTCCGAATGTTGGGACAAGCCCGGTCGCTGCGGCCGGACATTGTGCTCTTTCCGCAGCTTTGCCTGACCGGCGCCACCTGCGGCAGCCTTTTCGGACAAGCCGACCTCCTGACAAACGCGGACAAGGCCCTGCACGCCGTCGTCAAAGCGAGCGAAGACTATGATTTCGCCGTCGTCGTCTCGCTTCCTGTGCGCCTTGGCGGGGTACGCACGGCGGCCTGCGCCGTCCTGCAAGCCGGCCGGCTCCTCGCCTATGTGCCGTCCGCCACCGCCTCCTCCCCGCTGAGCCTGTGCAAAGGCGCGCCCGAGATGCCGGGAGGTACTCCCGTGGCTGCGGGCGCCGTCTTCCGTTTTTCAAACGACGCCGCTTTTTCGGTCCTTCCGGCCCCCGACCTCTCCCGCCCGCCGCTGACTGAAACGCAACTTCGCGCCGTGGGCTGCGATGTCGTCCTCTGCCCCGCCGCCTGTCCGGCAATGGCGGGAACCGACTATAAGAGCTTACTGGCGGGCCGGGCCGACAAGTGCAAAAGCGCCCTCGTCATATGCAGCGCCGGCGCCGGGGAGTCGACCGGCCGGCACGTCTACCGCGGGTTTACGGCGGCGGCGGAGCCCTTTGGCATGGCGGGCGTCACCCGCCAAAACGGGCTTGACCCGCTGCTTACGGCCTATGACATCGACCTCGACATTGTGCGCTCGGCAAAGTGCGGCGAGGCCGCCGACGCCGTCATCATTGAACTGACCGGGGCGACCCGCAGCCGGCATGACTTGAAGCGCACCGTCTCCCGCACCCCCTATCTGCCCGAGACCTCCATGGGCCAGCTTGAACTCTACAGCGAGCTCTTTGAGCTGCAAAAGCTTGCCCTCTGCGGCAGGCTGACCGGCACCGGCCTCCAAAAAGTCATTGTCGGGGTGTCGGGCGGCCTCGACTCCACGCTGGCCCTGCTTGTGGCCTCCGGCGCCATCGAAATGCTGGGCCTGCCGTGCGAAAACCTCGTCGCCGTCACGATGCCGGGCTTTGGCACGACCGACCGGACTTATCAAAACGCTCTCACATTAATTCGCGAGCTCGGGGCGACCTTCCGGGAGGTCCCCATCGCGAAGAGCGTCACCCAGCACTTTGAGGACATCGGCCACAACCCCGCTGTCCACAACGCCACATACGAGAACGCGCAGGCCAGAGAGCGCACCCAGATTCTGCTCGACATGGCCAACACAGAGGGCGCCCTCATGCTCGGCACCGGCGACCTCTCCGAGATTTCGCTCGGCTGGTGCACGTTCGGCGGCGACCATCTGGCGGGCTACGGCGTCAACTCCTGCCTGACAAAGGGCATGATCAGAGGCATTGTCGGCAACATTGCGGCCCTCTCCTTCTCAGAGGACCTTCGCGTGGCCCTAAAGGACATACTCGACACGCCGGTCAGCCCCGAGCTGCTGCCGGGCGGAGCCGAGACCCAGGGCACCGAGAACATCCTGGGACCCTACGAGCTGCACGACTTCTTCCTCTTCCACACCGTCAAATACGGATTTTCGGACGAAAAACTCCTGCTCTACGCCGCAGCCGCCTTCCCCGAGCTCACCGGAGAGGAGCTCGCCCGATTTCTTTCGACCTTCCGCAAGAAGTTCGTCGCGGGCCAGTTCAAGCGGGCCTGCGCCACTGAAAGCCCCGCCATCACAAATTTCACGCTGCACGACTACATCTTCCCCTCCGACCTGCCGACCTGCCGATAAAAAACATGAAGGGCCGCAAGCATTCGCTTGCGGCCCTTTGAATTAAGTAGAATATTTACTTAGAAAGCGCCGTAAGCGCATAGGCCGTATAGAGCGCCGTGCCGCCTTCGAGCACGTTTTCGTCAATGTCGAAGTGCTCGTTGTGGTGCGGGACATAGGGGCCGGGAACCGCTGAGCCGACAAAGGCGATGGCGGCCGGGATGCGCTCGGCGTAATAGGCGAAGTCCTCGCTGCCGGTCTGCTTTTCCCGCTCGACAAAGCAGTCCCCGCCGTAGACCTCCTTTGCCGCTGCACGGGCAATCTCGGTTGGCCCCTCGTGGTTGATGGTGGGCGGCGTGCCCTGGCTCAATTTGAACTCCACGGTGCCCCGCAGCGCCTGCGCAGTGCCGGTCGCAACCCGCTTGATCGACTCGATGAGCCCCGCACGAATCTCGGGCGAGAAAGAGCGAATCGAGAGCTCCAAAGTGCCCTTGTTTGCGATGATGTTGGCGCGGGTGCCGGCCTGCATCTGCCCGATCGTGACGACGGTCGGCTCAAGCGGGCTGTACTCGCGGCTGACGATGGTCTGGAGGTTCATGGCGATGGCGGCCGTGATGACGACGGCGTCAATGCACTGGTCCGGCCTGGCGCCGTGTCCGCTGACTCCGTTGACCGTGACCGTCATCATGTCGGCCGAAGCCATGCGGGGGCCGGGCACGCAGTCGACCTGCCCGACCTTGAAGGCCGAGGCGACGTGGATGCCGAAAATGCTGTCGACGCCCTCAAGGCAGCCGGCCTCAATCATGATTTTGGCCCCGGCGATGAGCTCCTCTGCCGGCTGGAAAATGAGCCGGACCGTGCCCGCGAACTCATCTCTCATGGCCCACAGCACCTTTGCTGCGCCCAGCAGCATGGCCGTGTGGGCGTCGTGCCCGCAGGCGTGCATTTTGCCCTCGACCGTGGAGGCGTAGGGCACTTTGTTTTTCTCAGTGATTTCAAGTGCGTCGATGTCGGCGCGAAGCGCCACCGTCTTGCCGGGCTTTGCGCCCGCAATCTCAGCGATGACGCCGATGTCGTTCACGACCCGAAAGGGCACGCCCAGCTCAGAAAGCTCTTTTTGAATGCGCTTGCAGGTCTCAAACTCCTGCAATGAGGACTCGGGGTGCATGTGGAAATGCCGGCGCATTTCAGTGACATATGCGCGGTTTTCCTTAGAGAGTACCTTGATTTTATTGACCACTCAAAACCCCCTTACTTGAACAGCCACTCGTACATGGCGTTGAGATAAATTTCGTTGTGCAGCATGAACTCGTCAATGACCAGAAACTCGTCAATGCCGTGGATGTTGTGGCCGGGAGCTCCCTCGAGCGCCGAGCCGAAGGAGACGGCGCGGTTGTGCAGTTTGCGGGCATAGGTGCCGCCGCCCGAGGAGTTGAGGGAGCTGGGACGGCCGGTGACGCGGGTGTAGATGTCGGCAAACATCTGGATGTGGGGGTCGTCGTTGGGAACCATGAGCGGCGCGGAATTGCGGGTCATCTCAAGTTCCACCGGCTCGTCCTTCACGCTCTCACAGATGGCATTGTAAATTTTCTCCCCGTCCAAAGTGGAGGGGTAGCGGATGTCAATTGTGTTGAAGCCCTTGTTGCATTCGAGTTCAATGATGCCGACGTTGAGGGTCAGGGGCCCCGTGTCGTCCTCGCACTTGACGCCGAAGAGCGCGCCGTCCCAGGTCATGCCGTAGCGCTCCACAATGAACTTGACGGCGTTCCCCGCCTTTTCGCCGAGGAACTCATACAGGAAGCCCGCCAGGTTGAAAATGGCGTTGAAGCCATTCCAGGGCTCGGCGGCGTGGCAGGACTTGCCAAGCCCCGTGAGCAGGATGTCCCCGTCCTTCTCCTCGGCCAAAATCTTGTAGGGTTTGCCCGCGTTGTAGGCCTCAAGGGCTTTGACGGTGTCGGCAAGCGTCACCTGCTTGCCGCACAGGACGGCCGTGGCCTTGTCGGGTAATATGTTGGTGGCGCCGCCGCACTTGAAGCGCTTGACCGCGCAGTTCCCGTCCTCCTTATAGTGGACGCGGATGCCCAGTCCCCCCTTCTCCTTGTTGTAAATGGGGTACTCCATGTCGGGCACAATGCCCCACTCGGGCAGCGGCTGCTTCGTGAGGTAGTAGTCAATGTCCTTCATGCCGCTCTCTTCTTGCGTCCCAAGGAAAATGCGCACTTTGCGCTTTGGCGCAAGGCCGAGCTCCGAGAGCGCCTTGAGCCCGTACAGGGCGCCTACGGCCTGCCCCTTGTTGTCGGAGACGCCACGGCCGTACATTTTCCCGTCCCGGATGCTGGCCTCAAACGGAGGCGTTGTCCAGCCCTCGCCGGCCGGGACGACGTCGAGGTGGCAGGCGATGAGAAGCTCATCCCCGTCGCCCCACTCGACAAAGCCACAGTAGTTGTCGACACTCTCGGCTTTGAGCCCGAGGGCCTTCGCCTTGTCGAGCATATAGGCAAGCGCCGCGGCCGACTCCGGGCCAAACGGCGCGCCGGGCTCCGGTTTGCCCTCCACTGAGGGAATTGCGACAAGCTCGGCCAGTGTTTTCAGCATCTCCTCGCGGTACTGCTGCGCAAGCGTTTTGAACTCCATAGAAAATAGCCTCCTTTGAATTTATCCTCAAATTAGCTTATCCATGTGATGCTGCCGCCGGCCGCGGTCGACGCGCCTTCCGCCAGCTTCCAGCTGCCGGAGTACTGCCCGATCTGCCGCACCTGCCCCTCTACGACGACGATGTCGATGCCCTGCTTGGCGCAAAACCGCTTGGTCAGGGTCAGGGCGTCCGCCTCGGCGTCGGCCTCAATGCGGCCGGTCACAACCGTATCCCCGCCGTGCTGGATTGAAATCAGCACCATGGCGGTGTCGGTCGCGTGCCGCACAAAGACGCTGCCGCCTTCCTTTACGGCGTCGAGCGCCACAAGCGCCATGGGGTCGGAAAAACTGCCGTCCTCCCCTTGAAGCGGGGTCAGCCGCTCCACAAGCTCATCTGTTTTTTCGCCCGTATCGGTCAGCCCGATGACGGCACAGGGCAGCGCCGCGTCGTCAATTTCGGCCTGCCGCAAGTGAGCGGCCGCCCTGTCCGCCATGGTCTTTGCCCGCTCGTCGTCAATGGTCGAGAGCAGCGACAGGGCGAGCCCCGTCGTGTCCATATCTTCAAAACTGCCGTCCGCCCGCTGTGAGGCGATGAGGTGCCGCAGCAGCCCGTCGACATCGTAGTCCGCCCCGGCGCCTTCCAGCGCCAGGGCCGAGAAAACGGTTTCGTACAAAAAGCCAAACGACCCGTCCTGCTGCCGGTCGGCCAGCATAGCGGCAAGGTTTGCGCCGGCAAACAGTTTGGCGTCGATGCCGGCGGCCGTGAGCAGGCAGACATATCCCGCGAGAGTTCCGGTCGGAATGGCCTGGTCGCTGATGACAATGAGCGCCTCGCAGTCCTCCGAGGTGACGGGCACGCCCACGGCCGCGGCCGCAAGCGCCTCCTCCCAAGTGTCTGAATGGTTGGCATAATATTGGACTCCGGCGGCAACCGCCTCGTCGACGCCGGGGGCGGCGGGGGCGGCGGAGCAGCCGGTGAATATGAGCATGAGGGCAAGCAGCAGGGAAAAGACTCGAATCGTCTCCGCCTCCAGACATTAAGTTTTTTATATTGTAGCACAGCGGCCCGCCGTGGTACAATAGTCCCGAGAGGTCCCGCACAAGTTTCGGCATTGTTTGAACCGGATAAAATATGATAGAATAAGTGAAAATCATGCAAAAAGAAGTTTAAATAGAACGTGAGGAGCAAGGTATGCCAAACGACAGAAGGTTCGCCGTTTTGATTGACGCGGACAACGTGTCCGACAAGTACATCAAATTTATTTTCGATGAGATTGCCATTGACGGCACCGCCACCTACAAGCGGATATACGGGGACTGGACAAAGCCGGCCCTTGCAAACTGGAAGTCGGTGCTGCTCACGAACTCCATCACCCCCATTCAGCAGTACGGCTACACGACCGGAAAAAACGCCACCGACTCGGCCATGATCATCGACGCGATGGACATCCTCTACTCCGGAAACGTCGAGGGCTTTTGCCTCGTCTCGAGCGACAGCGACTTCACCCGGCTTGCCTCGCGGCTGCGCGAGTCCGGCATGTATATCGTCGGCATGGGCGAGCGCAAAACGCCGACGCCCTTTGTGTCGGCCTGCAACAAGTTCAAATATCTCGACGTGCTGGCCCAGGCGAAATCCACCCCGGCGCCCTCGCACGCCCAGAAAAAGCAGGCGCCGCCGCTTTTAAAGAAAAAGCTGCAGCAAGAGCCCTGCGCGCCAACCCC
>DATMZG010000099.1:0-7488 GCA_035560415.1 Candidatus Acidiferrum sp. | reverse complement strand
CCCTGCGGCCGCGCGGGATTCGGTTTCCCTTCGCGACGCAAAATATTTTCGGTTAAAATCCACAGCCTGTGAGCCCGGCTTATAAGTCGCGGCAAGCTCGTTATAGCGGACCGCATTTTCGAAATCGCCGAGCTTGTCGCAGCAGACGGCGCACTCGAGGCTCGGGATGTACCCCCAGCAGTCGGCTTGATAAAATCCGCGCACCGGCTCCGGTTTTTTTAAGGAGAGCGCCGTCTCAAACCAAAAGCGCGCCTGCCGGTAGTCCGAACGCTCCTTGTGGTAGTAGCCGATGCGGCAGCAAATCTCCGCCCGCGGTGTATCGTAGCAAAAGCTCTCAAACAGCGCCGTCAGCGCCTCCTTCGGCTTTCCTGTCGCCGTCAGGCAGCCTGCGAGGTCCTCGCAGGCTGTGATGTTGTCCTCCACCCAGCCCTGGCCCTCGTCTAAAAACCGGCGGAAGACGGCCGCGGCCTCTTCAAACCGCCCGTTGTCCCGCAGCTCTCTGGCGTAATAATAAGTTCCGCGGGGGGTGAGCGGCTCCCCTTTTGAAAGTATGCGCTCATAGATTCTCAGGTTTCGGTCATTTGGCTCCCACTTCTCTTTTACGTGGTTGATGCAGATGTCCGATTGCAGGATTTTCCCGCCGATGGCGAGGTACTCGTGCACCGGCTCCCGCCAGCGAAAGCCGCAGCTCCGCTTGACCAGCCGCTCTCTTGCATAGGAAAATGTGGGCCTGCCGGCGTCGTCAAAGGCGGCGTTGTACCCCATGTAGACCGCGTCGACGTCGGGCGGCAGCGTCTTTTTGAGCCGGGCGAATTTTTCGGCCTCTTCCGGGGGCAGCACATCGTCGGCGTCAAGCCACAGGATATAGTCCATTGTCGCCTTGTCAAAGGCGGCGTTGCGGGCGGCCGAAAAATCATCTATCCATGTAAAGTCGTAGATTTTATCGGTAAACGCGGCCGCGACCTCTTTTGTTTTGTCGGTGGAACCGGTATCCATGATGATAATTTCATCTACTAAATTTGTTATAGAGCCGAGACATTTTTGCAAAATTCCCTCTTCATTTTTTACTATCATGCACAGGCTTATTCTGATCATACGATTCCTCCCGAAATGGGTTTTCAAGTCATCTTATGCAAGCCCGCCCGTTTAGCCACTTCCCGCAAGGGTACGCACGTTGGAAAAGATATTCAAACCAAACTGATAGGAATTAGGCCTTTTCTATTGACAAACGCGGTTAGCAGTGGTAAACTGTCTTTGGTTAGGGGAATCTAACATTTTTTTGGGAAATCGGTTAGCGAAAACTAACCGATTGACATAGGAGGAAATCATGATGCCGTTGGCACTTGCAAGTCAGGGTGAGGAGAACATCATCCGAAAAGTCGGGGGAAACCCTGAAATGAAAAAGCATCTCGAGGACATGGGCTTTGTGGTCGGGGGCAATGTGACCGTGGTCTCCTCCATGGGCGGCAACCTCATTGTAAACGTCAAGGAGTCCCGCGTTGCGATCAGCCGTGAAATGGCTGGAAAAATCATGGTTTAGGAGGAGCATACATATGAAAACACTGAAAGAGGTCAAAGTGGGCGACACCGTCACGGTGGTAAAGCTGCACGGCGAGGGCGCTGTAAAGCGCCGCATCATGGACATGGGCATCACGAAAAATGTCGAGGTCCACGTCCGCAAGGTGGCGCCCCTGGGCGACCCGGTCGAGGTCACGGTGCGGGGCTATGAGCTCTCCATCCGCAAGGCCGACGCCGAAATGATTGAAGTTCAGTGACGAAAAACGGCAGGGCGCACCCGCTGGTTTTTAACCGTCAGTTAGACATATCTAATCTCAAAGGAGCGTAAAGTATGGATAAAGTCATGAAAATTGCCCTTGCCGGCAACCCGAACAGCGGAAAGACCACCCTCTTCAACGCGCTGACCGGCTCCAACCAGTTCGTCGGCAACTGGCCCGGCGTCACGGTGGAGAAAAAAGAGGGCAAGCTGAAAAAACACGACAACGTGGTCATCATGGACCTGCCCGGCATTTACTCCCTCTCCCCCTACACGCTGGAAGAGGTGGTGGCGAGAAACTACCTCATCACCGAGCGGCCCGACGCCATTTTGAACATCGTCGACGGCACCAACCTCGAGCGCAACCTCTATTTGACCACCCAGCTCACAGAGTTAGGCATTCCGGTGGTCGTGGCCGTCAACATGATGGACGTCGTGGGGAAAAACGGCGACAAGATCAACATAGAGCAGCTCTCCAAAGAGCTCGGCTGCAAGGTGGTTGAAATTTCGGCCCTCAAGGGCACCGGCGTCATGGAGGCGGCGCAGTCCGCCATAGAGGCGGCGGGTTCGGCCAAGACCGTGCCGATGCACACCTTTTCCGGCGCCGTCGAGCACGCCATCGCCCACATTGAGGAGGCCGTCCTCCACGACCTGCCGGCCGAGCAGCAGCGGTGGTACGCCATCAAGGTCTTTGAGCGCGACGACAAGGTGCTGGCCCGGCTGAACATCCCCGCCGAGATGCGGGCGCACATTGAGCAGGACATCGCGGCCGCCGAAAAGGAGCTCGACGACGACGCCGAGAGCATCATCACGAATGAGCGGTACATTTACATAGCCTCCATTCTAAAGGGGGTCTATAAGAAAAAGAGCGCCGGCGGGCTGACCCCTTCCGACAAAATCGACCGCATCGTCACAAACCGCATCCTGGCACTGCCCATCTTCGCCCTTGTCATGTTCGTCGTCTACTATGTGTCGGTGACGACGGTCGGCACCTGGGTGACCGACTGGGCCAACGACGGCGTCTTCGGCGACGGCTGGCACCTCTTCGGCATCGGCTCCCCCGCTTACGAGGCGGCCGCCGAGGAATACGCCACGCCGGGGCTTATCATCGAAGCCTTTGAGTCGGCGGCAGACGAGGCCGGCCTCGAGCCGGCGCAGGCCACCGCGCTGACCGCGACCGCCTACGTCTACGACGAGGGCGGCAACATCGAAGAGGAAATTCCCGTCACCTACGAGAGCTACATGGAAGTGGCGGGCGCCACTGAGCCCGACCCCGCCGAATACGGCGTGTGGGTCCCCGGCGTTCCGGTCATGGTCGGCAGTTTCCTTGAAAATGTCGGCGCTGCCGAGTGGCTGCAGGGGCTGATTCTCGACGGCATCGTCGGCGGCGTCGGCGCCGTGCTCGGCTTTGTCCCCCAGATGCTGGTGCTCTTCCTCTTCTTAGCCTTCCTCGAGGGCTGCGGCTATATGGCCCGCATCGCCTTCGTCCTGGACCGTATATTCCGCAAGTTTGGCCTCTCGGGCAAGAGCTTCATTCCCATGATCATCGGAACCGGCTGCGGCGTGCCCGGCATCATGGCCTCGCGGACCATTGAAAACGAGCGCGACCGGCGCATGACCATCATCACGACCACCTTCATCCCCTGCGGCGCAAAGCTCCCGGTCATCGCTCTCATCTCCGGCGCCCTCTTCGGCGGCGCCTGGTGGGTGGCCCCGAGCGCCTACGCGCTCGGCATTTCGGCCATCATCATTTCGGGCATTATCCTAAAAAAGACGACGCTGTTCGCCGGCGACCCGGCCCCCTTTGTCATGGAGCTGCCGGCCTACCACTGGCCGACGCCCGTCAACCTGCTTCGCTCCATGTGGGAGCGCGGCTGGTCCTTCATTAAAAAGGCCGGCACCATCATTCTGCTCGCCACCATCTTCGTCTGGTTCACCTCGAGCTTCGGCTTTACGGAAGGGCACTTCGGCATGGTGCCCCAGTCCGAGAGCATTCTGGCCGCCATCGGCTCGACCGTCGCCTTCCTGTTTATCCCGCTCGGCTGGGGCAACTGGCAGGCCACGGTGGCCACGGTCACGGGGCTCATTGCCAAGGAAAACGTCGTCGGCACCATGGGCGTCCTCTACGGCGGATTCGACGAGGTGGCCGAAAACGGCTGGCAGATCTGGGCCAATATGCGCGCTGTCTTCACGCCGCTTGCCGCCTACTCCTTCCTCGCCTTCAACCTGCTGTGCGCCCCCTGCTTTGCGGCCATGGGCGCCATCCGCCGCGAGATGAACAGCGCCAAATGGACGCTCTTCGCAATCGGCTATCAGTGCACTTTCGCCTATGCGGTGGCCCTTGTCATCTATCAGCTCGGCATGCTCTTCTCGGGACAGGGAAATGCGCTCGGCTCCGCCGCCGCCTTTGCCATACTGGCCTATGCGGGCTATATGCTCTTCAAACCCTACAAAGAGGCCAAAACGCTTCGGACACGAGCTGTCTTAAACTGACTTCAAAGCCAATAAGCCTAAAGGAGGTACGATTATGCTGGCATTTATCACCGAGAACTTCGCGACCATTGTCATCAGCCTTGCGCTTCTCGCCGTCGTTGCGGGAATTGTGGCAAAGCTCTACAGAAACTGGAAAACGGGAAAAACCTCCTGTGGCTGCGGATGCGAAGGCTGCCCTATGGGCGGCGCTTGTCATGAAAAGAAATGATTTTTAAAAAGACCAAAGGCGCAAAAAAGCCTTCTCTCCTTTTCAAATAAAACGTCTGATAAAGACGCGGCCTATTCCGGGCTGCGTCTTTATTTTTGCAGCTTTGGCACAAAGCGAAATCTGTCTGCGGCAGCCCATGTCGAAAATAGAGGAAACCTGCAAACGTTTGCACAGACACCGCATATAATGGTTTGTAACCTCCCTGAATTTTCCTTGAAAGGGGTCAACACTTTGACATCTAAAAATCGCAGAAGTCACCGTCACGATCGGAGCAGTGACGAGAACCGCCCCGTAAATGACGGAGCTGTGAAAAACGGATCTGTGAACGGCGGATCTGTGAACAGCAGTTCTTTGAATGAGCTATTGAAGAACGATAAATTGATCAGTGAAATTATGATGGCCTTGCTCAAATCGTCCGGCGAGCCCCAGGTTCCCTCTTCAAATGAGCCAGAGCTCCCTTCGAGCAGCGGCTCTTATCGCTCTATGCGCAGAAGCTCCAATAGACATTCGCGCAGCGGCCTCCATGCTCCACTCCGCAGAGATTCCGATGAACCTTCGCGCAGCGACTCCGACCGTTCATCGCGCAAGGGTTCCGATGAGCCCTCGCACAGCGGCTCCAGCCGCTCATCGCGCAGGAGTTCCGACGAACCCTCGCGCAGCAACTCCAATCGTACCTCGCGCAGGAGTTCCGATGAACCCTCGCGCAGCAACTCCAATCGCTCTATGCGCAGGGGTTTCGGCAGACCCTCGCGCAGCAGCTCCCATGCTCCTGTGCAAAAGGATTCCAGCGAGCCTTTGTACGACAACTCCTATGCGCCTTTGCGGCCGGATTCCGATGGACCTTCGTACGGCAATCTCTTTGCACTGTTGAGGCCGGATTCCGACGAACCCTCGTATGACAACTCCTATGCACCGTTAAGGCCGGATTCCGACGAACCTTCGTATGACAACTCCTATAAACCCGAGAAGCGTGAGTATGACGAGCCTTCGTATGACGACGCCTATGAGCCTGATAAGCGGGATTATGACGAGCCCTCGTACGACGACGCCTATGAGCCTGATAAGCGGGATTATGACGAGCCCTCGTACGACGACGCCTACGGACCTGATAAACGGGATTATGACGAACCCTCGTACGACGACGCCTATGAACCTGAGAAGCGGGAGTATGACGAGCCCTCGTACGATGATGACTCCTATGGACCCGTGAAGCGGGGCCGGGATTATGACGAACCTTCGTACGACAACGCCTATGAGCCTGTGAAAAAGGACTCCTATCCCTCGTCACACTGCGAGTCCTGCGGCCCTTCGCGCTGCGAACCCTACACCCCTGCCCCTCCCTACACCCCACCGTGCGGTAAGCCCGATGCCTATTCGTACGACGAGTATGACGCTCGTTCGTGCGGCAAGCCCGACTGCCACTCGTGCAACGAGTATGACACCTCGTCGTGCGGCAAGCCCGACTGCCACCCGTGCGGCGAGTATGACACGCCGTCGTGCGGCAAGCCCGACTGCCGCCCCTGCGGCGAGTATGACGACCATTCGTGCAACAAGCCCGACTGCCGCCCGTGCAACGAGTATGACACCCATTCATGCGGCAAGCCTGACTGCCACCCCTGCGATGGGCATGACGACCACACATACTGCGATTACGGCGAGTACGGTGAGCCCTGGGCGCCCCGGTGCGATGAGTACGGCCCGCCTTCGTGCGGCAACCCCTATGTCCCCTCGCCCTGTAATCCTTACCCCTGCTGCCAGTGCTTCCCGTTTCCGATAGGCCCCACCGGGCCCACCGGCCCTACCGGTCCCACCGGTCCCACCGGGCCAACCGGGCCGACCGGACCCACCGGGCCGACCGGACCCACCGGCCCAACCGGGCCCACAGGTCCAACCGGACCGACCGGGCCTACCGGTCCTACCGGCGCTGACGGGCCCACCGGTCCCACCGGAGCTGACGGGCCCACCGGACCCACCGGAGCAGACGGCGCAACCGGCCCCACCGGTCCCACCGGAGCTACCGGTCCCACCGGACCCACCGGAGCTGACGGTCTCATCGGACCCACCGGCCCCACCGGACCCACCGGTCCTACCGGTCCCACCGGTCCCACCGCAGATAACCTGCTTTCCGGCCTGCAGGTGCAGTTGCAGGGAAGCAGCGGCGGTACGGTCGCCAACAACGTCAACGTGCTTTTCGATACCGTCGTAAACGCACCCTCCGCCGACATCACCTTTAACGCGGGAACCGGCACTTTCTTCATCACCGCGCCGGGCACCTACTATATTTCCTGGTGGGTCAACACCGACGGCGCGGAAACAAGTCCCCTGGTCAATTTCGGCATCCGGATTCTCTCCGGCGGCACCGGGACCATTCTGGGCACCTCTCCCTCCCCGGTCACCACGCTGCAACTGAACGGCAACGCGCTCATTACGACTGTGAGTGTACCGCTCGTATTCAGCCTCTTCAACAACACCGGAACGACGGTTTCCTACGGGACGTCGCCGGTTCAGGCCGATCTGACCATCATTCAGGTGACTGCCTGACAGTTCCCGGCATCATTGATACGCCCGAAATCGTCCGTTTGGCGGTCGGGCCGAAAAACAAAAAAGCCCGTCTGAAGCGTGTACCGCACCGGAATGAACGGGCCGCATTTAAAAAACTTATTGTAGAATCTTCTATGGATACACCGGGCTGGCGCCGCTTTTCGGGCGGTGTCAGCCCGGTGTTTATCGGATACGCCGTTGTGACAGCATCTGGAATGCATAAATATAAATTTTCTTGTCTCGCTGAGCCTGTCCGGCCGCTCCGGTGAAGGTGCGTTATAAAAGTGATAAGCCCTGCCGTCTCGGAAAGACGGCCTTAAAAAAACGCTGCTTGACGCACATTCTGCCCTTATGTAAAAAGTTGGAAAATCATTGGCAAAATCGCCCGTTTCGACATTTTTCACTATTTTCACAAGCTAATGTAGAGGTTGAGATAACCGCTTTCCGGTTATAAATCCGGTTATATTTAAGC
>DATMZG010000098.1:0-3875 GCA_035560415.1 Candidatus Acidiferrum sp. | reverse complement strand
GCGCGAATTCGCGCGGCTCTTATATTTATTTATGCCCGCAAGGTGCAGCCGTATTTTCTCTCCAGAATGTCCAGCGCCTCACCGAGCAGCCTGCCCACCGTCTCGTCGGTCAGGGTGGCCGCCCTGTCGCGCAGCACGAGTGAGAAGGCGACCGATTTCTTGTCCTTGCCCAAATTGCCGCCGCGGAAGACGTCGAAGAGCTTGCACTGCTCAAGGAGCCCTCCGCAGACCTCTTTGAGCACTTCCTCAATGCGGGCGACCTCCAGCGCGTCGTCGCACACTAAGGCGATGTCGCGGGTGACGGCGGGGTATTTCGGCAGCGGGGTATAGAGCGGGTCGGGCAGCCGGTTTTCGTAGAGTGTCGCAAGGTCGAGGGTGACGACGCAGGCCGCCTCGCCGATGCCGTAGTTTTCAAGCACCGCGGGGTGCAGCTCGCCGACAATGCCGGCCGGTTTTCCTCCGACGTAAATTTTGGCGCACCGCCCGCTGTGATAAGAGGGGTCATCCCGCAGCGCCTCGAAGGTGGGCGCCGCCACGCGCAGGGCTTTGCAGAGACTCTCTGCCGCGCCCTTGGCGTCGTAGAAACCGCACTCGCCGTACATGCCGACCGTGACGACAATGCGCTCATCCGGCAGTTTCTCGCTGTCGGCGTTTGGCAGGAACACTTTGCCCATCTCAAAGAGCCGGGCTTTCATGTTGCGGTTGTTGTAGTTTTTCGCCAGCACTTCGCACATGGAGGGCAGCGTCGTCGTGCGCAGGATGCTGGTGTCCTCGCCCAGGGGGTTTAAAATGACGACCGAGTTGCGCAGCGGGCAGTTTTCCGGCCGGCGGATTTTGTCGTAATACTTGGGCGAGATGAAAGTGTAGGTGACGGCTTCGAAGAAGCCAAAACCGGCCAGCGTGCGCATGACCGCCCGCTCAAAGAGCTGGCTTTGGCTGTATTTGCCCTGCGCCGCCCCCTCGTGCAGCCGGGAGGGCACGTTGTTCAGCCCATAGAGCCGCACAATCTCCTCGGAGAGGTCGGCCATGCCCTCGCAGTCGGCGCGGTGGGCGGGGACATGCACATCGTCCCCTTCGACCGAAAAGCCAAGCCGGGAGAGATACTTGACCATCTCCTCGCGGGAGATGTCGGTGCCGCAGAGCTTGTTGATTTTCTCGGGCTCCAGCTTGATGACGCGCTCGGTGTAGCCGGTGCTGTCGACGTCAATCGTCCCGTCGAGCACGTCGGCGCAGCCGAGCAGCTCGCACAGCTCGCAGGCCCTGTCAACGGCTTCAGCCGTCATCTGGGCGCTGATGCCCTTCTCGTAGCGGGCCAGCGCGTCTGTGTGCAGCCCCAGCTTGCGCCCCGAGCGGCGCAGCCCCGCGTAGTGGAAGTTGGCCGACTCAAACACGACGGTGCGGGTGTCCGGCTTGATGCCCGACTGAAGGCCGCCCATGATGCCGGCGATGCCGATGGGCTCATGCGCGTTGCAAATCATGAGGGTTTCCGGCGGAATTGCCCGCTCCTGACGGTCGAGTGCCGTGAAGTTCACGCCCTCTCCCGCCTGCCGCACGACGATGTGGCCGCGACCGCCCGCCGGCGCAATCTCGCGGATGTCGAAGGCGTGCATGGGCTGGCCGTACTCCATCATGATGTAGTTCGTGATGTCGACGATGTTGTTGATGGGGCGCATGCCGCCCGCTTTGACCCGCTCCCGCAGCCACTTTGGTGAGGGGCCGATTTTGACGTTGGTGATGGCCCTTGCCGTGTAGCGGGGGCAGAGGACGGGGGCCTCCACCTTGACGTCGACGAGCGCCTCAATTTGCCCGGCCCCGGCCTTGACGGCGGGGGTATGCCCCCTGAAGGGCTTGTCGAAAGCGGCCGCCACTTCGCGGGAGATGCCGATGACCGACTGGGCGTCGGGGCGGTTGGCCGTGATCTCCATGTCGTAAATCATGTCGTCAAGCCCTAAGGCGCCCTTGATGTCCTGTCCGACCTCGCAGGGCTCCTCAATGAAGAAAATGCCGTTTTCAATGCCGTAGGGGAAGTCGGAGACCGTCAGCCCCAGCTCCGGCAGCGAGCACATCATGCCCTCGCTTTTGACCCCGTCAAACTCGGCGGAGCCGATGACCATGCCGCCCTCGTGGCCGCCCTTGACCTTGCCGCCCGGCAGACAGACGGGACACAGCGCCCCTTCCTTCAGGTTGGGGGCCGCCGTCACCTGCTGGAGAATGCGGTCGCCGACGTCGACCTGGCAGACGTAGTACTTCGGCTTTGTGGGGTGCCCCTCGATTTTGAGCAGCTTTCCCACGACCACTTTTTCAATGCCCTCACCCGGCTCGTCGACCCCGCCGACACAAAATCCCGCCATGGCCATCGTATCGGCAAACTGCCGCAGCGACACCTCGCCCGGCAGGTCGACATATTCATTTAACCACTTTTTCGATAACTTCATGTTCGATACCCCCTAATTGAACTGGCCGAGGAAGCGCAGGTCGTTTTCAAAGAAGTTGCGCAGGTCATCGACCTGATATTTGCGCATGACGATGCGCTCAAGCCCCATGCCGAAAGCCCAACCGCTGTACTTTTCGGGGTCAATGCCGCACCCGGCCAGCACTTTCGGGTGCACCATGCCGGAGCCCAGAATTTCAATCCAGCCCTCGCCCTTGCACAGCGGACAGCCCTTGCCGTGACATTTGAAGCACATGATGTCCATCTCGGCCGACGGCTCGGTGAAGGGGAAGTGGGAGGGCCGAAAGCGCACGACCGTGTCCTCGCCGTACATGCGCTTGGCAAAGACCTCCAGCGTCGCCTTCAGGTCGCCTAAGGTGATGCCCTCGTCGACCACAAGCCCCTCAATTTGATGGAAGACCGGCGAGTGGGTGGCGTCGATGGCGTCGGAGCGGTAGACCCGGCCCGGCGAAATGATGCGGATGGGCAGCGGGTGGTTTAACATGGTGCGCACCTGCACCGGCGAAGTCTGGGTGCGCAGCACGATGTTGTCGTTGATATAGAAGGTGTCCTGGGTGTCGCGGGCCGGGTGGTCCTTCGGGATGTTGAGCATTTCGAAGTTGTAGAGGTCGTACTCGACCTCGGGCCCCTCCGCAATCTCATACCCCATGCCGACGAAAATCTCTTTGAGCTCGTCTAAGACGATGTTGAGCGGATGCCGGCCGCCGATCGCGTACTCGGTGCCGGGGGCCGTCACGTCAAGCCGCTCGGCGCCCATGCGCGCCTGGGTGGCAAAGGCCGTAAGGGCTTCCTTGCGGCTCTCAATGAGCGCCTCAATCTCCCCTCGGACCGTATTGGCAATCTGCCCGATGTCGCGGCGCTCGTCGGGGGTCAGCCCCCCCATTTTTTTCATGATGCCGGCAAGCTCGCTCTTTTTGCCGAGCAGCTCGACCCTGACCTGCTCGATTTCGGCAAGTCCCGCCGACCCCTCCACCGCTTTTGCGGCGCGCTCCCGAATGTCCTGCAGCGCCTTTTTCATGTGTTTATCACTCCCTAAACGAAATAGTAAGAAAATTACAATAAAAAAGCCCCGTCCCAAACTCTGGGACGAAGCGACGCTCCGCGGTACCACCCGCATTCCGGCTGCTGCCGGCACTTTGGGGCCATGACAGGTCAGTGGATAAATCCATCGACTCCTGCACATAACCACAGCCTTAACGCGGCCTTACGTTCCCGCCTACTTCTTTTTCAACAGGACTGCTCCGGGGCGAACTTCGCCTCCGCTACGCCTGGGCACGCTTACAGCCGGTGACGCGCCCTCTCTGTCGGCGTAATACGAAGACTACTCTCCCCTTCTTCGCATTTTCGCTGTTTTTCCTAAAAACCATGCCATATTATTGTGGTATATTGACATTTTATTCTCCCCGGCGGGAATTGTCAATAG
>DATMZG010000097.1:0-5883 GCA_035560415.1 Candidatus Acidiferrum sp. | reverse complement strand
ACTTCTCGCTTTGCGAGGATGCGGACATTTACGGCAAAGAGATTGGAAAAATTCCCCTGAAAACGCATGATTGCTACATATAAAAATATAAAACGACTTTGAAGCCATTCGGCAAAAATTAAAGAACGGTCTTTAAAAAGCTGCTTTGTTTTCGGGCACATCCTGTGTGAGAAAAGTGGGCAAACGAAAAGCGCAAAAAAATGTTCCTGCAATATTATGTCAATTAGGACCAACATATCGACCAATATTATCTGGATTTTGCACAAAAGTTACAGTTTATGTAAACTTATTGAGAAGTGTTTGCGGCGCTGTTATACTGCATTTGCGGCAGGGGGGAGGCCCCCGGATTTTCGAGAGAGACCGCAAAAAAAATCAGGAGGATTCATATGAAGCTTTTCAAACGTGCTGCTTCACTCATTGTCGCAATCGCAATTGCATGCAGTATGCTCACGGCTTTTGCATTCAATGACGTGGAGACAACTACGAACTACAACGAAGCGATCAGCTTGCTGACATCGCTCGACGTGCTCAACGGCTATCCGGACGGCACCTTCGGCGCCGATAAGGACATCACCCGTGAGGAGTTCGTAAAAATTCTGTACGTGCTCGTGACCGGCTCCGATGACGCCGGCATGTACGAGGGCGTCGCACCCTTCCCGGATGTCGCGGCCGACCGCTGGTCCGCCGGATACATCAACTGGGCCAAGAGCCTGGGCATCGTCATCGGCGATCCGGACGGCAATTTCGTCCCGGGCCGCAACGTCTCCTTCGCTGAGGCCGCCAAGATGTTCGTCGTGGGTATCGGCTACAACGCGAACACCATGACCTTCCCCTACGGCTTCATCGACAAGGCCCAGACCGTCGGTCTCTTCGATGATCTTGAGGGCGTCACCTTCTACGCAGCCGCAAAGCGCGGCGCCATCGCCCAGATGGGCGAGAATTGCCTGTTTGTCGACGCTCCCCGCTTCTCGGTGACAAGCGGCTCCACCACCACCCTCTACACCCCCGCTGAGAAAGTCTTCAACATCACTGAGGGCGAGTCGGTGCTCGTGGCCACTTCGAACTACGCGCTGGACGCCGATAACCTGACTGAGGACGACGAAGTCCTGCTTGACGACGGCCTTGCCTTCTCTTACAGCGGCAACGTCGATAAGCTGATCGGCTCCGACCTCACCGTCTGGTACAAGGACAAGAAGTCCGACGGCCTGACCTCGGACGACACCCTCATCAACCTCCAGGCCGTTTCCAAGAACAAGATCTACGAGTTTGGCCCGGGAGCCGTCAAATCCTCCACCACTGATTCCAAGGTCGTCTTCACGGCTTCGGGCAGTGAGATCTCCATCGACTACTCGGCCCTTGAGAAGGGCATCGCCCTGTCCGACGGTTCGGAAGTCACGCTGAATGCGGCCCTCTTTGAGACCCTTTCGGCCAAGTCTTTCCGCGTTGTCGACCGCAACGGCGACAAGAAGGCCGATGCAATCTACATCCTTGAGCCCATTGCGGCCAAGATCACCTACCTTGACGCCAAGACGGGCAAAATCATGCTCTCTTCCGTCATCACCAGCATCACCAACCTGAAAGACAGCGACGGCAACGTCATTGTCAGCCTCTATGAGGGCGCCGCGAAGAGCGACTACGTCTTTGTGACCGCCCGCGAGAGCGTTGTTGACGGCGAGATTGAGACCGTCTACACCGTCGAAGAGTCCCAGTTGCTGGAGGGCGTCGCCCTCACCGCCATGAGCGGCAAAAACTTCTGGTTCGCCGGCACCAAGATGAACTACATCCCCACCGTCGCACTGAACACCACTTTGAACGGCACTGTTTCGAACACCGTCGCCGGCCACATTCCGGCCTTTGCGATGGGCAACGCCTATGACCTCTATCTCGACCCGAACGGCAACATCTACCGCGCCGAAATCGCAGAGTCGGCCAAGGCCACCGAGACCATGCTCGTGACCGGCGTCTCTCAGACGGCCGACGGGCTGGGCGGCTTTAGCGCCTTCACCGTCACCGGCACCCTTTCGGACGGCACTGTCAAGACCCTGAAGGTCTCGCTCGACGACGATGAAGTTGTCGCCGGCATCTTCAGCGCAGAGCTCGGCTGGGCCGACGAGTCTGGACTTTACTACGGCGAGACCGGCTTCAACGGCTCCGCAATCGCCATCAAGCACAACCTCGTCAAGTACGGCCTCGACAAGGACGGCGAAATCAACTCCCTGTCCGGCATTGAGGGCCTCGTCTCCGGCAGCGCCACCGTCATCGCCGGCGCCACCGCCGCTGAGGACGCCTACACCGATGTCGAATTCTTCACCAAGCAGGCCTCGCTCAAGGATTCCGCCGGTAACCGCATCGGCTATGTGACCGAGGATTCCACCGTCTACGTCATCAACACGGACAAGAACACCGTTTCGGTCATGACCGGCGATGAGCTTTCGGCCTTTGAGGACAGCGATCATGTCAACATGGTCGAGGGCATCATCGACAGCGACAATACCATCACCACCCTCGTTTTGACCAAGGATTCCGCACTGGTTTCGTCCGCGTCCGACATGGTCGGCCTCGTGACGGGCATCACCCTGCTTCCGGGCGAGTCCTCCGGCGAAGTCGTCTATGAGCTGACCATCGTTGCAAACGGCAAGATTGAGACCTACAGGACCGACTCCATGTCGACCGCCACCGCCATCTGGACCAACGAGGCCGGCGTTAAGCAGCCGCTCTCCAAGGCCATGACAAACGGCGACGTCGCCAAGGAGACCATGATGGGCTATGTCTCGGTTGAGGTCGACGCAAACGGCCTTGTCTCCGGCGTCATCTCGCTGGGCAAGGACGCCGCACTCTCCGGCAACGGCTCCGTCACCTGGGGCCAGGGCATCGTCGCAAAGCTTCTGAAGAGCGGCATTTCGATTCGGAATGACTTCACCCTGACCTACAACGAAGAGCCTGCGGATGACACGGTCGCCACGGTTGGCGCTTCCGACACCGCGCTCATCTACGCCGACGACTGCGTCTTCTACACCATCGACGCTTCCGTCACCGACGGCGACCTGCGCACCGCTGACTACGCTGCGGGCGAAGTCGTCACTATCGACAAGGACACCGACATCTCGATCACCGACAAGGACGCCGTCATGGCCTCCGACGACATCGGCACTGAGACCGGCATCCACTACTTCGTCGACTACATCACCGAGATGACCTCGGACGGCGAAGAGATCATCGCAGTCTTCATTTACACCGTCTCCCTGTAAACTCAAAACAGGCAAAGACCTTACACTGCGGAAAGAGCGGCCCCGAAAGGGGCCGCTCTTTCATTGTCCGCCCTTCATAAACGGGAGGGCTTTTTCATCGTTCGCCGTTTATAAATGGGACTTGCGTATTTCATGCAAATATTGTAAAATACTATTACCGCTAAAACTATTTTCAGGAGGTATATCGAATTGGCAAGAACAGATGTCATGGTGGAAGTCTCGGCCCGTCATCTGCACGTCTCCCGTGCGGACCTCGACGTGCTGTTCGGACCCGGCTATCAGCTCCAGAATAAGAAGGACCTCTCTCAGCCCGGGCAGTTTGCCTGCGAGGAGAAAGTCACCGTCGTCGGGCCAAAAGGCGAGCTCAAAATGTCCATTCTGGGACCCGAGCGCCCCAGGACCCAAATTGAAGTCAGCTTTACCGACGCCCGCACCCTTGGAATTTCGGCTCCCGTGCGCGAGTCGGGCGACATCGCCGGCACCCCCGGCTGCAAGCTCATCGGACCCGCCGGACAGCTCGACCTCGCCGAGGGCGTCATGGTCGCCAAGCGCCACATCCACTTTGAAACCGAAGAGGCCAAGGAATACGGCATTGAAGACAAGCAGGTCGTCTCGGTCAAGGTCGAAGGCCCCCGCGGAGTCACTTTCAACGAGGTCGTCTGCCGCGTCTCCCCCAAGTTTAAAGAGGCCCTGCATATCGACACCGACGAGGCCAACGCAGCCGGCGTCTCCGGCACCGTCACGGGTCAGATCATCAAATAAAACCGAATAACGATAAAAATCGGGATATGGGGTACGGGGAACATCACCCCGTACTTCATGTGTTTTGGGAGTGTACATAGTGGATACGCTTGTCCTGCTCTTCCTCATTGCCGCGCTCGGGTACGGGCTCGGCGCCATCAGCATCAAAGGGTTCTCCTTCGGCTCCTCCGGAGTCCTTCTGGTCGCGCTCGTGTTCGGACACTATGGACTTGAGGTGCCGGCGCTGCTGCGCAACTTTGGACTGGTCGCCTTTGTCACGGCCGTCGGCTTTATAGCGGGCCCCGTTTTTTTTGAGAATTTTAAAAAGCGGGCGATGGCCTATGTGATCATCGGCTTTGTGACCATTGTCATCGGCGCGGCCGTCTGTGTCGCCGTCATCAAACTGGGGCATATTCCGGTGCCGCTGGCCGTCGGCCTCATGACCGGCGCCCTGACCTCGACGCCGGGCCTTGCCGCAGCAGTCGAGGCCACCGGGGACGCCACGGCCTCGGTCGGCTACGGCATCGCCTATCCCTTCGGCGTGCTCGGCGTCGTCTTTTTCGTGCAGATCGTCCCCAAGCTGATGGGCGGGAAAACAGCGGCCACAGTCACGGACGCGGATGAGCCGGAGGTCAAGACCTCCGTAAAGAAAGACCTTTTCAAAGTTGACCCTCATGGCCTGTTTCCCTACTCTGTCGCAGTTGTGCTCGGCGTGCTGATAGGCTCCATCTCCATTCCGCTTCCGGGCGGCGCGGTCTTCAGCCTCGGCACCTCCGGCGGCCCGCTGCTGACGGGGCTTGTCATGGGACACTTCGGGCGCGTCGGAAAAATTTCCCTTGAAGTGCCCAAAGCCACACTCAATGCCATGCGGGAACTGGGGCTCATCCTCTTCCTGATGGGGGCCGGCACCAACGCCGGAAAGGGGTTCCTCGAAATTCTAAAGCAGTACGGCATTTCGCTCTTCCTGCAGGGCGCCGTCATGACCATCCTGCCCATGGTCGTGGTCTATTTCCTCGCCACCAAAATTTTAGGGCTCAACATGCTGAGTGCACTGGGCTCCATCTGCGGCGGCATGACCTCGACTCCGGCGCTGGGCACCCTGCTCTCCATCTCGAGCTCGGACGAAGTGACCACTTCCTACGCCGCGGCCTACCCGGTCGCCCTCATCTGCGTCGTGCTGGCCTCCCAGTTCATCTCAATTTTCCTGATGTAGCGCTCACAATTGAATATGCAATACGAGCCGCCCAAAAGGGCGGCTCGTCGCATCCAATCATCTTATTTGAATGTTCACCCAAGCGGCAGAAAACTGACGGCGACAGCTCCGAAAATGGGAAAGAGTCCGCCCAGCATGAGCTCGCGCAGCGTGTGCCGTCCCAGTTTGACTGAACTCCAGAACACGGCCGCAATGAGCCCCGCCCCGAGCAAATACCACGGGCCCAGCCGCCACACCATGACAGCCACCGGCCCCACCACGCCGCTTGCGTGACCGCTTCCGCGAATGCCGAAGACGTAGGAGAAGAGCGCAATCAGCCCGCCCGAAATCAGATAGATGAGATAGACCTGAAGGGAGGCGTACTCCCGCGTCACGAACCCGCACCACAAAGAGCCCGCGAGATAGCCCGCCACCGAGAGCGCGACGGCAAGTGCCCGCTGAGTGCGGCGCCCTCCCTCCCGCAGCTTTGGAATGACCCACCAGATCGGATAGGCGGCGACAGGCGCCGCCGTCAGGAAAAAGAGCGACGACAGACTGTACTCCGCGGGAAAGTGACGGTGCAAAATCAGGATGCCCACGGCCGCCATGAAGGGCGGAATGGTTGTGATGCGAATGGCGAGCGCCAGCTTCTGCTCCACGGTATGCGTCATGACGACCTCCAAATATAGTTTTCATTACTAT
>DATMZG010000096.1:0-30947 GCA_035560415.1 Candidatus Acidiferrum sp. | reverse complement strand
TTTCGGGACTGCGCCGCCCCGTTTCTGGTACAATAAAGACAGGAAAAAGCCGTAAAGGGGGGAGCGCCGTGCCCTGCCGCATTCTCGTCGTCGACGACGAGCGGGAGATCGCCGACCTCGTCGAGGTCTATTTGCAAAATGAGAACTACACCGTCTTAAAATTTTACAGCGCCGCCGCCGCCCTGCGGTGTATTGAGGAGGAGGCCCTTGACCTCGCCATTTTGGACGTCATGCTGCCCGACGGCAGCGGGCTCGACCTCTGCCGCAAAATCCGCGAAAAATACACCTACCCCGTCATCATGCTGACGGCCAAGGAACAGGAGAGCGACAAAATCACGGGGCTGACCTTGGGGGCCGACGACTATGTGACAAAGCCCTTTCGCCCCTTGGAGCTTGTGGCCCGGGTCAAGGCCCAGCTTCGCCGGTACACGAAGTACGGCGCGGCGCAGGCCCCTTCGGACGGCCTGCTCAGCCACGCGGGCCTTGTCGTCGACGCCGCGACCCACCTGTGCACGCTCGACGAGCGGCCCCTCGCTCTGACGCCGACCGAGTTTGCGATTTTGCGCATCCTTTTAGAGCGCAAGGGGGGCGTTGTCAGCTCCGAGCAGCTCTTTCACGAAATTTGGAAAGACGAGTATTTCTCCAAGAGCAACAACACGGTCACGGTGCACATCCGCCATCTGCGCGAGAAGATGGGGGACAGCGTAGAAAACCCGAAGTACATTAAAACGGTGTGGGGGGTCGGGTACAAAATTGAAAAATAAACTGTTTAAGGGCAGGGTCTACACCCGGCTCATTCACCGCATTTTTATGCAGACCCTGCTGATGTTTTTCGCCTCGGTCCTCATTGTCTTCGCCGTGCGCTCGGCGGGGCGGGGCACCATCGGCAACCTCATCGCAAAGGGCTTTCAGGGGCTGTTCGGCCTCGACTGGTATGAGGCCAGCCGCCTGTATCAGATGCTGATTCGAAACAACCTCGACACCATCCTGATGCTGACCGCCATCGGCCTGCTCTTTGTCTTTTTCCGGGTCTACCTCACCTGGTTCATGCGGTACTTCGACGAGATCGTGGCCGGCGTCGACCTGCTGTCAAAAGAGGGGGCGGGCCGCATTGTCATGAGCCCGGAGCTCCGCTTCATGGAGGAGAAATTAAATCAGGTCAAAGACCGGCTCGAGCGCAGGGCAAAGGAGGCCAGAGACGCCGAGGCGCGCAAAAACGACCTTGTCATGTACCTCGCCCACGACATCAAAACGCCCCTCACCTCAGTCGTCGGCTACCTCAGCCTGCTCGACGAGACGCCCGACCTGCCGGCCCCCCAAAAGGCCAAGTACATCCGGGTCGCGCTCGAAAAGGCCGGCCGGCTCGAACAGCTGATTGGCGAGTTCTTTGAAATCACGCGCCTCGGCAGCCTCTCGCTGCCGCTGAACAAAGCGCGAATTGACCTCTATACCATGCTGGCCCAAATGGCCGACGAGGCCTACCCGCAGCTTGCGGCAGTCGGCAAGCGGGTGGAAATCGAGGCGGCCGAGGACATCGCCCTCCGGGGCGACCCCGACAAGCTGGCCCGGGTTTTCAACAATCTGCTCAAAAACGCCGTCAGCTACGGCGAGCCCGATTCGGTCATCCGCATAACGGCGCAATCACAGGGGAAAAATGTCGACATCCGGTTTGTCAGCGCGGGGGAAATTCCGCCGGACAAGCTCGAAGTCATTTTCGAGAAGTTTTGCCGGCTCGACGCCGCCCGCTCCACCGGCACCGGCGGCGCCGGGCTGGGGCTTGCCATCGCCCGCGACATCGTGGCGCTGCACGGCGGCGACATCAAGGCCGAGTCGGGCGGCGGGCACACCACATTCACGCTCTCGCTGCCGGGGGCCAGCGAGGGTACGGAAAAGTAACCCCGAATGAACCCAAAATCTTAATGAGTTCTCAACTTTTTGACAACCTCGCCTTAAAACCTGCCCCGCCCCCCTTTGGTAAAATGGTGTCGCCAAAGGGGATTTGGGACATGTTTCGGGAGGTTGTTTTATGCTGTTATTCATAGAGCCGCTGCGGTATATTCCCTACGGCCTTGCGGCCTGCCTCATTTTTATGGCGGCGCAGAGTCTCGCGGCGCGCCGCCGCAAAGAGCGCGTCACGCCCCTGCACTGGGGCGTGGCGGTCGCGCTGGGGCTCTCCCTCACCGTCATTTTCGCCGGGACTGTCTCGCCGGTCTACGGCTATTCGCTGACCAATGTCGGACAGGCCGTCAACCTCCGGCCCTTCGCGGTGCTGCGGGACCTCGAGGGCAGCCTTGTCAACCTCTGGGTCAATCTGCTGCTCTTTGTGCCGGTGGGTGCGCTGCCCCTCTTTTTGTGGCAGCGCTTTCGCAAGGCCCCTGTGGCGGTGCTGACAGGGGCGGCCCTGTCGGCGGCAATTGAGACGCTGCAGCTTTTTTGCGCGCGGGCGTTCGACATTGACGACATCATTTTGAACACGGTCGGGACTGCCGTGGGCTTTCTCATAGGCCGCGCCGCGCTGCGCAAAGTGCGCGCCCCCGGACTTGCGGGCAGGAGTGGATGGGACGGATTTGGCGCCCTTGCGGGGCTGACGCTCGCCGCCGTCTTTGCGGCGGGGCTGACTTTTATGCCGACGCCGCAGGCGGGGCCGCAGGAGACCGTTCCGCCCGGGCTCCTGCCGCCGCAGGCGCAGGCGGCGGACGAGCGCGCCCGCATCGCGGCCGCCGAGGCCCTCGCCGCCCTCCGGCTCGAGGCCAAAAACGTCTGTTTGATTGAGATAGACGGGGACGGGGATGGGAACGGGGACGATGGAGAGGTACTCTTTGAAAAGGATTCGGACGCGCAAATCGCCCCGGCCTCGACCGTGAAAATGCTGACCGCCCTGACCGCCCTCGACTGCTGTCGTGATGATGATCCGGACGACGCGGTCACGGTCGGCCGCGAAGTCGGCCTCATTGCGCCGGACGCCTCGCGGGCGTGGCTGTCGCCGGGCGACAAGCTGACGGTGCGCCAGCTCCTCGAGGCCATGCTGATTCCATCCGGCAACGACGCGGCCTATGCCCTTGCCGTCTTTGCCGGCCGGAAGCTGCTTGCCGACGGCAGGGCCCCCGCCGCCGACGCCCTTGCCGCCTTTATGGCCGCAATGAACGACAAGGCGGGCGAAGTCGGCGCGGCTTCGTCGCACTTTGTCACGCCCGACGGCTACGACGCCGCGGGGCAGTACACGACGGCGGCCGACCTCGCCCAAATCGCAAAGGCTTTTTTGGCGCAGGAGGAACTTCGTGAAATTGCGGCCATGGGCGAGGTGACGCAGGTCTTTGCGGGCGGGCGGCAGGTCCGTTACGAGAGCACAAACGCGCTTTTAGACCCGGCCGGGCCCTGGTACGATGAGAGGGTGACGGGGCTCAAGACCGGCACGAGCAAGGCTGCCGGCTGCTGCCTTGTGTCGTGTGCCGAAATCGACGGAAAGCGGTACATCGCCGTCGTCATGGGCAGCACCGAGGAGGGCCGCTGGGAGGACACGCAAAAGCTGTACGCGGCGCTGGAATAAAGCAAATCAAAAAACCGCAGGGGTGTCCCTGCGGTTTTTGTCGTTTGTTTTTCAGTTTGGCAGTATGAGCTTTGCCGCGGCAAGCCCCGCGAACACAAAGAGCAGGCACAGCCCGACATTTAAAATGACGTTTGCGCCGGCGAGCAGGTATTTCCCCGACTCGAAATAGCTCACGGTCTCGAGGCTGAACGTCGAGAAAGTCGAAAGCCCGCCTAAGAGGCCGGTGGTCAAAAAGAGCTTGGTGTTCGGGTCCAAGGCGCCCGAGCGGCGCTCAAAGCCGATGATGAGGCCGATTGCGAGGGCGGCCAGCAGGTTCGACAGGAGCGTCCCGTACGGGAAGTCCGCAAAGGAGAGGCGTTTTGAGAGAAAATAGCGCAGGCAGGCCCCGAGAAATCCACCCGCGCCGACCGCAAGAAAGTTCATGAAAATGTTGTTCCCTTCATCTGTATGTGTATATGTGGCCGCGGGGGTGTCCCCGCGTTTTTTTGTCCCAATAAACTACTTGCTCTTTTGCGCCGTCAAAAACAGGCGGGCGAGCTCCAGCAGTTTCGCCTGATTTTCGGGCGTGAGGGCGGTGAAAATGGCTTCGAATTCCTCAAGTCCGCCCTTTTTTTCGGGGGCGGGCTTTTTTCGCACGATGCCGGCCCGCCGCTCCCGCTCCCGGAGCAAAAGCCCCGCCGCGGCGTGAAGACCTGTGCCCTCGGCCGCAAATTCGAGGATGGAGGGGGCCGGCTCGCACCCTAAGAGATAGTCGATGGAGACCCCGAAGTAATTTGCGATTTTCGAAAGCGACATGGCCGAGAGGGTTTTGGAGCGGCCTTTTTTGAGGTCGGTGATGTTCCCGCGGGAGACGCCGGCCTCTCGGCACATCGCCGTGATGTTGATGTTTTTCAGCTGGCAGAGCTGTTCGATTTTTTGGTACAAATCGTTCAATTTACACACCTCGTTTTTATGCACTTAGACGAATTTACGGAATAAAGTAAATTAGGGCTTGATTATTACGCCAAACAGTATTATGATGGGGGACAAGAAAGACGGAATTACGTAATTCTCCTGCCGCTTTTTTTGATTATATTACCTCATGCCGTAAAAGTCAAGGGATTTATTGGGATGAAAAATGGTAGATTTTACCGAACTTTGTCGCAATTTGTACTCGGTTTTATAAGGATACGGCTATAAAGTTGTATTCGAAATAAACTGGCCGCCTGATGGGGGAACGGGCATAAAAAAATCCGCCCCATACAGGAGCGGATTTTTCCGGTCAATGTCAGGCCATGTGGACGTTGACGGCGCGCAGCTTGCGGGAGTCCTTGGGGTCGGGCTCAGTGTCGTAAGACACTTTCTGGCCCTCGGCCAGCGTCTTGAATCCGCTCGACTGGATGGCGGAGAAATGGACAAACACGTCCTCGCCGCCGTCGTCGTCGGAGATGAAGCCGAACCCTTTGCTCTCGTTAAACCACTTGACTGTGCCGTTTTTCATGAAAAGTACCTCCAAAATTTTTGTTGTTCCTTGTCTTTGTCAAAAACAAAGCCGCCTGCGGCAAATCAAAAATGGACATTGATTTACAGCCTGCGGCCATCAATTTGTACATTCAGAACACCCATATACTATACACCATCGGTATTTGTTTGTCAAGTAAAAACTGAATGTGACATTTTAGGCTGTCTACGCTCTCAAATCCTGTAAGTCGGCATACGGTAAATCGTTTTCAAGGTTGTCGCGGCCGAGGTCTGTGTCGATGACCGGATAAAACCGCTCGGGAATCGGTTTGTCGATGCTGTCGACGATGTTGAGCCTCTTTTTCGGTGGCATAAAATCACCTCGCATATAGTTTCTCCAAAAATGAGCTTCGGATACCGTTTTTGAAAACAGGTGAAATTTGAAAAAAGAAGGTGAAAAAATGCCGTTTTGGGAAGTGCCGGACAACCCGGTCGTCGCAAATCTCTGCCGCACGGGGACGCCGGACGGCAAAGAGCCGCGCCCGCCGCGCTGCCCGTGGTGTGGGCGCGAGGCCGACACGCTCTACATTGAGCGGGGGTCAAACCAGATTTTAGGCTGCGGCGCCTGCGTGAAAAAAGCCGACGCGTACGAGTTTTTCGATGAAAATCTATAACTGTGAAATCGGAGGTACATAAAAATGAACGAAAAAGAGACCGGCGTGCTGGAAGCCATTTTCCGCCTTTTGCTCAAAGCCCTGCCCAAGGAGGACGACCGCGCGGCGCTGGAGGCCCTGATTGACGAGCGGGAGCGGCTGCGCCCCTATGTGGGCCGCTTTGTCGAAATCAGCGATGAACTCAAAACCCGCCTCGGCGAGCGGGCGATAGTCGAGACCGGGCGCTACGTCGTCGGGGTGCAAATTGTGGACAAGCCCGAGCACGTGGTGCCTGCCCGCACCGAGCGCAGAATTTTTGTGCGCGAGCGCGACCATACGGGGAGATGACCCCGCCATGCCAAACCGCATCATTAAAGAGAGCATTCATGTCTCACAGAAAATCGCATCACTCACCGACTTCCAGTTTCGCCTCTGGGTCGGCCTCATCACATATGTCGACGACTACGGAAGAGGCGACGCCCGCCCGGCCATCATCAAGGGCGCGGTGTTTCCGCTCAGGGAGAGAGTGACGTTAAAGGATATCGAGAATGGGTTGCTCGATTTGGCGGGTGCAGGCTGCGTTGGCCTCTACGAAGTGGACGGAAAGCCCTACCTGCACTTCCCGAGTTGGGAATCCCATCAGCGCATCCAGACCAAGCGCTCCAAATTCCCGCCCCCGCCGTCCACGGTGGGCGACCGTGAAAAACCGCCTGAATCCGAATCCGAATCCGAATCCGAATCTGAATCCGAATCCGTATTTTGCACAAAGCCCCGCTTTGCGCCCAAGGCGGCAAAAAGCGAAGAAGCCCATTTTTCACTGCCGGTAAACGGGGGCGGGGAGTACGGGGTCAGCCCATCTCAAATTGAGGAGTGGGGGAGCCTCTACCCGGCAGTCGACGTCGCGGCGGCCCTTCGCGCCATGAAGGGCTGGCTCTTGGCCAACCCGACCCGCCAAAAGACCAGGGGCGGCCTGCCGCGCTTTATTAACAGCTGGCTTGCCCGCGAGCAGGACCGGGGCGGCAGGCCCCGCGGGGTCAGTCAGGGGGGGAGAAAAGAGGGCGACCTTGCAAGCCTTGAAAAATTCATGGCCTGGAACGAGGCGCAGCTCTACGGGCCAAAGGAAACGGGCGGTGAGACGTGAACACTGAAAATGAAGTCATCCCGGAGAAGGTGAAAGTCATGGCGCTCGACTACTGCTGTCCCTACTACCTCTACGAGGGGCCCCTTTGCGTCTTTTGCGAGGGCGGGAAAATGCGGTTTCGCGACTTCCCCCACCGCAGGGACTACATTTACGCCTACTGCGCCGCGGTGCCGGGCTGGGAGGGCTGCACGGTCGCGCAGGGCATCACAAAGAGTTACGAGAGGAGCGACGCACATGCCAGAGAAAAAGCGCGCAAAAAAAGAGCCGGAAAACGAGCTCGTGAGATGGCAAAAAAAGGTCTCTGACCAGGCAGCCGTTATCCGGCAGCTGAAAGCCGAGCGGGGCCGCACGGAAAAAGGCCTTGCCCAGTGGGGCAAAGTCGTCGACAGCACTTTGGCCCAAATCGCCCTCTCCCACGGGGCGCAGGTGGGGGAGGGGGCGTGGGAGATCGTCCTGCCCCTGATTCGGGTTTTTGAAAACGAGCGCGACTACACCGTGACGACCTCCGTCACGCCGGACGGCAAAAACTACCTCGTGCGGGTGGAAAAGCGTGTGCGGCATTGACATTTTACAGCGAAGGGGGAAACCCGAATGCAGGACGAAATTGACGCCGCCCGCGTCGTGAGGGAGGTCGCCCGCATCGCCTTTGCCGATGAATCAAAGGACAGCGGCCCCGAAGTGAAGCCCGCCGACCGGCTGCGCGCCCTCGACATGCTGGCAAAGCATTTAAACCTCTACGAGGCGGGCGAAAAAGCCAAAGCGAGCGACACATCCGGCGTCGTCATCCTGCCGGACGTGCTGCCGGAGGACGAGCCGTGACCGCCCCCCTCTGGACGCCCCAGCCAAAGCAGGCCGCCTTCATGGCCCGCCCCGAGTACGAGGCCCTCTACGGCGGCGCGGCGGGCGGCGGCAAGAGTGACGCCCTCGTCGTCGAGGCGCTGCGGCAAATCGCAATTCCGCATTACAAGGGCCTCATTTTGCGCAAAACGGGGCCGCAGCTGGCCGAGCTCATTGACAAATCAAAATGCTATTACAAAGCCGCCTGCCCCGCCGCCCGCTACAGCGAGACCGCCCGCACATGGACATTCCCGTCCGGCGCAAAAATTATTTTCGGCGCCATGCAGTACCCCCGTGACCGCGTGAAATACCAGGGCGCGGCCTACGACTACATCGCCTTTGACGAGGCCACCCACTTCACCTGGGACGAGTACAGCTACTTATTTTCCCGCAACCGCCCCAACGGCCCGGGCACGAGGGTCTACATGCGGGCCTCGGCAAACCCCGGCGGCGTGGGCCACGCCTGGGTCAAGGCCCGGTTTGTCTCGCCCGCCCCGCCCCTGACCCCCATCTGGGAGGAGCTGCGCTACACGGACGAGGACGGCGCGGTGCAGACCCGCCGCCAGTCCCGCATCTTCGTGCCCTCGACCGTTTTCGACAACAAAGCCCTCTTGAAAAACGACCCCCTCTACGCGGCGCGGCTGGCGGCGCTGCCGGAGGCCGAGAAAAAAGCCCTCTTGTACGGCGACTGGGACACGTTTTCGGGACAGGTTTTCACCGAGTGGCGCAATGACCCCGCCCGCTACGGTGAGCGCAAGTTCACCCATGTCATCAGCCCCTTCAAAGTGCCCGCGAGCTGGCGCATATGGCGCTCGTTTGACTGGGGCTACCGCAAGCCCTTCTCCTGCCACTGGTACGCCGCGGATGAGGACCGGCGGCTTCACTGCATCCGCGAGCTCTACGGCAGCGCGGGCGAGCCCGACGTCGGCCTGCGCTGGGAGCCGGCCCGGGTCGCCGCCAAAATCCGGGCCATTGAGGCGGAGGACGAAAATCTCGCCGGCCGCCAGATTTTCGGCGTCGCCGACCCCGCCATTTTCGGAGATTCCGGCGCGGGCGAGAGTGTAGCCCGGCTCATGGAAAAAGAGCGGGTTTACTTCGAGCCCGGCGCAAACGCGCGGCTTGCCGGAAAAATGCAGGTGCACCACAGACTTTCCTTTGACGGCGACGGCGTCCCCATGCTCTACGTCTTTTCGACCTGCCCGCACATGATCCGCACGCTGCCGGCCCTCGTCTACGACGCCGCCGACGTCGAGGACGTCGACACGAAGGGGGAGGACCACGCCTATGACGAGCTGCGGTACATCTGCATGAAAAACCCGATTTCCCCCCGCCCGCAGGCCGCAAAGCCCGCGCCGGGCGACGACCCGCTCGAGCTTGCCGCCCCCGCGAAATATGACAAATACGAATTTTATAAAAGGATGTGACCCCATGGATGTGACTGAACTCATGCTGAAACTGCGCAAGCCCTTTATGCCGCCTTTAAACGAAGGCGCCACAGGCGTGCTGCCCGCCGCCGACATGTCGGCGGCACTGCCCGCGGCGGGCGAGCCTGCGGCGGGTGGCGTGGATGTGGGCGCGCTGCTGCCCCCCGCGCCCGCCCTCCCCGTGGGCGAAAAAGAGGTGCAAAAGGCCATAGAGGCCCTTGTCAGGTACAAGGCCGGAAAGGCCGCCCTCGAAGCCCGCGTCATTGAGGACGAGCGGTGGTACAAGCTGCGCCACTGGGAGGTCATGCGGGGGCGCAAGCCCGATGAAACCCGCCCGGCCCCCACGTCGGCCTGGCTGTTCAACACGCTGCAAAATAAGCACGCCGACGCGGCCGACAACTACCCGCAGCCAAACGTCCTGCCCCGCGAGCCCGCAGACGAGGCGGCGGCGGGGAGCCTGTCGCAGGTGCTGCCGGTCATTTTGGAGCGGGGCGGGTTCGAGGGGACCTACTCGGAAAACTGGTGGGAGAAACTCAAACACGGCACCGCGGCCTACGGCGTCTTTTGGAACGGCACGCTGGAAAACGGCCTCGGCGACATTGACCTGCGCAAAATCGACCTCCTCAACATTTTCTGGGAGCCGGGCGTGACGGATTTGGAGAAATCCAAGTACCTCTTTGTCGTCGACCTCGCGGACAAAACCGAGACCGAGTCCCTCTATCCGGCGCTTGCCGGCAAGGCGGCGGGCGCCGTCATCGACGTCGCGCAGTATGTCTATGACGACGAGGTCGACACGGGAGACAAGGCCCTCATTGTCGACTGCTACTACAAAGTGCGGGAGCCCTCCGGGCGCACGCTCCTGCACCTCATGAAGTTTTGCGGCGAGACGCTGCTTTTCGCCTCGGAAAACGAGCCGCGCTATCAAAATCGCGGGTTTTACGACCACGGCCGGTACCCGGTCGTCTTCGACACCCTGTTCCCCGAAAAGGGCACGCCGGCCGGGTTTGGCTACGTCGCCATCACAAAGGACCCGCAGCTCTATATCGACAAGCTGGGCGGCTGCCTGCTTGAAAACGCGCTTTTGGCCACCCGCCCGCGCTACTTTGTGTCGGACGGCTCCGGCATCAACCGCGAGCAGTTTTTGGATTTGGCCGAGCCCATCGTCGAAGTCGCGGGGGCGCTGGACGAGGCCCGCGTGCGGCAAATCCCGGTCACGCCCCTGTCCGGCGTCTATTTCAACATTTACCGCCAGAAAATCGAGGAGCTCAAGGAGACCTCCTCCAACCGCGACTTCAACTCCGGCGGCTCCTCCGGCGGCGTGACGGCGGCGGCCGCCATCGCGGCCCTGCAGGAGGCGGGCTCCAAGGCCAGCCGCGACATGATCGCGGGCTCCTACCGGGCCTACACGGCCATGATGTACCTCGCCATTGAGCTCATTCGCCAGTTTTACGACGAGGCCCGCACGTTTCGCATCACCGGGGCCGACAGCGGCTCTTTTACCGAATTTTCCAACACGGGGCTGCAGGGGGACGGGCGCCGCCCGGTCTTTGACGTCAAGGTGCGGGCCGAAAAAAGAAATCCGTTCAGCCAATTATCCATGAACGAGACCGCCAAAGAGCTCTACCGGCTGGGCGCTTTCGCCCCCGAAAAAGCGCGGGAAAGCCTCCTCATGCTCGAAATGATGGAGTTCGAGGGCATCGAGGCCGTCAAAAGGAAAGTGGCGCAAAATATCCTTCCGGCCCCCGCGCCTCCTCCTGCCGCCCTGCCACCCGCTGGCGCGTCCATGCTGCCCTACGCGCAGCAGCTTGTCAAGCAGGCCGGGCCAAACATGGCGGCTTTACGGGAGGAGATGGGCTGATGATTGCCGTCACGGTTGGGGAAACGCAGGGCAAAAAGCGCCTTGCCATGACCGGCCACGCAAACTACAGCGGGGGTGGCGACGACATTGTCTGCGCCGCCTGCTCGGCCCTCGTCTTTGCGCTCTTTGCGTGGCTCGAACAGCACCCCAAAAGCTTTTTTTCCATAGAGGAGCTTTCCTGCGACAAGGGGGAGGTGGTCATCTGCGCCGCGGGCGACGCCGCCTTTGCCGCCGCATTCGACATGGCGGTGGCAGGTCTTGCCGAAATTGAAAAAAAGTACCCTGAACACCTGCGCATCAAGCACATATAAAAATTTGTCGATTTTGACCACTTTTCGTTTCCCGTGTGCTATGCTGATAAGGAGGAACACCATGGACAACAACTCTGCGCCGCAAATCGCGGCGAGTGAGGCCGAAACAAACGCGCAGTCCGGAAGCGGCCAACGGACAACCTTGGGCGAAGTCACGCAGCAAAGCTCCGCCGCCGGGAGCACGCAAGAACAGCTCACCCCCGAGGCCCGCCGCGAGAAATTTCGCCGTCTCATGGCCACCGAGTACAAGGAGCTCTACGCCGAGGAGTTTCAGGAGGCCTTCAACCGCCGCTTCAAGGGCCACAAGGCCCTGACCGAGCGGCTGCAAAGCCAGCAGCCGGTCATTGAAGCCCTCTGCGCCCGCTACGGCGTGCCGGACGGCGACATGGCAAAGCTCGCGCAGGCCATTGACGCGGATGCGGACGCGGGCCAAAAAGCCCCGCCCCCGCAGGACCCCGCCGCCCTAAAAGCTGCCCGCACCGGGCAGGCGGCCTTGGGCCAGCTCGCCCGCTGGGCCCGCGAAGGGGAGACCGTCAAAGCCGACTACCCCGACTTTGACCTCTCCATTGAATCCAAAAATCCGCGCTTTCTCGCCATGCTGCGCTCGGGAATTCCGGTGCGCCACGCCTACGAAGTCCTGCACCTGCCGGACATCCTGCAGGGCGTCGCCCGGGTCACCGAAAAGCGGGTGGTCGACGGCATCCGGGCGCGGGGGGCCCGCCCCCCCGAAAACGGCACGCAGGCCGGCAGCGGCATCACCATCAAGTCGGACGTCTCCCGCCTCACAAGGGCCGGGCGCGCCGAAATCGCAAAACGCGCGCTGCAAGGGGAGAAAATCAGCTTTTAAGCCGCCCCTTTGCGGCCGCAAGGAAGGAGAACACATGAACAAAGACATCACTGTAAAGCGTAGGGCCTTCACACTTGACCTTCAGCTTTTCGCCGCCCCCAGTCCCAACACCAACACCACGGCAGACGGCGACCTCTCGGACGAGATGCGCATTTACTACTCCGACTACCTCATCGACATGGCGGTCCCCAAGCTCGTGCACGACCAGTTCGCCCAAAAGCGGCCCATCCCCGAGCGCAGCGGCAAGACCGTGCAGTTTCGCAAGTACAGCCCGCTCCCGAAGCTCGTCACCCCCCTCACCGAGGGCGTGACCCCCGACGGCCAGAAGCTCAAAATGTCGGTCGTGGAGGCGACGGTCGCCCAGTACGGCGGCTATTTCGAGGTCTCGGACATCCTGCAGCTCACGGCCATTGACAACAACCTCGTCGAGGCCACAAAGCTCTTGGGCGCGCAGGCCGGGCGCACGCTCGACACCATCACGCGCGAGACCCTCGCGGGCGGCACAAACGTCCAGTTCGGGGCCGCCGCAAAGAGCGCCCGGCATCAGCTGGCGGGCGGGGAGGAAACGGGCAACGACTACCTGACGGTCGACGCCGTCAAGCGCGCGGTGCGCTACCTCAAAGCCATGAACGCCGAAAAGGTCGGCGAGAGCTACGTCGCCATCATCAACCCCGACTGCACCTACGACCTCACGAACGACGAGGACTGGAAGTACCCCCACCAGTACGCCGACCCCGAGCACATTTACACCGGCGAAATCGGCATGGTCGCGGGCTGCCGCTTTGTCGAGACGACCGAGGCAAAAATTTTTCACGCGGCTGACCTGACGGGTGCCGCCCGCACGCTGACCGTCGCCTCCTGGACGGCGGGGACTAAGACTGCCACCGTCGACGAGGCCCTGACGGCGGACGACGCCGCGGCCCTCCCGGGGCGCAAAGTCCTCATCGGCGGCGCCCTCTCGACCGTGGCGTCCGCGACTGCCGGCGCGGCGGGTGCCGCGGCCATTGTGCTGACCGAAGTTCCGGCTGAGGCCCCGGCGGACGGCGACATTGTCTACCCGGGTGAGGCCGGGGCCCGCGGCCGCGACGTCTACGCCACGCTGGTCATGGGCGACAACGCCTACGGCACGACCGAAATCGAGGGCGGCGGCCTCCAGCACATCGTCAAGCAGCTGGGCAGCGCAGGCACTGCCGACCCGTTAAATCAGAGAGGGTCGGCAGGCTGGAAAGCCACCAAAGTCGCCGAGCGGCTCGTCGAGGAGTACATGGTCAGGATTGAGACCACCTCCACCTTCAACGACATCGGCGCAAATTAAATCCATTTGACAAAGGGCGGGGACCGCCCGGCCCCCGCCCCCCTTTAAGGAGGAACTCATGGCTGAAAAAACCCCCACAGCCCCCCAGGACCGCGAAGCTTTGAAGGCCGAGCTGCTGGCCGAGCTCAAAGCCGAGCTCGCGGCGGCGGCACCCGTCAAAACTTCCAAGTCCGCCACGAGCGCAAAGTCCGACCCGAGCCTTGAGGAGTACGTCACGGTGCAGCTCTTCAAGGACGGCGGAAGGTACTGTGACGACGTCTACGTCGCCGTCAACGGCGAAAACTGCGTCATCCGCCGCGGCGCGCCTGTGCAAATCAAACGCAAGTTCGCCCTCGTCCTCGACGCGTCGCAGGAGCAGGACACGCGGGCCGCCGAGTACGCGGCCGAAAAGGCCCGCGAGTTCGACAGTCAGGCGAAGCTCTATAACCTGTAAAGTCTAAACACTTTACATAATAGCCGCGAGACCAAGGCATCGCACGCGACACGGCGCGGGCACAGGGACGCAAGTTTCCTGTGCCCGCTTTTTTTAGGAGGGAGCCTCCTTTAGGCTGCGGGGGCCGAACCGCATCGCCTGTCGGCGCTTCTTACCTTATTCGCCGTGCTCTGCGTTGGCATTGCGGTATCCGCCGCAACGAAAATCCCTCGAATACTGTTCGCCGACAGGTGCATGCAGTTTTGGCGGAGCGGATTTTCGTTCAGGCAAGTAAAGCCGTACAGCGAATACTCGATGTATTCACAAGCGGCTTGCCGAAGCATGGGCGGAAATCCGCCCGCCAAAACCGGTGCGGGCTCGGCCCCCGCAGCCTAAAGGAGGCTATATGGACAGGCTGATTGAGATAAAAGTCAAAAGCGCCTCAGCTTTGGCCGACGCCAAGTTCATCGGCGCGGTCGGGGAGGCGTTTGTCACCCACTTTCGCGTGACTTTCGCGCCGGACTGGGCGGGCTATACGAAAAAGCTCCTCATGTGGGACGCCAGAGGCCAAAACCCCGTTGAAATCCTGCTCGGCCCCACCCTCCTCGAGGACGTCATGGCCGAGGGCGTCTACCTCGTCCCGATTCCGGCAGAGCCTTTAGCCCACGCCGGGGAGGGCGTCGTCGCCGTCTTTGAGGGGACAAGGGAGGACGAGGGCGGCGGCGTCACGGTGCAGCGCACCGCAAATTTGACCTTTGCGGTGCTCGAGGCCGCCGTCGCGCAGGGCCCCGCCGCCCCGGCCGACGTCACCCAGCCCCTTGCAGACCAGCTTCAGGGCGAAATTGACGCCCTCCTGCCCGCTCTGCAAAATGACCTCGCAGCGGCGCAGGCGGCCCGCGCGGGCGCCGAGGCCTCGCGGGCGGCCATCGAGGGCCTGACGGCGACAGCCGCGGGCCTGCCCGCCGGGGCCGCCCCGACCGTGACAAAGACGGCTGACGGCGGCGCCGTCAACCTCGCCTTTGCCATTCCGGCGGGCGCGACAGGCCCCGCCGGCCCGCAGGGGGAACAGGGTGCGCCCGGCCCCGCCGGCCCGCAGGGCATGTCCGGTTTGCAAGGCCCGCAGGGCGCAACCGGCCCGCAGGGGCCGCAGGGCGAACAGGGCCCCGAAGGGCCGCAAGGGGAGCAGGGTGAAACCGGCCCGCAGGGCCCGCAGGGGGAACAGGGTGCGCCCGGCCCCACCGGCCCGCAGGGGCCGCAAGGGTTTCAAGGCCCCGCCGGCGCCGGAACCGGCGATATGCTCACCTCCGCCTACGACGCCGACGCCGACGGCAAGGTGGACGCCGCCGACGACGCCGACCGCCTCGGCGGCGAGCCCCCCGCCCACTACGCCACAGCGGCGGCCCTTGCTGCCCACGCCGGCTCTGCCGCCAACCCCCACGCCGTCACGGCTGCGCAGGCGGGGGCCGCGGCGGCAAGCCACACCCACGCGGCGAGCGGCATCACCTCCGGAACCCTCCCCGTAGCCCGGGGCGGCACCGGCAACTCCTCGGTCGACGTCGCGCCGACCGCCGGCAGCACTAAAATGGTGACTTCGGGCGGCGTCTTCACGGCGCTTACGGCCAAGCAAGCGGCGGCCGTGACATTGACCGCCACGCTAACGGCCGCGGGGTGGAGCGGGGGAACCCAGACCGTGACGGCGTCGGGAGTAACCGCTACAAATACTGTGTTTGTTGCGCCTGCTCCCGCAGACCAAGAGACATACACGGAGGCGGGTGTCAGGTGCACGGCGCAGGGGGCAAATACCCTGACCTTCGCTTGCGAGACGGCGCCGGCGGGTGACATCGACGTGGGGGTGGTGATTCTGTGATTGTCAATCAGGCGGCGGCAGGTGGCGGGGCGAAGTACACCATTGATGTCCAAAACGCCGGCGTGACAAAAATTTCTTCTGTAGCCAATTTAAGTGAGGGTAGAAGATTACCGGCTGGCGCATCTGTGGGAGAGTATGCGCTTGTTATGGGCGGAGAACTTGCAAGCGGAAAGAGTTCAAAGGTAGATGCCTATAATACCGCCCTAACGCGGAGTACACCGACTGAGTTAAGTGTGGCCCGGGACCAGCTTGCCGGAGCATCGGTCGGCAACTATGCCCTTGCACTGGGAGGTTATACGGGGTCTGCTGCAAGCGGGGTAGTAAACGCCTATAATACCGCCCTAACGCGGAGCACAGCGGTTGGGTTAACTGTTAATCGTTCCTGGCCGGCTGGTGCATCTGTCGGGAATTACGCACTGGCTATGGGCGGCGGGGACCCGATTAGCGATGTGGTAGAAGCATATAATGCCTCTCTATCGCGGAGTACCCCCACGGTTCTAAGTGTCGCGCGGACCAGTGCTGCTGGAGTTTCTGTAGGCGGGTATGCGTTGGCAGCAGGTGGTTATACGGGGTCTGCTACAAGCGCTGTAGTAAACGCCTATAATACCACCCTAACGCGGAGCACACCCACATCGCTCAGTGTAGCTCGGCGGTACATTGCAAGCTCATCCGTAGGTAATTATGCTCTTTTGATGGGAGGCAATACTGGATCGGGGAGGAGTGATGTGGTTGACGCCTACAACACTTCGCTTACCCGACTTACACCTGTTGTTTTGAGTGTGGGCAGAGATTACATAGCTGGCGCATCTGTAGGAGATTACGCTCTGGCTATAGGAGGCAGTACCGGAGGCCATAGTGATGCTGTTGACGCCTACGATACTTCGCTTACCCGACTTACACCTATGCCGTTAAGCGCGGGAAGAGACCGTGCTGCCGGAGTTTCTGTAGGGGGTTACGCGTTGGCGGCTGGTGGTTATACTACCGCTGCCAACTATAGCGACGTTGTAGAGGGATATTACGACGTGCCCGGCGTGTTAATTAACATGACCTTCGCGCCCGGAACAAAGTATAAATTCAATGACGCTCCCGAGGTCTCCGTGACAGTACAAACGAGCGTAAACGAGCGCGTTGCCTCCGGCTACATCAAATTCAAAAACGGAATCTTATCATAAAAAGGAGCGATATTATGGCAGGCTACAAAATCTGGAACAAAACGGACAACCTCTATACCCCCGCGGGGACCATGTTCACGCCGGAGCAGGTGTTCGCCAAAACCCCGCTTGCGCAGGTGGCCGACTTCATCATCTGCGACGCCCCCATCAACATGGGCGTCTTCATGGAGCTCGAGCAGAGCAGGGCGGTCTACAAAAAGCTCATTGAGGAGCGCAAAGCGGTCTCGCCGGACAGCACCTGCCCCCTCATCACCGAGGCCATGACGGGCGCGGAGGTCTGCGACGCGATTTATCTCTTTGAAACGGAAATTCTCGCGCCGCCCGTGACGGCCGAGGAGCGCATCGCGGCCGCGATGGAATTTCAAAATCTGATGACGCTGTAGGAGGAAAAATCCATGACCACAAAAGAGCTTGCAAAGAAGAACTACGACAGGGGCCTTTGGAGCACCGAAATGCTGGCGGCCCTCGTGCGCAAGGCGACCGTGTCTTTCGCGCCCGCCGACTACGAGGAGCTCACCGGGGAAGCCTATGCCGAGTGACAAATAGGAGAGGGGAGGCACACGCATGAATGAGTGAGGAGCGAGGCGGCCGCCGCCTGTGGGGAGCGAGGTGACCGCCGCCTGTGGGGAGTTCGGCTCCCGCCGCCTGTGGGGAGTTCGGCTCCCGCTGCCTGTGGGGAGCGAGGTGACCGCCGCCTGTGGCGGATGAAGGGAACCGAGCGAGTGGGGAGTGCACCGCCCGCTGCCTGTGGCAGATGAAGGGCGGCGCACGAGTGGCAGCGACTTAGGGGTTTTGGAGCAAGCTCCCGCTTGCGCGCAAAACACCTTAGTCGCAACAGGCAAAAGCCTATTGCCCGCACAGGGCCCGGTGCGGCCGGCCGCACAAAATCCCTTAGTTGCAACAGGGAAGGAGAAAAATCATGAATGAATGGTCAGTTGTCACAGTATTGGTCGTCCTTGCGGGGCTTTTTGCGCTGCTGGCCAAGCCCGTCGCCTCCTACAGCGCAAGCGCCGCCAAGACGGCGGTGCTGGTCGACGCGCTCTACAGGCGCGTGGAGTGCGCTGAAGACTGTGCGCGGGAGATGGACGGGCGGCTCGACAACCACGAGACAAGAATCACGGTACTTGAAGTCAAGGACAAAAAAGCATAGAGGAGGTTCAATCATGGATTTTGGCATCACCACCATTCCGGTCATCACGGCCATCTGCTATCTGGCCGGGCTCACGGCAAAGGCCTCAGCTTTGGACAACAAGTGGATTCCGACCCTCTGCGGCATGTTCGGCGGGCTCTTAGGGGTCGCGGCCCTTTTCACCGTGCCGGACTTTCCGGCGTCGGACTTCATCACGGCCTTTGCGGTGGGCGCGGTGTCGGGCTTTGCCTCCACGGGGCTCAATCAGGTTGTCAAACAACTGTCGGAGTGACCCCATGACTACATACAATTGGCCCTTTAAGGAGCCCTACGCAGTCACATGCCCCTTCGGGAAGAAGGGCGCCGCATGGAAGTGCGGCTACCACTCGGGGCTCGACCTCGTCTCCCGCGCAGCCGGCGGCGACGGCCTTGTCCACCCAATCGCGGCGGGGACTGTCCTTCGCGCCGCCGCCTCCGCGGCCTACGGCAACTACGTCTCGGTACAGCACCCGGACGGCTGCCTCTCCCTCTACGCGCATTTGTCGGCCTGCCTTGTGAAAGAGGGCCAGCCCGTCACCCGGGACACCGCCCTCGGGCGCGAGGGCGCGACGGGGGCCGCCACCGGCCCCCACCTGCACCTCGAAATTCACAAGGGGGCCTACCGCTACCCCGCGACAGTCGACCCGGCGGCCTTTATCGCGGAGAAAATGGAGGAAAAAATGGAGGTAAAAGTCATGTCCACATATTGTGAACTGCCGGTTTTACACGCCATCGCCATCCCGCCCGAGCGCTTCAAAGTGCTCGACTGGCGAAAGGGCAAGCGCACGACGGCCATTCAAAACTACGCCTGCTTCCCCTTTCAGGCCTCGGGCGCCGTCCCTGTCGGCAACGTCATCGCGGACGGCGCGCCCCTCGCCAAAGGCGGCGCCTTTTCGACCATCTGGCTTGACGCCGCCCTCGCCGTCGGCTTTGGCAAAACCCCGCCCGCAGGCGTCCGGCAGGCCGTCTCGGGCCTGCCCCTCCTCACGGACGGGCGGCGCGCCACCCTGCAGGAGGCCCTTTCCGAAGGGTGGGACACCTCCCCGCTTTACCCCACGACCCACGCCATTCTCGGCGTGGGCGGGGATGGGCTCTTGCGCTACTATGTCTTCGCCTCCAAAAAGTCCGGGGCGGCGGCCTCCTACGCCGAAATTCAGGACTGCGCCGGAAGTCTCGGCCTGCGCCACGCCCTCTTGGGCGACGGCGGGGGCAGCACGATTTTGGACTTTGGCGGCAAAAACAAAATCGTCTCGGAGGGCAACCGCCAGCTCGCCGCGCTCATCACATTTTAAGGAGGCATAGACCATGCTGCCGAGAATTCCGGCCGGCCGCGCCAACCATAAGCGGCAACTGACAGGCTTTTTGGGCCTCAATTTCGGGGAGGGGGCGCAGGGCGAGGCGGGGGAGCTGCGGGACTGCCGCAACCTGTCGTCCCGCGCGTTCCCCGCCCTCTCGCAGCGGGGGGGCAGGGGGGAGCTTGCGGGCTACGCGGCCCCGTCGGCCCTCTACAGCTGGAACGGCCTTGTCGCCGTCGACGGCACTGACTTAAAGCTCGACGGGCAGCCCGTCGCCACCGTCGCGCCGGGGGAGAAGCAGTTCGCGGTCGTGGGCACCAAGCTCTGCGTTTTCCCGGACAAAATTTACCTCGACCTCACGAACCGCGAAGTGAAGCCTTTGGAGGCGTCGGTCACTTCAAGGGCCGGCGAGACCGCGACTTTCACGACCGCTGCGCTGACCATCACCTCGCCGGAAATCCTCGGGACACTGGAGGTGCTGCTCATAGATTATTACCTCGAATACGACAATCCTTTTCAAAACACGTATATCCACAACTACATTCGGCAGTACACCTCCGTGTCGTGGGACGACGGGACAAAGACGTGGACGCTCACCGGAGGGGGCAAGGCCCGCGCCTGGACAGACGCCGCCGTCGGGAAGTATGTCATGCTCCAAAAGGCAGCCATCCCGACCTCGTATGTGCTCAACAGGCAAACGGAAAAGACGACCAACAACGGGGTCGTAACCGTCGCGGCCCCGTTTCTCGACAACAACGACCAGGGCGTCTACGCCAAAATTTTGTCCGTGACAAGAACCAGCGAAGGGGAGGAAGAGGGAAAGCACAACAAATACACGTATTATACTAAAATGACCCTCGAAATCCATGACGCAAACTATGCGAACGGCACATTGACCAAGGTTTTCAGCGTGGGCACGCCGGTCACGGTCACGGGGGCCGAGGCGGCCGAGAACAACATTGTCAGAAAGCCCATCGTCGCGCTGACCGACACCACCATCACCTTCTCGGACGGGACTTTCACGGCCGGCACGCAGACCGGCCAGCTGACGGTTTCCAGAGTGTTCCCCGACCTCGACTACGTCTGCGAAAGCCAAAACCGGCTCTGGGGCGTCAGCCGCGCCGAAAACACCGTTTACGCATCGGCTTTGGGCGACCCGACAAACTTCTATCTCTTTGAGGGGAGCGCCCTTGACAGCTACGCCGCCGCCGTCGGCAGCGAGGGGGACTTCACCGGCATCTGCAAGTACGACCGCTCGGTTTTGTGCTTCAAGGAGAACACGCTGCACCGCGTCTACGGCGACTTCCCGGCCGAATTTTCCGTCGCCGAGCGGCCGATGTTCGGCGTCAAAGAGGGCGCGGCGGGGACGCTTGTAAACATCGGCTCAGTGCTCTATTACTTAGGGCGGGACGGGGTCTACGCCTTCGCCGGCAACACGCCGGCCCTCGTCTCGGCCGCCTTTGGCGAAAAGCGGTTTACGCGGGGGCAGGCCGGCGCCGTCGACACCTTCTATACCCTCTCAGCCAAGGAGGCGGGCGGCGGCTGGGGGCTCTTTGTCTACGACACCCGCAAGGGCCTGTGGCTCAGGGAGGACGACACGTTCGCGCTGTCCTTCGCCACGGTCGACGGCAAGCTGCACTTTGTGCAGGGGCGCGAGGCGCAAGACGACGTATACGGCGACGCCGTCGTCCTGGCGCAGGCGGCGGACTCAGCCGAGGCCGTGCCGTGGATGGCCGAGCTTGCGCCCTTCACGGAAGGGGTTATGGCCCGCAAGAGCCCGTCAAAGCTCGTGCTGCGCTGCGAGCTCGGCGAAGGGGCGTGGATGATGGCCGAGCTCTCCTGCGACAATGAGCCGTGGCGGCGCGTCTTCACATCGGCTGGCACAAACGCGCCGACCCTGACCATCCCCATCATGCCCCGCAGGTGCGACAGCTACCGCGTGCGCCTGTCCGGGGAGGGGGCCTGCGTCATCCGCTGCGCCGAGCGGATATTTCGAGTCGGAAATGAAGGGAGATAGGTATAAGTGACAATCAATGAAGTCATCGCAAAGGTAGACGAGCTGCGCCCCAACGCCTGCACGCCGGCGCAGAAAACGGCCTGGCTGTCGGAGGTCGACGCCAAAATTTCCACCGAGGTGCACGGAGAAGAGGCCCCCGTGACCTACGTCTGGCCGGACGACGGTGATACGGCGCTGCTCGTAGGCCCTCCATATGACCGGCTCTACGGGCTCTACATCACGGCCATGACAGACTTTCTGGGCAGCGAGTACGACGCCATGAACGTCTCGGCCGCCCTCTTCGAGGAGGCAATGGGCGAGTACGCCCGCCGGCACAGGCGGGCCCACCGCCCGGCGTCGTCGGAAGGGTTTAAGGTGATGTGAATGGCCGGCGTGTTTGACCGCGACCTCGGCGCCATCCCCGCGCAGGAGGTCGAAGCCCGCCTCTCCGAGCTTGCGGCCTATGTCGGCTACATGCAGCAGTCGGTTGAGGACTACGCGGTGAAAATGGGCCGCAAGCTTGCGGCCCTTGAAGCGAGAGTAAAGGAGCTGGAAAACAATGGGTAAATGGGACGAAGAAGACCTCCGCAACAACGAAAGTCCGTTTCTTGACGAAGAAACGGATTACAAAATGTATATGGATTTGGCGGCGGCTCGCGGAGATATGAAGTCAGCCGCTCAGTATGAGGCCTGGCGCAACGATAAACTCGACCGGCTTGGCCGGGGCAACGAGAAGACAAACAGTTACTTGTCTTCCGCAGGCTCATATCTGCAAAATGAATATGGCGGCGGCAGTTACGGCGGTGGTGGCGGCAGTTATGGCGGCAACGGCGGTGGCGGCGGCAGTTACGGCGGCTTCTCTTCCGGGAATGCGTCCTCCGGCGGCTCCGGCTATGGGGGCAATATTGACAAACTCCTGCGGCAATACCAAAACCGCGACCCCTTTTCCTACGACTACACCGCAGACCCGCTCTATCAGCAGTACGCGGACCAGTACGCCCGCCTCGGCGGCCTCGCGATGAAGGACACGCTGGGGCAGGTGTCAGCCCGCACCGGCGGCCTCGCCTCCACCTACGCCACCGCGGCCTCGCAGGGGGCCTACGACAGCTACATGCAGCAGCTCGCCGCCAAAATCCCGGAGCTCTATTCTCTGGCCTACTCCATGTACCAGGACGAGGGAGACCGGCAGCTCCAGAACATCAACATGCTGCGCGGCCTCCGGTCGGACGACCGCTCATGGGAGGGCGAAAACCAGAGCCGCGCCTTCCAGCAAAAGCAGTACGCCGACAGTCAGGCGCAGCAGACACTTGAAAACCAGTGGTATGAGGGGCAGGTCGCCCAAGGCGTCAAGCAGGACGCCCTGCAGGCGGCCATGTCAAACTCCCTGTCGCAGGCCGATTGGGAGGCCAAAAAGGAGCAGTATCTGAAGACCGGCGTCGGTGGGGCAGATGTGGCCAATTACGAGACCTGGTTCGACTACATGACGGCCCTGACCGACTACTACGCCGGGCGGCTCAAATAAGGGAGGCCGGACATGGAGGATTTTGACCGGTGGTCCAATAAGAAAAAAGAGCAGGAAGCCTTTGCAAAGTGGTCAGACAATAAAGCGAGCGCCGCAAAACTCATGCAGCCCGCACAGCCCGTGGCGACAAACTACAGCGCGCCTTTTTACGGCGCAGGAGACTCGGCGAGGAGCGGCGTCGAGCGGACACAGCCCGCGCAGCCCGAAAAGAAGACGACGCCAATAAACCAACGCAACAAAATCACCCTCCACCCCGGCGTGGAGAAGGTCGACGCAGCGGCAAGGGCCGCCCAAAGCCAGAAGCAGTCCACCCCAACCCCGGCAACAAAGCCGCAGGCGAAGGCGCCCACGACCCCGACGGGGCAGGCCCTCCGCCTCGGCGAGCTCAGCGAGCCGCCACAAAAGCCCTTCACCTTTTCGGACAGCCCCCAAGCCGAAATGCCGAAAAACCGCTTTGCCGGTGCGGGTGCCACCCTCCCCGGCTGGCAGGCCAAGAGCGGTATGGCGCCGCCTCCGGCAACTGTGAACGGCTCGTCCGAAAATCTGCTTGCGGGCGTGTCAAAGGGAGCGTATACTGATATTGGAGATGTCGTAAAGCAGGTGGCGGAGCAGGTTGCGCTCGGCAACTACTCGGACGACGTCACGGCCCTTGGCACCTTGGCACAGCTTGCCCTCAGCATGGCGGGCCTCGACCTCCCGATGGACATCCGCGACCTCACCTATGACCTGACAAACTGGGAGTGGACGGGGGAGCACCTGTTCCAGACGCTGACCGATGCCGTGGGCTTTCTGCCGCTTGTCGGCTCGCTGAAGTACATGGACGAGGCCGCCGACCTCCTCGGCAGCGCGGATGAGTTCGGCGCCTTGGCAAAAGGTGCGGGAAAACTTGGGGACACGCTCGGCAGTATGGACGAGGCCGTCGACCTCCTTGAGAATGCGCCGGAAATGGCTGATCTGCTCAAAGGCGTACCCGAGTCCGGGGATTTGCTTGGCAGCACAGATGAGCTCATCAAGGGTGTGGGGGATTACTCCAATCTTGCCGAGAAAGCCAAAAACATTGACGTTTCAACCAGTGCACATCAGGCAGTGTTTTATTCTGGAGCAGGAAACAGAGCTCAGGCTGAAGCCTTTGCAACACTCAACGGAAAAACAACCCTTGAAATGACTCCCGGCGGCAAATATTTCGAAAGCCTGAAGCTGTTTGATCCAGGCAGTCCGATTACTGATGACCAGGCGCTTGAAATATGGAAGATTCTATCGGAGCGATACGCAAAAGCGGCTTCTGGAAATGTATACGGCTTTGTCAAAGGCTCGAACCCCGGAAGCATATTCAACACAGTTGAATATCAAGCTTTGCAGAAGAATCCGTATATAGCCAACATCTTTACGGAATTATTGAATTGAGGTGAGCAGATTGAAAAGGGATTACTATATCAAAGTTCCGCACTTTTATTCCTTTGAGTACTATGAAGCCGACAAGAAAATGATTATCGAGCTTGATTTCAGGGATAGGATTCTGTACTTGTCCCCCACCATGCTCACAAAATGGGAAAAACCGTTTGACGATTTGGAGATATCGCACGAGGAAAAACTACGCATACTGAATAACATTCGGGAATGTCTGCTGGAAAGGCGGAGGCCTGAAGAAGTGATCATCGAAGATGAACCGGAGAGGACGTGAGCGTGTGGTAACAATGCCGGATGGCGCACAGTTTGAAATGCAATGGAAGCAAGTAAAGTACATGAACGGCGGGCACAGTGCCGCATTTGAGATTATCCCGATGTACCGAGGCAAGGACATTGTCATCATGCCAAGCGCAACGCTCTGGCGTGAAGGTCAAAGTGTGTTTAGTGATCAGGAGCGTCTTGAAATCATTGTGTTGCTTGAGCGCATTGCTTGGAAAAGAGATATTCGCGTGATTGAGGTGAATACTCCGCCGGCCATTGATTCAAACACCGGTCCTGTCAGCGGTTCCCTCGAATCGACTACAGGGTATCAGGAGATGGCGACTAAAAATCTTTTTGACCCCCAAAGCCCGCTTAGCAAAGAACAGGCAAAAGAGATTTACTGCATTTTGGAAAAGCGTTTTGCTGAAGGCGCAAGTGGCATGGTGACAATACCGAAGAGTGTGATTCTGCAAGGCAGCATTCTGGCGGAAGTCAGTATTCCTGTATTAGAGAAGAATTCATCGGTCCATTTAAACTTGGTTTGATTTTGACAGAAGACATAGGCAGATACAGTGACGGTTCATCTATTTTACATCATAGGGCCCGCAATCAAATGATTGCGGGCCCTATGCGACGTCGACGCCAAAATCTCCACTGAGATTCTGGGCGGGGAGGCCCCCGTCACATACGTCTGGCCGGACGACGGCGACACCGAATTGCTCGCCCCGCCCCCCTACGAGCGGCTCTACGAGCTCTACATCGCGGCCATGACAGACTTTCTGGGCAGCGAGTACGACGCCATGAACGTCTCGGCCGCCCTCTTCGAGGAGGCAATGGGCGAGTACGCCCGCCGGCACAGGCGGTCGGTGCGGCCGGAGCGCTCGGAAGGGTTTCAGGTGATGTGAATGGCCGGGGTGTTTGATAGGGACCTTGGCGCCGTCCCCGGGCGGGAGGTCGAAGCCCGCCTCTCCGAGCTTGCGGCCTATGTCGGCTACATGCAGCAGTCGGTTGAGGACTACGCGGTGAAAATGGGCCGCAAGCTTGCGGCCCTTGAAGCGAGAGTAAAGGAGCTGGAAAACAATGCCGATGAATTATGAGTACATCAAAGACAGGAACTATCAAGAGGAGATCAATATGGCCGTGGAGGCCGGCGACTACGAGATGGCGGCCGAGCTCGAGCGGCAGCGCAACGCCAAAATCGACGGCGATGGCGAGAGCTTCTCCTACGCCAAGACATACAACTACAATGACGCCCCGGAGGCCGCCGCGTCCGGCGGCGGCTCCTCTTCCGGGAATGCGCCGTCGTCAAACTACGGCGGCAATATCGATAAACTCCTGCGGCGCTACCTTGACCGCGACCCCTTTTCCTACGACTACACCACAGACCCGCTCTATCAGCAGTACGCGGACCAGTACACCCGCCTCGGCGACCTCGCGATGAAGGACACGCTGGGGCAGGTGTCGGCGCGCACGGGCGGTCTCGCCTCCTCCTACGCCGCCGCGGCCTCGCAGGGCGCCTACGACTCCTACATGCAGGCCCTCGCCGCCAAAATCCCGGAGCTCTACTCTCTGGCCTACTCGATGTACCAGGACGAGGGGGAGTGAGCCGACCGCTGCCTGTGGGGAGTTCGGCTCCCGCTGCCTGTGGCAGATGAAGGGAGCCGAATGAGTGGCAGCAACTTGGATTTTTGGAGCAAGTTCACTTGCGAACAAAAAGCCTTAGTTGCAACAGGGTAGATGAAGGGAGCCGAATGAGTGGCAGCAACTTGGATTTTTGGAGCAAGCGATGCTTGTGAACAAAAAGCCTTAGTTGCAACAGGATGACCGCCAGCTCCAGAACATCAATATGCTGCGCGGCCTCCGGTCGCACGACCGCTCGTGGCAGGGCGAAAGCAGGACACACAGGGAGAAACACACAGAGACGTTTCTTCCGTGTTCCCCCTCCTCCCTCTTCCCCCCTTCCACAATTACCCGCGGGTAACTTCGTCACAAAAAAGTGCATACTTTACAACCTCCCCGCCGGGCGATATGCTTTAAGAGGCAAAATCGGGCATCCTAACAAAAACACATCCCATGTCACACAAAGCTGCGCGACAAAGGGGCCGAAAACGCCTGCGAAAGGGGACTTGCAATGAAAAAACTGGGACTGGTGGGGGGCCTCGGGCCCATGTCCACCCTCATGTACTACAGGGACATCCACGACTTATACCGCGAAAAGGTGACGGTGACCGGAAGCTGCGGCGACAACCCGCCCATGGTCATTGACAGCCTGAACCTCGCGGTCGCCTACGACCTGGTCGAGCGAAAGGACTGGGCGACGCTCGCCGCCTGGCTGACGGACTCCATCAGGCGGCTGCAGGGCGCGGGGGCCGACTTTGCGGCCATTGCCGCCAACACCGCCCACATCGTGTTTGACGAAATTCAGGCGGCCTCGCCCATACCGGTCATCGGAATTGTCGACGAGACCTGCAAGTTCGCGAAAGCGCAGGGCTGCAAAAAAGTGCTGGTCTTCGGCACCGGCTTTACGATGGCGAGCGGCATGTACGAAAAGGCCTGCGCCAAATACGGCGTCACCGGCATCGTGCCCCCCGCCGCCGAGCAGGACGCCATTCACCACATCATTTTCCCGAATCTCGAGGCCGGCATCGTGCTGCCGGAGGACAAGGCGCAAATGCTCGGCATCGCAAAGAAACTGTTGAAGGAGTACGGGGCCGACGCCCTCATTCTCGGCTGCACCGAGCTGCCCCTCATCATAGAGCCGGGCGACCTCGACACACTGCTCATTGACACGACCAAAGTGCACATTGACGCGATTGTCAAAGAGATTTTGAGCTAACACACGCAACGCGGCATATAAGAAAAGGCGCGGGATACATTGCTGTATCCCGCGCCTTTTTGAAAGGAGTGAAGGAGTATCGTTTTGTCAGGGTCAGGACGCCTCAACAGGAACGGCCTGGGCCGGCGTCACGGTGAAGCCGGTGGGCGTCACGCTGGTGATCCGGATGACCGCAAAGAGCGAGCCGTTCACAATCGGATAGCTGGGATTGCCCATGAGCGCAATTTCGTCGCCGCCAACACTGGCATAGGGGAACACAAAGCCCAGCGGATAATAGTCCGGCGCGTCGCTCTCTTTGGTCACTTGAATGGCATACAGCTCGCCTGCCTCAGCCGCCTGCGGCAAATTGAGCGTGTAGGAATTTTCGGCCACCGTATCCACGGTGAAGACGAGCTCGGTTCCGGCGACCGTAATCGTGAAGTCGATGTCGGCGACGGCCTCATTGTCCGTGTAGCCGGTGTCTGCGCAGCTGGTCACGCGCACGCTGTTGAACTCCGTTGTATCCGATACTTTGAGGGCGAGGTCGCCTATGGGCACGTTGTCGTCGCTGTCCGAGACCACATAGCAGTTGCCCCAGTTCGCGCCGTCATCGGTCGAGAATTCAATCTCATACTCCATAATTCCGGTCGTATCGGCGGGCAGGGTGAATGTGAGGTACACGCCGTCGTCCTCGACTGCATATTCAATGCCGGTCACGGCTGCGACCTGCGTGGACGGCGCCGGGGTGTCGACAAAGGTCACGGTGAGCTCCTTGTCAAGCCGGCCCGTCTGCGAGAGCGTGAAGGTCTTGGGGGTTTCCGCAACCACTTCGGCCTTAATCCAGAGCACAAAGTAGCCCGGTTCGTCAAGGCCCACGCTTTCGGCCTCGGCCACGTCGGCCTCAGTCAGCGCCGCGTCGTTGTACTTGAGCTTTGTGATGTCGGGCTGGCCGGTGAAAAACGCAATTCCGACCCACTTGGCGGAGCCCTGCGCCGGCGTCGCCGACACGGTGGTATTGAGGGCCGCGAGGTCGCCCGTGACCGTCACGGTGTCGCCGGTCTGGCTCACTTCGACAAGGCCCTGATTTTCCGCAAGGTCGTTATTGTCGAGAATGACCAAATCGCCCGACGCCACGCAGGTCAGGGGATTGTCGTCGACAAATTCGACGGTGATCTCTTTGTCGAGCCGGCCCACCTGCGAGAGCGTGAAGGACATGCCCTCCTCGACCAGCTCGTCTGCCTTGAGCCAGAGCACGAATTTGCCGGCTCCGGCGCCCACGGTCGCGGCCTCGTCCACGTCGAACTGCGCCAAATCATAGCCGTTGTACTTGACGCCGATGATGGACTCCTGCCCGGTCTCGACGACAAAGCCGAGCCACATGTGCTCGCCCTGCGCCGGTGTCGCGGAGGTGAAGGAATTCAGTCCGCCGATGTCGCCCGTGACGGTGTATGTGTCGCCGTCTTTGGTCACCGAGATGTCGTCCTGATTGTCTTGGCTCTCTTCCTCATTGTCGTCGTCAAAGACATCGACAATCTTGGTCACGGTTCCGGTCAGGGGATTCGTGTCGGCAAAGTTGACGGTGACCACTTTGTCAGCCCGGCCGGTCTGCGAGAGCGTGAAAGTCTTTCCGGTGGCGACAAGCTCATCCACCTTGAGCCAGAGCACAAAGCTTCCGGCGGGTACGCCGACCGTCGCGGCCTCTGCCGCGTCGTCCTCAGTCAGCGGGCTGCCGTTGTAGTTGACGCCGACAATGGAGGACTGCCCGGTCGCAACGACAAGGCCGACCCACATGTGTTCGCCCTGCGCCGGGGTCATGGATTCAAAGGCATTCAGCGCGCCGAGGTCGCCCGAGACCGTGTATGTGTCGCCGTTTTTGGCCACTGAGACGGCGTTCTGATTGGCTTGGCTGACAGTCGCGTTGTCGTCATTCGGGTTGACTGTCGCAAGCTTGGTCACAGTTCCGGTCAGGGCGCCCGTGTCGACGAAATTGACCGTGATGGATTTGGAGCGGTAACCGGTCTTTGTCAGTTCGAAGGCCTTGGGGGTCGTGACAACCTCGTCCGCCTTAATCCAGAGCACAAAGCTGCCGGCGGGCACGCCCACGCTTGCGGCCTCGGCCACGTCGTCCTCAGTCAGCGCCACGCCATTGTACTTGACGCCGACGATGGAGCTAAGCCCTGTCGCCACTTTGAGGCCGACCCACTTGTGGGAGCCTGTCTGTTCCGGGTCGGCGGAGGTGAAGGCGCCCAGCGCCTTGAGGTCGCCCCTGACCGTCACGGTGTTGCCCGACTGGGAGACCGTGACAAGGCCCTGATTTTCTTCGCTGGCCTCAGTGTTGCCGTCGCTCTGATTGACTGTCGCAAGTTTTGTCACGTTCGCGCTGAGAGAAGGCGTGGAGTCTCCGCCGCCGCCGCCGCCGCCGCCCGTCGGCGGGGGAGTGGTTTCGGCGCCGGAACCTGTCGGCGGCTCGGTCACCGAGTCGTCAACCGTCACGGAGCCGGGCTTGTTGCCGTCGAGGACGACGCCGTCGGCATTGACGACGGCCTTGGTGATGGTGCCGCCGTTGTCGACGGTGGCGCCGGCGGCGGCCACCGTCAGCGTCGCAACCGTCGAGCCGGTGTCAACGACGATGTTCACGTCCGCCGCGACCGTGACGCTCTTAAAAGAGCCGGTCAGGATGATGTCGTCCGAGCCGTCGTCGACATAGATGGCCTCGACGACCGAGCCGTCCTCCGTGACGATGCGCACTGAGCCGTCGTCCCGCTTTTCAATGATGATGGCGCCGAGCTCGCTGCCGCCGATGATGTGAATGGAGTTGGCGCCGCCGCCGCGCACAATGGTGTTGCCCGTGACTTTGACGTGATCAAGCGTCACGTCGCCCTGCCCGACGCCCTCAGTCAAAATGAGGTCGCCCGTGACGGTCATGTCCTTGAGGACAGCGCCCGGGACATTGACGATGACGGTTCCGGAGAGGTTCTCGGAGTAGGTGGCGGCCTCAGTGTAGAGGCCCGAGACCGCGTTGTTTAAAATGGTGACGACTTCGGCCCGCGTGATGGGGGATTTGGGGTTGAACAGGCCGCCATCCCCCTGGATGTAGCCGCGGGCCGCCATTGCGCCCACATAGCCCTTTGCCCAGGCCGAGACCGAGGCGGCGTCGTCAAACGCCGCGGCGCCCGCGGCGTTTTCAGCAAGGCCAAAGGCCCGGCCCAGCACGACAATGGCCTCTTCCCGCGTGATTTTGTCGGCCGGCCGGATGGCCCCGGCGTCGCCTCGCATGATTCCGGCCGCGTTTGCCCGAAGCATCGCGTCGGTGTAGAAATCCTGCCCGAGGTCGGTGAAATTATTTTGCGCTTTCACCTGATACTTCATGACCCGGTCGAGGATGACCGCCGTTTCGCCGCGGGTGATGGAATCATCCGGGCGGAAGAGCCCGTCGGCCCCCCGGAGAATGCCAAGTCCGCTCCACTTGTCAACGGCCTCGCGGGCCCAGTGGGTCTGCGTGTCCGAGTAGAGGGGCTCGGCGTCCGCAAACGCACCGGCCGGAAGCAAGGCAAGCACAAGGGCAAATACCAGGACACGGCTGAGGAACCTTCGCTTCATAGTGACATCTCCTTTTCATTCCCAGTATACTTCGGGCCGCGGCCCTTAAGTATACGAGC
>DATMZG010000095.1:0-10064 GCA_035560415.1 Candidatus Acidiferrum sp. | reverse complement strand
TAAAAAATCAAGTCGTCACATACAACTCGTTTGAACTTTGACCTTGTGTCAAGTCAAAATATAAAATCATATTTTTTGAGGTGCAAAACAATGGCTGTCAAGATCAGACTGCGCCGCATGGGCGCCAAGAAAGCTCCGTTTTACAGGGTCGTCGTCGCCGACTCCCGCTATCCCCGCGACGGCAGGTTCATAGAAGAGATTGGAACTTACAACCCCATGGCCGACCCGAGCGAGTTCAAGGTGGACGCCGAGAAAGTGGCGGCCTGGATGAAAAACGGAGCTCAGCCCACCGATACGGTGAAGGCGCTGCTCAAGAAGCACGGTGTCATCTGACATGTTACAGGAGCTTTTGCTGTGCCTCGCAAGGAACCTCGTCAACGACCCGGAGGCCGTCTCAGTTACGGTTACGACCAAAGAGGACGGAACCGTGCTGTATGAGCTGCGGGTCGCCGAGGGCGAGATGGGGCGCGTAATCGGTAAACAGGGCCGCATTGCAAAGGCCATCCGTTCGGTCATGAAAGCGGCCGCCACCCGTGCCGGTGAAAAAATCCAGGTAGATATCGTCGGCTGACCGGAGCTGAAATGGAACTTATCGAGACCGGAAAAATCGTATCGACCCACGGCGTTGCGGGGGAGGTCCGGGCCGAGGCCTGGGCCGACAGTCTGGAGGCGCTGCTTGATTTCGATGCATTTTACCTCGAGGGCGGGCAGCAGCTTGCGGTGGAGCGTTCGCGGGTCCACCGCGGCGCCGTCAACATCAAGTTCGCCAAAGTCGACTCGATTGATGAAGCCATGCGCCTCATCGGCCGGGTCATCTATGTCGACAGGGCTTCCCTTCACCTGCCGGAGGGCACTTATCTTGTCCGTGACCTGCTCGGAATGTCGGCCGTCGATGCCGACACCGGGGAGGTCTATGGGCGCGTCTCCCAGGTGCAGCCGACCGGGGCCAACGACGTCTACCACATTGAGGCGCCGGACGGCAGGCTGCTGCTGGCCCCGGCCATTCCCGACGTCGTCGTCGCGATTGACCTGCCAAACAGGCTTATAAAAATCCGGCCGCTCAAAGGGCTGTTTGACCTATGAGCGGGGGCAGTGCGCCCGGGGGCCCCATGACCTTTATTTTGCTGACCTTATTCCCCGAGATGTGCGCGGCCGTGCTGCGCGAGAGCATTCTCGGGCGGGCGGCCGCGGCCGGGTTTATCAAAACCGACATCCGGCACATCCGCGACTACACACTGGACAAGCACCGCCGGGTCGACGACTACCCTTTTGGCGGGGGCGGCGGCATGATGATGCAGGCAGGTCCCGTCGTGCGGGCTGCCGAGGCGGTCGCGGCCGACTACGGCAAAAAGCCGCACACGGTCTACCTGTCTCCAAAAGGGCGGGTCTTTGACCAGTCGGTGGCGAAGGAACTTTTGCAGTACGACACCCTCATGCTGCTCTGCGGCCACTACGAGGGCATCGACCAGCGGGCACTCGACATGGTGGTCGACGAGGAGATTTCAATTGGGGACTATGTGCTGACGGGCGGCGAGCTGCCGGCCCTCTCGGTCATCGACGCCGTGGCCCGCATGGTGCCGGGGGTGCTGGCAAGTGAGGAGAGCTATCAAAACGAGAGCATTTACTCGGGACTTTTGGAATATCCGCAGTACACCCGCCCCGCCGTCTTTCGTGGCGTGGCGGCGCCCGAAGTGCTGACGGGCGGCAACCACGCCGAAATTGCGAAGTGGCAGCGGCGGCAGTCGCTGGCGCTGACCTTTGCGCGCCGGCCGGATTTGCTCAAAAGTGCGCCCTTGACGCCGGAGGATACGGCATTTCTTGAAACACTGAAAAACAGCGGGGGGAGTGAGACTGTCAGGTGAATCAGAGCCGGAAAAAACCCACGATGACTTTTTTAACCGCGCTGCTCACGGGCAGTGTCTTCTACCGCATGGCGAGCGGCTTCGCCGACTGGGTGCACCGCGGGGCCGAGGGCAGTCTGCTCATGCGGGGCCTGACCCGCTACCCCGACCTGACGGGCCTCAAGCAGGAGAGCCTGCTCGGCAGCGCCTTATCCGGGCTGCGGGAGCTGTGGAAACGCGTAAGGCTCTCGGTTTCTGCCGCCGTGGAGGACAGCATGGTGACGGCCGCCGTCTGGCGGGCGTTCCGGTATATCCTGTCGCTCGACCTGCGGTCGTGGGGAGCCGGCATGTTCGTCTTCGGGCTCGCCGTCTGCGGCGTCGAGCTCTACGCGGCCGCAGTCGGCTCGACCTTTGCGGTGCTGCTGACTCTGCAGATGAGCTTAGGGATCATTTTCACGGCCTGCGGCGTCATTTTGATGACGGGCAGGGAGGCGCTCGGAAACGCCATCATGGAGAGCGACATCATGAACCTGCTGCTGGTGGGCTGGGCGGGCCTTCGCCCCGCCTCCTTTAAAGCGGAGCGGGTTCGCCGCGAATATCTGCTGCCGGTGACGCTGGCCCTCGTGCTCGGCATCACGGCGGCAAGGGTGCCGGTCATCTATCTGGTTGCGGGCCTCTTAGGACTTTGCGGCTGCGCCGTCATCATCGCGTCGCCCGAAGCCGGCCTCATGCTGACGCTGGCGGCGCTTCCGTTTTTGCCGACCATTCCCCTGACGCTGCTGGCGCTCTACACCGTGGCGGCATTTATGTTCAAGGTGGTCAGGGGCAAGCGGGTCATTGCGATGGAGGCCGTCGACATCGGCATTCTGATGTTTGCGGCGGCGCTGCTGCTGCTCGGCGGCGCATCCTCGGTCAACCCGGTCTCGAGCCTCAAGTCGGTGGCGCTGCACCTGTCCTACATCCTGCTCTACTTTGTGGCCGCAAACACGGTCAAGACCCGCCGGCTCATTCGCAAGGCCGTGGGCTCGGTGCTGACGGCGGGCTTTTTTGCCGGGGCGCTGGGCATTTATCAGAGCATTGTCGGCATTGAGAGCACAGTGACCTGGATTGACGCCAAGATGTTTGCCGACATCGGCTCCAGGGTCGTCGGACCTTTCGACAACCCCAATGTTTTCGCAGAGTATATCGTGCTTCTGCTTCCGCTGGCCCTCGCGGTGGCTTTCCGGCTGCGGGGCAAGCTGCAGCTGCTCGGGGCTGTGACCGCCTGTGCCATGATGCCGGCCCTAATTTACACCTGGTCGCGGGGCGCGTGGTTGGCGGCGATCCTGTCGGTGGGAATTTTCCTGCTGCTCTACAGCTCGGCTTTTTTAAAGCTGCTGCTGCCGGGGCTGCTCGTCGTCCCCTTCGCGCCGGCCATGCTTCCGGCCTCCATTTTAAACCGTCTCATGAGCATCGGGAACATGGCCGACACCTCGACGGCCTACCGCGTCTCCATCTGGACCGCGTCGGTGCGCATGATAAGGTCGGTGCTCTTCTCGGGCATCGGCACCGGCAGCGATGTGTTTTTGCAGGTTTACCCCATGTTCGCGCTGTCGGGTGCCTCCTACGCGCTGCACGCGCACAATTTGTTTTTGCAGATCACGGTTGAACTCGGCATCGTCGGCATTGTGATTTTCCTCGTCACGCTCTGGCTCTTTTTCAGGACGGTGCTGTCCTGCTATTACACCGTCAAACAGCGGGACACCTCGACTTTGGTCATGGCGCTTGGAATGGGGGTTTTGGCCCTGCTCATTCAGGGGCTGACCGACTATGTCTGGTTCAACTACCGGGTTTTGCTCATGTTCTGGCTTGCCGCGGGGCTTGCCGTCGGCATCAGCCGCAGCTATTTCCTTGAGCGGGAGCGGGAGGCGCCATGAGGATTCTCCAGCTTCTGACCGACACCAACATCGGCGGCGCAGGGGTCTGCATTGAAAACTACCTGCAAGGCCGCGCGGGCGGCGGTGAGGTCATCGTAGGGCTCCCGAAAGGCGGCAAAATGGCGCCGCGGCTCAGAGCCGCGGGGGCGCAGGTCATAGAGCTCGACATTGCGGGAGACGTCTCCTTTTCACGGGGGGACATCGGGGCGATGCGGCGGCTGATTAAGCGCATAAGGCCCGACATTGTCCACTCCCACGGCTGTCTGACCGGCCGCATTGCGGCGCAGCTCGCGGGCGGGTGCAAAACGGTCTACACCAAGCACACGCTGGGCGGCGGGGGCGGCCGGGCGGCGGGCCTTGTCAACGCCGCCGTGACAGACATGGCGGTCGCCGTCTCGCAGGCGGCGGCTCGCGAGCTTGAGGCGGCGGGGCTGCCAAAAAAGAAGCTCCGCGTCGTCTACAACGGCTGCCGGCCGGTGCCGGAAATGTCGCGGGCGGCGGCGAGAGCGGCGTTCGGACTTTCCGAGGACGACCTTGTGACGGTCTGCGTGGCGCGGCTCGAGCCCGTAAAAAACCACGCCGGGCTGCTCAGGGGCTTTGAAATAGCGGCGGCGGGGCGGGAAAACGCAAAGCTGCTGCTGGTGGGCGGCGGGTCTCTTTACGGGAAGCTCGGCGGCGGGGCGATTTACACCGGAGAACTTGCCGACATCACGGCGGCCTACCGGGCGGCCGATGTGTTTGCCCTCGTGTCCCTTTCGGAAAACCTCCCCTTGACGCTCATTGAGGCCATGTCGGCGGGGCTGCCCTGCCTTGTGACGCCGGTCGGCGGCGTGCCGGAGGTGGCGGACGCCGGGACGGCGCTCTTCACCGGCAGGGGCGGGGATGAGATTGCGGCGGGGCTGAGGCAGCTTTTCGAGGACGGCGACCTTCGGGCGCGGCTCGGGGCGGCGGGGCGGAGCCTTTGGGAAGAGAAATTCACGGTGGAGGGCTATGCCCGAAACCTTGACAGAGTATACGGAGAGTTGGTGCAGCGTGGACAGTAAGAGAAGGCGCAAGGGCGGGTTCAACCTGTTTGACTTGCTCATTTTGCTCATCGTCGCAGCGGCGGTGGCACTTGTTTTCTGGCTGGTGGGCGGGCGCAAATCGGTTGCGGTCGAGGGCGACGCCGTCAAAATCACCTACAAGGTCGAAGTGACCGCAGTCACTGAGGACTATAAGGATTCGGCCCGGGTGGGCGATACGGTGCGGGACGGCGTGCGCAAGTCGCCTTTGGGCAAAATCACGGCCGTCAAAGTCTCCCCCATGACCTCGATCACCGCGAGCACCCTGACGGGCGAGGCGGTCAAGGCCGAGTCCCCCATCAAATACAAAGTTGAGCTGACCTGCGAGGCCGACGGCACCCTTGCGCAGGGGCGGGTCAGCATCGGCAGCTACAACATCGGGGTCGGCACCGAAATTTATGTCCAGTCCTACGGATTTTCGGGCAAGGGCTATTGCGTCGCCATGTCCTATGAAGAGGGGAGTGTGCCGGATGGAGAATAAAAAATCGGGAAAACTGTTTGGAGTTTTCAATTTGCTCGACCTCGTTATCATTTTGTTTGTCACGGCCGCGGGCGCCGCGCTCTTCTGGCGGCTTGACCTCATCAAGGCGGTCGGGGCGGGCTCGCAGGACGTCACAATTGAGTACACCGTCCGGCTCGAGCCGGTGCGGCTCGTGACCTATCTCGCGGTGCACGAGGGCGACCCGATTTACGACAGCGAAAACGGCACCCTGCTCGGCACCGTCACCAGGGTGGAGACAACCCCCTATCTGAAAGAGATCACGATGCCGGACGGCAGCCTTGTAGCGGCCCCCGACCCCGAGAATCTCACGGTGCTCATCACGGGCGAGGGGGTCGGCAAGTCCACGCAGGATGGACTCATGCTGGGGGGCAGCCGCATCTGTTCGCCGGGCGGAACCATTAAAGTGGCCTCGACAAGGCTCGACTCGACCGGAATTTTCGTCATGTCGAGGGTAAAAGATTAGTCTTTTTGAAATTTTTTGTCTATATTGACCATTTGCGTTTAACTCAGTTGACGAACCGCCGTTTTTGGCTATAATTATCTTAATAATAGTTGTTCCAAAGCTATTGGAGGGAAGCGTTAATGACAGAGCAAATTGCGGTATTGCAAAACCAAGTCGGGTTGCACGCCCGTCCGGCGACCTACTTTATCCAGAAGGCCAACGACTTCAAGTCCTCGGTGTGGATAGAGAAGGATGAGCGAAGGGTGAACGCCAAGAGTTTGCTCGGTGTTCTCTCACTGGGCGTATCAAGGGGGGACACCATCACAATTATCGCCGACGGCGATGACCAGGATGAGGCGGTTGCCGAGCTTGTTGCGCTCATCAACGGAAACTTTGACGAGTAAATAGGCATTGCCTAAGTTTTTGCAGATGCGGCGCGGTTTTCCGCGCCGCCTTTGTTTCACAGCGGGGAGGTGAAAAAGTGGAGGACAAAGCGAAAGAACGAGCGGGAGAGCGAGTGGTAGAGCGGGCGGAGAACCAAGCGGAAGACCGGGCAGAGGACCAAACGAAAGACCGGACGGAGGACCGGACGGAAGACCGAGCGGAAGAGCGGGCGGAGGGCCAAACGGAGGACTGGGCGGAGGAGCGTATTGCGGCGCTGCGCGAAAAGGCGCGGGCGCTCCCAGAAAGCCCCGGCGTCTATCTCATGAAGGACGAGAGCGGAAAAATCATTTACGTCGGCAAGGCCAAGGTGCTGAAAAACCGCGTGTCCTCCTACTTTGTCGGCATCGAGCGGCATCTGGCCAAAGTGCGGCGCATGGTGGAGCATGCGGCCGACTTCGACTACCTCGTCTGCGGCTCCGAAATGGAGGCGCTGGTCTTGGAGTGCAGCCAGATCAAGCACTACATGCCCCACTACAACATCCTGCTCAAAGACGACAAAAATTACCCCTACGTCAAGGTGACGCTCTCGGAGCAGTACCCGCGGGTGGTCTTCACCAGACGTCGGGAGGAGGACGGGGCAAAATATTTCGGGCCTTACAGCGGCAATGTGGGGGAGATCGTCGCCACCGTCGAGAAGACTTTCAAGCTGCCCTCCTGCAAGCGCCGGTTTCCGCAGGACATCGGACGCGGGCGGCCCTGCCTCAACTACGCCATTAAAAACTGCATGGGAGTCTGCACCGGCAAGGTGCCGAGGGCGCAGTACCTCGAAGCCGTGGGGGAGGCCGTGGAGTTTCTCGACGGGCGCTACCGCGAGGTGGCAAAAGATTTGGAGCACAAAATGGGGGCGGCCTCTGAGGAACTGCGGTTTGAGGAGGCGGCAAGGCTCAGGGACCGGCTTTCGGCCTTGAAGGCGCTTGGCGAGCGGCAAAAAGTGGTCTCGGCGCCGAATGTCGAGCGGGACGTCATCGCCCTTGTCTCTGATGAGAGCAGGGCCTGCGTCATGGTCTTCTACATCCGGGAGGGAAAACTGACCGGCACCGACAGCTTTGTCGTCGACGCCGAGGAGTTCGAGGACGCCGCCGAGGGCATGGCCGCCTTTGTCAAACAGCACTATCTGCTGCGGGGCGACATTCCCCGCGAACTGCTCTTTTCGGTGGAGCCCGCCGACGCGGCGCTTTTGGAGGACTACCTTTCCCAGCGGGTGGGCCGGCGCGTGCACATCAGGACACCGCAGCGCGGGGAGGGCAGACAGGCGGTCGCCCTCGTGGAGGAGAACGCCCGCGAGGGGCTGCAAAAGGCGGCCACACGGGCTGAGCGCACAGAGCGCGGCGTCGCCGAGCTTGGAAAGCTCTGCGGACTTGCGGAGCCGCCCGCCCGCATTGAGGCCCTCGACATCTCGAACACGGCCGGAAGCGAGGTCGTGGGGGGGCTCGTCGTCTTCCAAAACGGCAAGCCCGCCAAAGGGGAATACAAGCGGTATAAAGTCAAGACCGTCGAGGGCCAGGATGACTACGACTCCATGCGGGAGATCATCTGGCGGCGGTTTCGCCGGTACCAGGCCGGGGACGAGGGCTTTTCGCAGCTGCCCGATTTGCTGCTGCTCGACGGCGGGCGCGGCCAGCTGTCGGCGGTGCTCGAGGTGCTCAAAGAGCTTGAAATTTCAATTCCGGTCTTCGGCATGGTCAAGGACGACAGGCACCGCACCCGCGGGCTTGTGGGGCCGCAGGGGGAGATCACGCCCTCCCCCTTAAATCCGGGGTTTGTGCTGGTCGGGCGCATTCAGGAGGAGGTCCACCGGTACGCCGTCGCCTACCACCGCTCGCTGCGCGGCAAAAAGACCTTTTCCTCGACCCTGACCGGCATTGAGGGCGTCGGGCAAAAGCGGGCTGAGGCACTTCTCACCACCTTCAAATCGCTCGAGGGCATCAGGGCGGCGTCGGAGGAGGAGCTGGCGTCGGCGCCGGGCATGACAAGGGCCGCCGCCCGTGCGGTCAGGCAATATTTTAGTTGACATAATAGGCCGCTATGGTAAAATAGACAAAAGATGACACAATTCTTTGAGGACGTTTTTTGCGCAGGACAAGGTGCCTTTGCTGCAAAATTATGTCTGTAACCGTTCCTGCGCGAAAAGGGCGTTTACCGTGAAGGCGAAGCCCCTTTTTGAGCGCGGAAAAAAGAGGAGGCGCCGGTATGCGCGTCATCACGGGATGCGCCCGCGGCGTTTTGCTCGACACGCTTCCGGGCGCCGCCACCCGCCCGACCGTCGAGCGGGTCAAAGAGGCCATGTTCAGCGCCATTCAGTTCGAGGTGCCGGGCAGACGGGTGCTCGACCTCTTTGCCGGAAGCGGTCAGCTCGGCATTGAGGCGCTGTCAAGAGGAGCTGTCCACGCCGACTTTGTCGACAGCAGCAAGGAAGCCGCAGCCGTCATCACCGGCAATTTGCGCCGCTGCGGGCTTGCGGACAGGGCGGACGTCTTTTGCCGGGACTGGCAGTCCCAACTCGCGGGGGCGACAAAGCCCTACGACCTCGTGCTGCTCGACCCGCCCTACGGCAAAGGACTCTGCGAAGCGGCCATACAGGAGCTTATAAGGCGGGGTCTTTTATCGGATAACGCCATTGTCGTCTGCGAGACGGGAGATAAAGAGAACCTGCCGGAGCGCATTGGGGAGCTTACCGCCACCCGCGCGGCGCGGTACGGAACCATTCGCCTTACGACATACAGGGAGGGACAACCATGAAGCTTGCGGTCTGCGCGGGCAGCTTCAACCCGGTGACACTGGGGCATCTCGACCTCTTTGAGCGCACAGCCGAAGTGTTCGACGAGGTCGTTGTGCTGCTCGTGTACAACAGCGCAAAACAGTTTGACGTGCCGGTTGAGGAACGGCTTGCGCTGCTGAAAAAAGCGACCGCCCACATCCCGAACATCCGGGTGGAGGCGCACGCGGGGCTTCTCATCAACTACGCCCTGGCCCACGGCAATGCCGTCATCGTCAAAGGGCTTCGAAACGAGGCCGACTTTGCCGGCGAAATGACGATGGCCCACGCCAATCACGCGGGTTCCGGGGGCCTTGTGGGCACCCTGTTCATGCCGACAAGGCCGGAGCTGACCTATGTCAGCTCGACCATTGCCCGGGAGTTTGCCGGCTACGGCGGCGACCTGTCAAAACTGGTGCCCGAGTGCGTTCGGGAAGACGTTGCGAAACTATATTACAAAGGAGAATGGCCTAAATGAACACCGAGGAGCTGTTTGAAAGATTGCTCGAACTCTTTGAGGAGTCCTGGCATATGCCGCTGTCAAACGGCAAGTGCCTCGTGGATTCGCTGGAGGCCACCGAAATCATCCGCGAGATCATGAAGGGTCTGCCGGCCGAGTTCGAGCAGGCTAAAAAAATTGTGGCCGACCGCAAGGAGATCGTCGCGACCGCGAAGCGTGAGTCTGAAGTCATGATGAAAAACGCCGAGGAGAAGGCCAAAGTGCTGGTCTCCCGCGAGGAGGTCACAACCGAGTCCAAGCGGCAGGCCAGTCAGCTCATGATGGAGGCCAAGCAGCAGGCAAACGACATTGTCAAGCAGGCCAATGAGCAGGCCAACGAGCATTTGGCGCTGGCCAACAAGCAGGCGAACGAGCTCTTGGCCGACACCAATCAGCGGGTCGCGGAGCTGAGGGCCACGACAAACGACTATGTCGAGAGCATGCTGGCCATGGTCGGCTCCCACGTCGAGCAGGCGCTGGCCAATGTCCGGCAGGCGCAGCAGAATTTCAAGTCGGCAAGGCTCTGATCTCCCCAAAACCCCCTGTCAAACGCCCAAAAACGGACTTACAGTGCAGAATTTTCGACAATTTCTGCATCAATGTG
>DATMZG010000094.1:0-1595 GCA_035560415.1 Candidatus Acidiferrum sp. | reverse complement strand
GCCTTACTCTGCGTCGTAGAAGACTTTGAAGTTCGGGTCGACCGTGCCCACACCGAGGTAGCGGGCCTTGTAGTCCTTGAGCAGTGTCATGTAAGTCTTATTCAGTAAGAGCAGCGCAACGATGTTGACGAAGGTCGGGATGGCGTTGATGCAGTCGGCGAGTGCCCACATGAAGACCGGGCCCTGGCCGCCGGTGACGGCGAGGTAGACGTTGACCATGCCGGGGAGGACATAGAAGACTTTGAAAGCCTTGATGACTTTGTCCTTCGTGGCGGGGTTCTTGCGGAACAGCTGCCGGAGCAGAACCTCATAATAGAGGAACCAGCCCGTGGTCGTGGTCATGCCGAAGAGGAAGACCGAAATGGTGATGAACTTGCCGCCGATCCAGCCGAAAGTGGTTTCATAGGCTTTAATGGCAAGGGAGGCGCCGGCAATGCCGCTGGACCAGACCGTGCCTTCGCCGGCAGTCAGGTCGGCCAAAGCCGTGATGGAGCAGACGAGAATCGTGTCGACAAAGACTTCGAAGGAGCCCCAGAGTCCCTGGCGGACCGGATGGGGGGTGTTGGCGGAAGCGTGGGCCATCGGGGAGGAGCCCCAGCCGGCTTCGTTGGAGTAGATGGAACGGGCGACGCCGGTACGGATGACCTTGGAGACGGCTGCGCCTGCAAAGCCGCCGACGGCAGCGGTGCCGGAGAAGGCGCCTTTAAAGATCATTGCGAAGGTCTCGGGGATAACCCCAAAGTTGATGATGACAATGCCGATGCCGCCGAGGATGTAGGCGATGCACATGACCGGCACAATCTTGGTGGCGAAGTCAGCAACCGAGGTGAAGCCCTTCGAAATGACGAAGGCGATGAAAGCGGAGTAGACGATGGCGAAGGGGAGCATCGGAATGCCGAAGGAGGTGTTCAGGGACTCGGCGATCGTGTAGGTCTGGGCGCCGGAGATGCAGCCGGCGAAAATGCCGAGGCCGAAGATGTACGCAAGAACCGGCCACCAGCCCCAGCCGCGCTCTTTGCCCATGCCTTTTTCCATGTAGTATGTAGGTCCGCCGTAGTAGTTGCCGGCCTCGTCCTTGGAGCGGTAGTGCACGGCCAGCGCAACCTCAACCTGCTTGATGGTCATGCCCATGAGGGCCCAGACCCAAATCCAGAACACGGCGCCGGGGCCGCCGGTCGCGATGGCTGTCGAAACACCGGCGATGTTGCCGACGCCGACGGTTCCGCCGATGGCAATGGCGACGACTTCGTAAGGCGACATTTTGCCGGCGCCCTTTTCCTTGGCTTCGTCCTTTTTCATCAGAGAGCCGAAGGTGTGCTTCATCATGTGGCCGAAGTACCGGAAGGAGAAGAGCCCGGTGATGATTGTGAAGAACGCGCCGCCGAACAGAACGGTGACAAGCAGCGGAGTTCCCCAGAGTATGCCGCTTAGGTTGTTGACAAAGTCCAGAGCTGTCATACAGATTTTTCCCCCTTAATGATTTTGATGGTACAAAGCCGCTTTTAAGCGGCTTTCCCATTTATATGCCGCTATGTCATATTGATATACCGCTGTATTTTTGCTATGCTGTATCCTATTAATACGCAATATATCAT
>DATMZG010000093.1:0-17808 GCA_035560415.1 Candidatus Acidiferrum sp. | reverse complement strand
CATTTTCCCGGCCAATAGGAGCGCCGAGAAAATCAGGCTGTCGAAAAAGCCATTTTTCGACAGCCAAAAAGCACAGCGGCTTATCGCCGCTGCGCTTATGGCGCTAATCAAAAAACCTCAGTAGATGTCCTCGACTTCCATGAGCGGCAGCGTCATGCCGATGCCCCGCTCCGTGGCCCTCTCGTAAATAAGCTGCCCCAGCGCGATGTCCTCGGCCGCAAAGCCGATGTTGAAGGCCAGAATGCGCTCCTCGTCGTTTTCGCGGCCCACTTTTGTGCCGTTGACAAGCTCGCCCAGCGTCGCGTGGAAAGTGGGCATGCCGCCCTCGAAGACTCCCGGCGCGTTGTAGGAGAGAGTCTGCTCGAGGTGGTCGGTGATGACTTTGTCGACCCCGTGCAGCAGCGCCCCGGGCCAGGCTCGGCCGGCCTCCAGCCCGCCGCCCATCATGCCGGGCTTGAAGGACTCGGCCGGAATGATCGGCTGCGGCAGCTTCTGGGTGCAGGTCATGACGATGTCGGAGCCCTCCATGGCCTCGGCAATTGAATTGCAGACCACGACCTCCACGCCGGCGTGCTCTTCCATCAGCGCCTTGAACCGGGAGGAGACCTCTTCGCGAATTTCGAAAATCTTGCAGGTCTTGAGGGTTTTCAGCACCTCCTGAACGGCCAGCAGGTTCATGCGGCCCTGCACGCCGGCCCCAACAATGGTCATGACCGAAGAGCTCTTTTTAGCGCAGAACTTGGCCGTGATGGCGGTGGCCGCGGCAGTGCGGGCGGCCGTCAGCCACCGGCAGTCCATGACGGCCAGCGGCACGCCGGTCTCGGGGCAGTTCATGACCTGCACGCCGAGAATCTGAGGCAGATCGTACCGGTAGTTGTAGGGGTAGCCCGACACCCACTTGATGCCGCAGGCATCCATCCCCTTGAGCCAGACCGGCATTTCGTGGATGAAGCAGTTGGGCCGGGTGTGCACGCCCCGCTTGGGCGGGCACTCAATGGTGCCGTTTGCCTGCTCGGAGCAGGCCGCCTCGGTCAGGCGGATGATGTCGTCCCAGCCGATTTTGAGCGACATGATGTCCTCTTGCGAGAGATAGAGCATTTCCACCTTTTTCATGTGCGATGCCTCCTTCGTATATTATCTTATCCCAGGGTGGGTAGGGCCTGCTGTAGGTATGGCCGGCGCTCAGAAATAGAGCTGTTCTAAAGTCTGGCTCGTGTGCCGCCGCATGGCGGCCACCGCCCCGTCGGCGTCGCCCTGCGAGAGCGCCCGCAAAATGGCCCTGTGCTCGCGAAGCGCCTGCGACTGCTCGGGCGGCGTCAGAAGAAAACGGTCGTAAAATAGTAAATAGACGTTGCAGCGGTCGGAGAGCTCCCGCAAAAACCGCTCGTAAAAGGAGTTGCCGCTCGCCCCCGCAATGAGCAGATGAAACTCGTCATTGACGGCTAAAAACCGCTGCATGTCGCGGTCGGCGTGGGCCTGCTCGTCCCTGCGCACAAGCTCTTGCAGCCGGTCGAGCTGCCCGGGGCTGATTCGGCCGGCGGCAAGGCGCACCGTCTCCGACTCAATGAGCATCCGGCACTCGTAGGCGGCCCGAATTTCGCACTCGGTGGGCCGGGCCACAAAGGAGCCCCGGTGCGGGACAATGGTCACAAGCCCCTCAAACGCAAGCCGGCGCAGGGCGGCCCGCACCTGCGTGCGGCTGGTTGAAAGCTCCTGCGCCATTGTGTCCTCCACAATCCGCGCCCCCGGAAAGAGCTCTTTGGCCGCAACCTGCCCTTTGATATACGCGTACACCTCTTCCGCCGTCATCCCATCCCCTCCATTGACCTGATTCTATCATTTTGTATACAATTTTGTATACTGTCTGTTCCGACAAAAATTCCCATTTGTCTTTGTGCAATCATATCACGACAAAAAAAGCGCACCTTGCGGTGCGCTTTTTTGATTAAAACAGCTCCTGCGACTCCATGAGGGTCAGCCATGTGCCGGCGCCCCGGGAGAGGGCCTTTTCATAAATGAGCTTTCCCATGGCGATGTCCACGCCGCCAAAGCCTAAGTTAAAGGCGAGAATGCGCTCTCCCGCTTGTTCGCGGCCGGGCTTGTCCCGAAGCACGAGCTGGCCGAGCGAGGCGTAAATGGGGGGCACGCCGCCCTCGAAGGCGCCGGTGCCCTCGTAGGTCACAGTCTGCTCCGGGTAGTCGGTGACGACCTTGTCGACTCCGTGCAGCAGCGCCCCGGGCCAGGCGCGGGCGGCTTCGAGGCCGACGCCGAGCATTCCGGGCAGAAAGTGCTCGGCCGGGATGAGGGGCTCTTGCACCCGCTGCGTGCAGGTGACGACGATGTCGGCCCCCGCCATGGCCTCGCCCACCGAGCCGCAAAGGGCGACCTCCACACCTGTGAGCTCCTCCATTTTGCGCTTGTAGTCTGTGGCCGTCTCCTCCCGCAGCTCGACGAGGTTGCAGCGGGTGAGGCTGCCCAGCACCTGCCGCAGGGCGACGAGGTGCATGTGGCCCTGCACGCCGCCGCCGACAATGGCGACGGTCGCAGCGCCCTTTTTGGCGCAAAATTCCGCAGTGACGGCGGTGGCGGCGGCCGTGCGCACGGCGGTCAGCCACCGGCAGTCCATGACCGCCATGGGCAGGCCGGTGTCGGGGTGGTTCATAACCTGAAGGCCGGCGACCTGGGGCAGGCCGGCCGCAATATTTTCGGGGTAGCTTGAAACCCATTTGATGCCGCAGGCGTCCATGCCTGAGAGCTCCGCGGGCATTCCGACGAGGGTGGAGCCCGGCCGCGGCAAAAGTTCCCGCTTTGGCGGGCACTGCAAGGTGCCCCGCGCCTCTTCGGCACAGGCTGCCTCAACTGTGGCAATGATGTCCGGCCAGCCGATTTCAAGGCCCATGACGTCGCCCTGCGACAGGTACAAAAATTTCGCTTTTTCCATTTGCGCCTCCTTTAATTGAAATGGTCTTTGCGTCCGGCCGCGTTCGGCCAGGACCGCGTCTTTTTAAAACAGCCGCAAAGGGGTGAACTCCTTTGCGGCTGTCCTTGATAAAGTGTGTCCGAAAAACCTCTGTTATACGGTGATTTTGCGGGAGGCTTTGAGCCAGGCGCCCGACTTGTACCGCCATAAATACAGGACGTTGCGCATGACATAGTCGGCGGCGATGCCGAAAAAGCCGGCATAAACGCCGAGGTTGTACCGGGTGCACAGGAAGACGACCGTGCCGACCCGGGCAATCCAGAGCGACGAGACCGTGAAGATGGGCGGGATGAGGGAGTCGCCCACGCCGCGGAAAGCGGTGGGCGTGGTGGCGGCAAACCAGACCAGCGGCACGATAAAGACGGGGTTCCACATCAGGGTGGTCCTCGCCAGCTCGAAAGCCTCGGGGCTGAGGTTGTAAAGGCCAATCAGCGGAGTCAAATAGAGGTAGGGCATGAGCGCGAAGACGAGGCCAAACCAGAAGGAGAAGAACAAAACGTCCTTGAAGGCTCTCTTTATGCCCTCCTCGTCGCCCATCCCCTTGGCCATGCCCATGATGGTCGGCGCAATCATGTTGGCCATCGAGGAACCGGCACACTGGAGGTCAATGAGCTGCGTGTAGACGACATTGGCCGAAATGTGGGCGGTGCCGGCCATGAGGATGTTGACGTTCATGATGAGCCTGGCCAGAACAAAGAAGAAGCTCTGGGCCCCAGCCGGAACGCCGAACCGCACAAACCGCTTTTGCAGCTCCCAATCGAGCTTGAAGCCGAAAATGTCTTTGAAGCTTGCGACGAGTCCCCGCCGCCGGATAAGGATGGCGCCGAGAATGGCGCCGACGGCGCGGCCCGACAGGGTGGCATAGCCCGCGCCGTAAGTCCCGAGCCTCAGGATGTAAATGAAGAGGATGGAGAACAAAAACTGCGAGGAGTTCATGATGATGGTCATCCACATCGAGCGCTTGGTGTCGCCCACGCCGCGCAGCAGGGAGGCAGAGTTGTTATAAAAGCAGTAGAGCGGATAGGAGAGCGCCGTCACCCTGAGATAAGTGCGGGCAATGGACTGCATGTCGGGGTCGGCGCCGTGCAGCGCCAGGCCGACGACGGGGCCGGCGAACAGAACCATGAAAGCCGACAGCGAGAAGGCTATGTAGAGCGAGGAGGTGTAGCTCTGCTTGACGGCCTTGTAGACCCCCTCGGTGTCGCCCTTGCCGGTGCACTGGGCCACGACGACCATGGCGCCGAAAGCGATGGCGATGACGACGTAGCCGACCATCATGTTGACCTGGTCGATGATGCTGACGCCCGACAGCGAGTTCTGGCCGAGCTTGCTGACGACGATGGTATTGACCATGGGCAAAAAGGTGAAGAAGAGCTGATCAATCAGCATGGGAATCATCATCTTCAGCATGGTCTTTTTGGTGAGTTGCAAGGTATTACCCCCCGTTTTTGAGTGGACGCGGACTGCAAATCCGCTGTTCGCTATTTCAGAATCATGACCTCTTCAAGGGCGCGCTTAGGCACATTCATTTTGCCGGGCTCTCCCCAGTAATAGCCGGTGCCGCCCTCCCCGACCGGAACTTCTTTCGACTCCATGCCGGGATACCCCAAAGCCACCGAGGAGACGACCGTGAGGTTTTCGGGCAACTCGAGCAGCTCGCCAATCTCTTTTTTGCGGATGTTTTCAAGCCAGCAGGAGGCGACGCCTTCGCTCTGGCAGTAGATGATGATGTTCTCGCAGGCGGCCCCGATGTCGAGCGCAAAGGGCTGCGGCCGAAGGCTCGTGTCGTGGAGAATGAGCATCCAGGCCGGGGGCTCCTGTCCGGGGCCGGGCCTGCCGGAGCCGTCTTTCAAGTGGGCGCCCCAGGCCGACAGCGCGAAAATTTGGGCCGTGAGCGCGGGGTCGGTGACAACGCAGAATTTGAGGGTCTGGGCGTTTGTGCCGCAGGGCGCAAGCCGCGCGACGTCCACCGCCTTTGTCAGAACCTCGGTCGGCACAGGGCGGGCGCCGTCAAACTTGCGGATAGAGCGGCGCATTTTCATCGCTTCATAAGTTGTCATGCCTGAATTCCTCCTTTTTAAAAGTGACAAACAAGTGATATTATACCCATTGCTTTAGCCTTTTTCAAGAGACTATTTGCACAGATTTATGTCAATTCGCCATACATAGTTCTTCATGTCCACCCGCCCCGACGGCAAAAAGCCCACGCCTTCGGCCTCGAGCAGCGCGCGCTGCTCCCCCCAGCCCCCGACCAGGCTGCCGTCGGCATGGACGACCCGGTGACAGGGTAAGGAGAGCTCGGGAAAAGCGCAGCTCATGGCTCTGCCCGCCATTCTGGCCCCCCGCGGAACCCCCGCGAGCATGGCGAGCTGCCCGTAGGAGACGACGCGCCCCCGCGGCACTTTTTGGAGTGCCGCGTAAAACTTCCGCATGTCGGTCACCTCCCTCCAATCGGCACGCGCCCGGGATTTTTCATGTTCTCATTGTAGCCGATTAAGGCCCTCATTGCAAGAAGCGGCCCCGCGGCAAATTTGCCGCGGGGCGAAAAAAACCGTTTTTCAGTTGTTGTCTTCCTCAGGCAAAACTGTGGGGTCCTGCGGCAGGACAGGCTCTTCCGGCTCCACGGGCTCCTCCGGCGTCTCGCCGGGGTCCTCCTCCGGATTCTCCGGGTCCTCCTCCGGCGACTCACCGGGGTCTTCCTCCGGGTTTTCGCCCGGGTTCTCCTCCGGATTTTCGCCGGGGTTCTCCTCCGGCGTCTCGCTCGGGTTTTCCTCCGGCGTCTCCTCCGGGGGCTTTTCCGGCTCCGCCCCGACCGAAATGGGCTTGCCGCCCGGGTTCATGGCGGGGGCGGAGGAATAGTCGGTGTATTTGATAACCTGTGGCGCGCCGGCGCCCCCGAAGTGCTCGGTGAAGAGCGCGTAGGTCTCATCCTCGTCATGCAGGAAATAGGAGACCTGTCCGACGTAGGCCCCGACACCCGGAAACTCGAAAATCTCAATGGTGTCGTCTTTTGCGAGTTTCGCCAAAGACGCCGACTTGCCGATGGCGTCGGAGAGGGTGGCGTTTGTGTCGACATACTGCGACAGGGTCTTGAAGAGGTCGGGCAGCTTGAGAATATTGGAGGACTGGAGCTTTTGCTCGAGCAGCGCCTTGATGAAGTCCTTTTGCACCCGTGTGCGCTGCACATCGCCTTCGGCATATTTGCGAAAGCGCACCAACTCCATGGCGTGCTCGCCGTCGAGGTGCTGCATGCCGGCTTTCAGGTCGATATACAGGTCCTGATACGGGTCGGAGTATTTCATGTCCTGCGGAACTTCAAAGTCGACGCCGCCCAGAAGGTCGACGGTCGCCTTAAAGCCCTCGAGGTCGACCATGGCGTAATAGTGGATGGGGGCGCCCGTCATCTCCTTGATGCATGAGATGAGGCCGTCCAGCCCGTCCCTTCCGTAGACGGCGTTGAGTTTGCCGTAGTGGTTGCCGAGCTTGACCCTCGTGTCCCGCATGAGGGAGATGATGTTGATGCTGTGGGCGTCGAGGTCGACCCGCAGCATGATGAGGGTGTCGGTCAGGGTGTCGGTGCCGTCGGTGCCGATGAGCAGCACATTGAAGGCCCCCGCCGGCACCGTCGTGTCAATGGAGGCCGGCGGCTCCTTGCCGGTCATGTCCTTCGCGGCCGACCAGACGCTGAAGGCAAACCATCCGGCGGCAAACAGGATGAGGGCCGCCGAGGCGAGCAGGATGCGCTTGAGAGTGCTTTTCTTTTTTGGATTACGAGCCATGATATATTCTTAGGACCTCCAGTACGGACCATGAATCCATACACTATTTTTGACAGCGTTCATGATATATTCCCAGTATCTTCAGTACGAGCCATGGAACATTACACTTATTTTTGACTGTGTTACAGTTTATTAACGTATGATTTCAAAATTTGTTCCAACTTTTCACCGGCCACCCTGCCCCGGAAGCCGGCGCAGAAGCCCCAGCAGCGGCAGTCCGAAGAGGTAGACGCTGACGGCCTCCTCGGCCGCAAGCTGCACCATGACCAGCGGCAGCGCCGCCTCGGCGGCGCCCACGGCCTTGAGCAAAATGCCGATGGCCACGGCGTTGATGAGCACCGGCGGCAGCCCGCCCGTAAGGGGCCCCTTGCACCTTTTCGTGACAAGCGCCGCCGCAAGCGTCGCGAGAGAGCCGACGACGGCGTCGACCAGCCCGTAGCCGCCGATGAGGTTTGAAAGAAAGCAGCCGACAAAAAGCCCCGGCACCGCTTCGGGGAACAGGAGCGGCAGCAGGGTCATGGCCTCGGCCACCCGGAGCTGAGTGGGGCCGAAAGAAAAGCCCGCGGTGGCGAGCGTCAGTCCGGCGTAAATGGCGGCAATCAGTCCCGCCTTGGAGAGCTGTTTTGCGGTGTACCCTTTCAAAGTTCCTCCTTACGGGGCCGGCGGCCCGGCGCCCGGTTGTGGTCAAAGATTGATCAAAGCGTAAATGATTATAGTATACACATTGTTTTTTTGCAAGCCGCAAGATATAATATTTTAATTACCAAGTTGTTCACTTAAGGAGGAAACCCCATTGGCATCCATATTGTCCAAACAAAGGCTCTCTTCCCAGATTGTCCGCATGGAAATTGAGGCGCCGGCCATCGCCGCCCACGCGGCGCCCGGGCAGTTTGTCATCATCCGGGTCTGCGCCGAGGGGGAACGAATTCCGCTGACCCTCGCCGACTGGGATACCGATAAAGGCAGCGTCACCGTCATTTTCGCCGAGGTCGGGCTTACGACGAGACTTCTCGGCAAGCTCGAAGCCGGGCAGGAAATCTCCGACATCGTCGGCCCGCTGGGCCGGCCGACCGACATTCCCGAGGGAGTAAAGCGCGCCGTCGTCGTGGGCGGCGGCCTTGGCTGCGCCATCGCTTGGCCGCAGGCCAAGGCGCTCTCGGCAATGGGTGCCGAAGTCGACATCATCGCCGGCTTTAAGACGGCCGAACTTGTCATTCTGGAAAAAGAGCTGTCGGCCGCCGGCCGGCTCATCCTGTGCACTGACGACGGCACGGCCGGCCGCCCCGGCTTTGTGTCGGCGGCGCTTGAAGAACTTCTGCAGGCGGGGTCTTACGACCTTGCCATCGCCATCGGCCCCCTTCCCATGATGCGGGCCATCTGCAATCTGACAAAACCGTACAACCTTCCCACCGTCGTCAGCATGAACCCCATCATGATCGACGGCACCGGCATGTGCGGCGGCTGCCGGCTGACGGTGGGCGGCAAGGTGAAATTCGCCTGCGTCGACGGCCCCGACTTCGACGGACATGAGGTCGACTTCGAGGAGGCCATGGCGCGGCTTTCGACCTACCGCGACTGCGAGAAATGCAAAATGGAGGCACTTTTTCAATGAGTCTTGATTTTTCCGAGGTTGCGCGGGGACTGGCCGAAGAGGAGGCCAAAGCCGCCGCCGCCCGCTGTTTAAACTGCAAGAACAAGCCCTGCGTCGCCGGATGTCCCGTCGGCATCGACATCCCCGCATTTCTGGCCGCCGTCAAAGAGGGCGACATGCGAAAGGGCTTTGACGTCATCTCAAAGGACTCGGCGCTGCCGGCCGTCTGCGGTCGGGTCTGCCCGCAGGAAAACCAGTGCGAGAAGCTCTGTGTGCGGGGTTTGAAGGGCGAGCCGGTCTCCATCGGCCGCATCGAGCGGTACCTCGGCGACCTCTTCATTGACGAAGCGCCCACGCCGCCCGCAAAGCGCCTTCCCCTCTCGGTCGGCATCGTGGGTTCGGGCCCGGCGGGGCTGACCTGCGCCGGAGAGCTGGCACGCGCCGGCGCGCAGGTGACCGTCTACGAGGCGCTGCACGCGCCGGGCGGCGTTTTGTCCTACGGCATTCCGGAGTTTCGGCTGCCCAAGTCCATCGTCAAAAGTGAAGTGGACAAATTAAAGCAGCTCGGCGTCACGATTGCCTGCAACGTCGTGGTCGGCAAGACCGTCACGATGGCCGAGCTTCAAAACGCGCATGACGCCGTCTTTCTCGGCACCGGCGCTGGCCTGCCGCAGTTTCTCGGCATTCCGGGCGAGGCCTTGGTCGGGGTCTATTCGGCCAACGAGTTTTTGACCCGAATCAACCTCATGAAGGCCTATCTTCCGGGGAGCCACACCCCCATCTCGGTCGGCCGCCGGGTGGCGGTCGTGGGCGGGGGCAATGTGGCGATGGACGCCGCCCGCTGCGCCCTGCGCATGGGGGCTAAAGAGGTCATGGTCGTCTACCGCCGCTCCATGGAGGAGCTGCCGGCCCGCCTTGAGGAGGTCCGGCACGCCGAGGAGGAGGGCGTTGTCTTTAATTTGCTGCGAAATCCTACGCGGATTCTGGGTGAGGGCGGCAGAGTGTCCGGCATGGAGTGCGTCCGCATGATGCTGGGCGAGCCCGACGCCTCGGGCCGGCGCAGCCCCGTGCCGGAGCCGGGGAGCGAGTTCACCTTCCCCATCGACACCGTCGTCATCGCCATCGGCAACAGCCCCAACCCCATTCTGGCCGCCTCGACCGAGGGGCTTGAGACCGACCGCAGGGGCCGTATTGCGGCGGACGAGGCCGGCGCCACCTCCCTTGCCGGCGTCTTTGCGGGCGGCGACGCCGTGACCGGGGCCGCCACCGTCATTCTGGCCATGGGGGCCGGCAAAAAGGCCGCGCAGGCCATTTTGGCCGACTACGAGTAAACGAGACTCTTTTAAATAAATTTAATAACGGAGGTATGAAGATGGACGTCTATGAAAAACTTGAGGCGCTTGGCATCACGCTCACACCCCCCGCGAAACCCTTTGCCTCGTTTTTGCCGGCAAAGGAGTTCGGGGACAACCTGCTCTATGTGTCGGGCTCGGGCCCCGTCTTCAATCCCGACGGCTCGCCGCCCTACGTCGGCCAGGTCGGAGGCGAGCTGACGCTTGAGGAGGGGTACGCGGCGGCGCGAAGCTGCGGCGTGGCGCTGCTGTCGGCCATGCACAACACCATCGGGGATTTGAACCGGGTCAAGAGCATTGTCAAGGTGTTCGGACTCGTGAACAGCGCGCCCGGATTTTACAGGCAGCCGGCCGTTTTGAACGGATTTTCCGATTTAATGGCCGAGGTTTTCGGCGACGCGGGGCGGCACGCCCGCTCGGCCATGGGCACCTCTTCCCTCCCCTTCAACATCCCGGTGGAGGTTGAAATGTTGGTTGAACTGAGGTAATTTTCTGTAATAAGCATGTAATGAACCGGTAACAAACATGAAACAGGGAGGGTGAACCGCTTGAAAAAGATTTTGATTGACGAGATGAGCTGGCCCGAAGTCAAGGCAGCGCTTGACTCAGGGTGCGACACCGTCATCATCTGCGCCGCTTCGTCGGAGCAGCACGGCCCCCACATGGCCGAGTCGACCGACGCCGTCATTGGCGCAGCGCAGTCCGAGGCGCTGGCAAAGCGGCTCGGCTATGCCCTTGTCGCCCCTGTCGTCCGGCCGGGGCTCTCCGACCACCACATGGCGCTGCCCGGCTCCATCACGCTGCGCCCCGAGACCTTTAAAATGCTTTTGGAGGACTACGTATCGGCCTTTGTGCGCCACGGCTTCAAAAACATCGTGCTGCTCTCCTCCCACGGCGGCAACTTCGCCGCCGTCGCAAAGCTCGCCGAGGAGCTCGACAGGAAGTACGCGGCGGTCAAAGTCGTCTCCGGCATTCCGATTGAGGCCTTGGTGGGGCTTTTGGTCGAACAGGAGGAGGCGGCGGGGCTGCCGAAGGCCACCTGCGGCGGACACGCCTGCGCCTGGGAGACCTCGGTCATGCTCCACCTGCGGCCCGACCTCGTCAACATGGACATGGCGGCGCAGGGGTTCATCGGCAAGGTGGACAAGGCGCTGACCGACCGGCTCTTCCGGGAGGGCATTGTGGCCATGTCGCCGACCGGCATCATCGGAGACGCCCGGTACGCGTCGGCCGACCTCGGCAAGCTCTTTTTTAACGGCCTTGTCGACATTCTGGAGGCCGACATTCGCAGAAAGCTCGGAAAATAAGCGCAACAGGACATCAAAAAACGGACCCGAAAGCGGCGCTTTCGGGTCCGTTTTATTCAGTTCAGATTCCCGATGTTCTCCCGCAGCACTTTGACGTAGCCGTCCCGGTCGCCCGAAACCGGAATGGCGCAGTTCGTGGGCTTTTTCGTGAAGCCGTACCAGTCGACCACCGTGCGCCCGCGGGTCTTGGAGCCCCTCGTCTCAATGACGACGTTGAAGTCCTTCATTTCAAAGAGGTCGGGCCGCAGCCAGCAGACGGCCGTGACGGCGTCGTAAATGGGCCAGCCGCCCTCCCTGCCGTACCGCTTGGCGACCTCAATTCCGGCCTCCCCGATCTCGGCGGCCAGCGTCCCCGCCCTGCCGAGGGGCCTGAGGGAGGCCAGCTCTTCAAGCGTGATGGGCATGCTGTTGGCGATCTCGAGGGGCGCCATGGTGAGCTTGATGCCGCTCTCAAAGACGATGCGGGCGGCCTCCGGGTCGACATAGATGTTGAACTCGGACTGCAGGGTGGCGTTTCCGCCGACAATGGCGCCGCCCATGATGAATATTTCGCAGAGCAGCTCTCCCAGGTCGGGGTGTGCCAAAAGCGCCTTGGCGACGTTTGTCAGGGGCCCGATGGCCATGAGGGAGAGCTGTCCCGGGTGGGCCTTGGCCGCTCTGTAAATGCCCTCGGCGGCGTCCTCCGCTTCCGGCTTTTTTTCTGGGGCAGCAAGGCAGATGCCGCCAAGCCCCGCGGCGCCGTGGACTTCGGCCGCGTCGTTTAAAGCGCCAAACAGGGGGCCGGGCGCGCCCGCGTAGACCGGGATGTCCGTCCGCCCCGCCGCCTCACAGAGGCAGAGCAGGTTATTTAGGGTGTGGTGCAGCTTGACGTTGCCGCCGACGGCCGACATGCCGCACATCGTGACCTCCTTGTCCCCAAGCAGGGTCAGGATGGCGATGGCGTCGTCAATGCCGGGGTCGGTGTCCAAAAACAGATATCTCATGCCGGCACCTCCTTGGGATACCGCTCAAAAGCGGCGCAGAGCAGGTCGACAAAACCCTGCCGGTCGACGCCGATGACGGCCTTGTGGATGTGCGTGACGTCCCACGGCCACATGCTCGCAATGATGGTGCCGTCGCAAAACTCGGAGGCGCACTCGGTTTCGAGGGTGCACTCCACGGTCTCGAAGAGGTCGGGGCGCAGCTCGTAGGCGACGGCGCAGGGGTCGTGCAGCGGAATGCCGACGACGCCCGACTGGTGGTAGAGCTTGAAGAAGTCGAGCAGTTCGGCCGCAAGCTTGCCGCCGACGGTCGGGATGGCCCGAAACCGCTCAATGTCGGCCTCGTGCACGACGGCTTTGTGGGTGACGTCGAGCCCGTGCATGACGACCGGAAGTCCGCTCTTAAAGAGCACTTCGGCCGCCTCGGGGTCGACCATGATGTTGAATTCGGCCGCGGCCGACCAGTTTCCGCCGAGGAGCGCGCCCCCCATGATGGTGACGTGGTCGATTTTGGGGAGCAGGTCGGGGCGGGCCAAAATGAGCTTTGCGACGTTGGTCTGCGGCCCGACCGAGACAATGGTCACGGGCTCTTTGGACTCTTCGAGCACCTTGATTTGAAGTTCCAGCGCGGACAGGGGCGAGGGTTCAAGGATTTTCTCCGGGAAGACGGGCCCGTCAAGCCCGGTCTCGCCGTGGACGTGCGGGGCCGTCATGAGGGGGCGCATGAGGGGATGGGCGGCGCCCGCCGCGACCGGGGCCTCTTTTCCGATGTAGGTCAGCACTTTGCGGGCGTTGACGAAAGTCTTGTCGAGCGTCTGGTTGCCGGCCACCGCTGTGATGGCCTTGACCTCAAGCTCGGGGGAGGCCATGGCCAATATGATGGCGATGGCGTCGTCGTGCCCGGGGTCGCAGTCGATGATGAGAGGTCTTGGCATAAAAGGCTCCTTTCATAGGGATTTTAATATCGGCACTTTTACAGCATGTCCTTTGACCGCTTCTTCTCCCGCCACGCGTAGGCGGCAAGTCCTAAAATGGTGGCGAAATACGGGATGCCGGCCACGAGCTCGTAGGCGATGTTGAGGGTTTGCAGCGCGTTTGCGACGGCCATGGCGACCCCGAAGAAGACCGACGACGCCATGGTGCCGACCGGCGTGCCGCGGCCCATGGCCTCGGCCGCCAGCGCAATGAAGCCGCGGCCGGCCGTCATGTCGCGGGCAAACCACGAGACGTAGCCCATGGACATGTGGGCGCCGCCCAGCCCCGCCATGATGCCCGACAGGACGAGGGCGATGCACTTCATCTTGGTGACGTTGATGCCGACTGAGGCGGCCGCGCCCGGGTTTTCCCCGACTGCCCGAATGCGAAGTCCCAGCGGAGTCTTGTAGAGCAGGTAGGCCATGATGCCGACGGCGATGAAAGCGACGTAGGTCAAAAGGTTTTGCCCCGACACAATGTCGCCCAGCACCGGAATGTCTTTGAGAATCGGAATGTTGACCTTGGGCAGGTTGTAGCTGCGCAGCGTGGAGGAGATGCCCTTCTGGCCGGTCAGTAAGAAGAGCACGAAAATGGTTCCGGCCGAGCCGATGGAGTTGACGGCGACGCCGGCCAGCACGCCGTTGGTCCTCAGCCCTAAAATTAAGTAGGCCATGACTGCGCCGACAATGGCGCCGATGACAATGGCGGCCATGAGCCCCAACCAGGGCCCTGTTGCCTCGTTCCCGAACGACGAGAAGGCGACGCCGGCCAGCGCCGAAATCAGCATGGTGCCCTCAAGTCCGATGTTGGCGCACCCCGCCCTGTCCGATATCATGGCGCCAAGGGCCGCAAGCAGAATGGGGGTCGAGATGCGCAAAATGGAGGCCGCGAAAGTCGCGTTGAAAATGGAGCCCCAAATGGTCTCAAGCATCGGCCGCCGCCTCCTTTGCCATGGCATCCTTTACCACCATCTTGTGGCGGTAGGAGGAGAGGAACCGCTCGGCCACCAGCAGCACGATGAGCAGGGCCTGTACAACTTTGATGATCTCCATCTGCACGCCGGTGCGGCGCATCATGATGTCGCCGCCGATGCGAAGATAGGCCAGAAAGAGGGCGGCAAGCGGCACGTATTTGGGGTTGTTCTTGGCGAAAATGGCGACGATGACGCCGTCCCATCCGTAGCCTAAGAGGTTTTGCCACTCAAAGCGGGTGTAGAGCGAGAGCATTTCAGTGGCGCCGCCCATGCCTGCAATGGCCCCGCCGATGACCTGGGAGCCGACGACGGCAAAGCCCGTGGACAGCCCCGAGAACCTGGCGAAGGACATGTTCTGTCCGGCAGTGCGGATCGTATAGCCCCATCTTGTGTGGTAGAGGAAAAGATACGTGAGGACGACGACCAGCCCCGCAATGACGACCTCCCCGATGGAGAGCCGGTACTTGGGCAGCAGCTTTGTCATGACGGCAGTCTCTTCGAACTTGTAGGAGACCGTAAAGCCCGCCGTGGCGTCGCGGTAGAAGTTTTTGAGGATGTAGGTGACCGTGTAAAAACACAGGTAGTTGAGCATGAGGGAGGTGACGAGTTCCGAGGCGCCGAGCTTGTGTTTTAAAAATCCCGGTACGGCGCCGATGACGGCGCCGACGACGCCGGCCGCCAAAACGCAGGCGAGGGCGTGGAGGGGTTTTGGCAGGTTCAGGTCTATGGCCAGCATGCAGCCGACAAGGCCGCCGACATAGTAGATGCCCTCGGCCGCGAGGTTGAACTGCTGGGCCGAGAACATGACGCAGATGGCGACGCCGGTGAAGACGAGCGGAATCATGAGCTCCAGCACGTTGAACATGTACCGCACCCGCTCCACGGGGCCGATGAACATGCAGTAGAGCGCCTCTCCGACGTTGTCGGAGGTCAAGGCGACGACGACGGCGGTTGCGGCAAGCCCGATGGCGATGGCCACCGCCATGCGCACCAGCTCGAACTTGGTGCCCACGTCCATTTTGCGGGCGGTTTTAACTCTCATGGACCACCCCTCCGATCTCCACCGGCGTCTGGCGCTTGACGCCGAGCATGTAGTATCCGAGTTCTTCCTCGGTTAGCTCCCTCGTGTCGGGGAAATAGGCCACGATTTCGCCGTCGTGCATGACGATGATGCTGTCCGAGAGCTCCAGCACCTCGTTTAAGTCGGCCGTGACCAACAGCACCGCGGTGCCGTCGTCCCGCATGGTCACAATGCGGCGGCGAATGAATTCGGCGGCGCCGACGTCGATGCCGCGGGTCGGCTGGTCGGCCACCAGGAGCTTTGGCGCCGAGGACATTTCGCGGGCGACGACGACTTTTTGAATGTTGCCGCCCGACAGCATGCCGACCGACTGCTCAATGGAGCTGCACTTGACGGCGTACTCCCGCGCAAGGTCCGACATGTCGGCCTCAATGGCCTTGTTTTTAAAGAAGATGCGGCCGGTGTAGCGCGGCTCCAGGGTCTTGTCCGCCAGCATGTTGTGTTTGACCGACATGCTGCCGGCGACGCCGTAGGTCATGCGGTCACTGGGGATGTGGGTCATGCCGCTTTTGCGGCGGGCCCGGATGGTATGCCTGGTGAAGTCCTCCCCCTCGAGGCGCAAGCTTCCGCCGCCCGCCTTTCGAAGTCCGATGAGAATCTCGGTCAACTCCCGCTGCCCGTTGCCCTCAACGCCGGCCACGCCCAGAATCTCGCCGCGGCGCACGTCAAACGAGATGCCTTTCAAGGTTTTTTTGCCGTAGGTGTTTGTGTAGGCGAGGTCCCGCACCGACAGGGCCACAGCCTTGGGGTCTGCCTGCTCCTTGTCGATTTTCAGCACGACGTTGCGCCCGACCATGAGCTTTGAAATTTCGGCCTCCGACAGCTCCGACACCTCATAGGTGCCCATGGAGCGGCCGGCCCGCATGATGGTGATGCGGTCGCACAGCTCCTTGACCTCGCCCAGCTTGTGGGAGATGAAGAGGATGGTGTGCCCCTCGTCCCGCAGCCGGCCGAGTTCGACAAAGAGCTCTTTGGTCTCCTGCGGCGTGAGCACGGCCGTGGGCTCGTCCAAAATTAAAATTTCGGCGCCCCGCAGCAGCGCCTTGACAATTTCAATGCGCTGCTTGACGCCGACCGAGACATCCCGGACCACAAGGTCCGGCTCAATGGCGAGGTTGTATTTTTCGCCGACTTCGCGGGTCATCTGCCGGGCGCGCTCCCTGTCGACCGAGAGGCCCTTTTTGGGCTCCACGCCCAGCACGACGTTTTCGGCCACCGTCATGGAGTCGACCAGCATGAAGTGCTGGTGCACCATGCCGATTCCAAGTTTAATGGCCGCGGACGGGCCTCCGATGCGGACTTTTTCACCCTTTATGTAGATGTCGCCCTCCTCCGGCTGTTCAAGCCCAAAGAGAATTTTCATCAGGGTGGATTTGCCGGCGCCGTTTTCGCCGCATATCGCGTGAATTTCGCCCTTGTTCACCGATATGCCGACCTTGTCGTTTGCGAGCACGCCGTTTCCGTATATCTTAGTGAGTCCCTCAACCTTCAATATCTCTGGCAAGCCGCCACCTCCCGGGTTCACTTTTGGTCAATTATATCTTTTTCGTCCTCAAATTACAAGTGTAACCGTGGCCCGTAAAGCCTTTGCGGACATATTTTATGTGGATTTTGCGCGTTGCAAAATATTCCAGCGGTGTGATACAATATTTTTTACGGCAATGACCTTGAAGCCCCCGACCGGAGGTTACAAACATGAAAGCAAAACACAAAGCGTTCATAGAGACACGGTGATGTATGTCGAAATATAAAAACGAACTCCTGCTGCTGCTCTCGACCGTCGCATACGGCGTGAGCTACCCCGTCTGCAAATATGTGCAGGGGTACATGAGCACCTCCCCCTTCATGGGTCTGCGCGGCCTCATGGGGTTTTTGACGGTGGCCGTCTGGTACTTCTTTGGCTGCCACAAAAACCCACAGCGGCTTATGGCCCTAAAAAACCGGAAAATGCACGGCTATGCCCTCATTTGCAGCGTCATCGGCGGCACCGGCATGTATTTGTCCATGTACGCCTTAAACTACACGATGGCCTCCAAAGCGTCGTTTTTGACCTGCACTTACGTGCTGATGATGCCCATCGTCTCCTTTGTCTTTTTCAAGGGCAAGAGCTCAACCGACCAGCTCGCGGCGCTGCTTGCGGCGACCGGGGGCATGGCGCTGATCTCGGGCGTCGTGAGCGCGTCCGGCGTCTCTTTGTCCGAAATCAACAAGGGCGACCTCATGACCCTGACCGCGGCCGTCATCATCGCTTTTCAGGCCGTCTACCTCAACTGGTTTTCCAAGAAGCTCGAATACGACGTCGAGGCTTTCACAATGGTGCAGATGTTCTTCACCGCCGTCATTTATATCGTGGCGTGGCAGGTCATTGAGCCGGGGCAGGGCCTCTCCTTCGACACGCCGCTCGTCGTGCTGTCGACCGTCTACGTCGGCGTCGGCGTGGCCGGATTTGGTTTTCTGGCCTTTAACGGGCCGGTCAAGCAGCTGCCCCCGGCCCGCTCCGCCATCATCCTGGCCACCGAGCCGATTTTCGGCGCCGTCGGGGCCTATTTCATTCGCGACCGGTGGGGGCACAACGAGGTGCTGACCCCGCTTCAAATGCTGGGATGCGCCGTTGTGCTGGCGGCGGTGCTGGGCTCCGAGCTCTATTCCCAGCGAAAGGCGCGCAAGGAAGTGTGACCCTTTGTCTATGTTCTTCGTATAAATAGCCGGGCCGATCGGTCCGGCTATTCACATACCGGAAAACCGGCGGGTTTTCCGGTATGTGAACGGTTATATTTCATGTGATAACGA
>DATMZG010000092.1:0-29787 GCA_035560415.1 Candidatus Acidiferrum sp. | reverse complement strand
ATATAATAAATGCCACAGTATGCGCAGTTGAACAAAAAGAGTCGAACAAAAAGAATTGTATGAAAATGACAGGAGGGAAAGAAAGTGCCGAGAATATCGAATATTGAAATTCTGGAAAAAGCGGCGCGGCCCACGATATCCGTTCGCACCCACACAAGGGTTGAAAACCTCCCCACGCTCATCGGCGAAAGCTATGGGAAAATGGCGGCGTATCTGAAAGAGCTGGGGGAATTCCTGTCCGACGTCCCGTATGTTGCCTATCACAATATGGACATGCAAAATCTGGATGTTGAAATCGGCTTTCCCGTGTCAAAGTCCTTGCCGGGAACAGACAGCATCCAGCCGGGGTTTATTCCGGCCGGAAAGATGAGCTTTTGCATGTATCGCGGGGCATACAGTGAGATGGAGGCGGTTTACGGTGAAATGTCCAAATGGATAGCGGACAACAATTTTAAACCCGTCGGCACGGCCTACGAACACTACTATAACGGCCCCGAGTTTCCCGAGAGCGAAATGCTGACAATGATTGTCATGCCTTTGGAGTGAGCCTGTCCGCACAGTCCGGAGAATTTGTTTTACAGCTCGACAAAGGGCGGTTACAGCCGTATGAATCACATCCGTCCCCCGTGTTAGGCTTTCATTTGTATTCGAGGACCCCCATATGGAAGAACCGGGCCCAATAAAAACGTCAACTGATATGTGGGAGGTCTGAAAAATGAATGACAAAGAATTGGCTCTCCGTGCCCTCAATGATGCGGATATGGATTTGCTGGCTTCATGGTTGAATAAAGACTATGTCTTAAAGTGGTATCATGACGCAGATGAATGGCTTGCTGAAATCCGCGGGCGGCACGGGGCTTATTCCTGGATTCACCACTTCATCGCCGTGGAGGGCAAAACCCCTGTGGGTTTTTGTCAATATTACGATTGCTATGATGCAAAGGAGCTTGAAGATTGGTATCACGTGTCCACACCCGGCGACACTTTTTCAATTGATTACCTGATTGGCAACGAGGCCTATTTGGGCAAAGGGTATGGGAAAGCAATTGTAGGACTTTTGACCAATGCCATTCAAGCCGCAGAAAGTGCCAAGCGGATTATTGTTCAGCCGGAAAAGGAAAATCACGCGTCCAACCATGTGTTGACGGCAACCGGCTATGTGTACGACGAGGCGCAAAAATATTACTGCAAAACGCTGAATTAGTTCTCCCAAATTGAGCCGGAGATTGCAAAATCATCTGCCAAGGGGCAAGTCCCTGCGGAATTTCCGACAGCAAAAAAAGGCTGCATGTTCTCTCGCGGGAACATGCAGCCCTGTTTTGTTGTCAGCAGCCCGTTTCCCGGCCTGCGTGCGGTTCCCTGCAAACCGACTTGAATGGAGCGTCAAACACCATACAAAAATTACGAGGGAAAAATACAGGCCGGATTGCGGGGGCATGAGCCGCCCGGTCATTTGTGTTCAATTAATCGATGAGCGACATCTCGCTCTCGGGGAGCGGGGCGGCGTTTGCCTGATGGGCAAAGTAGGTGTCGAGAATGGCCTTTGCCACGGGGGCCGAGGCGTTTCCGGAGCCGCCGTGCTCAATGACGACGGCTATGGCGATTTCGGGGTTCTCGTAGGGGGCAAAGCAGACGAAGACGCCGTTTGCGGTGCCGGTGGAGACCGAGGCCGTGCCGGTCTTGCCGGCCACTTTGACCGGATAGTTTGCAAAGACGCTGGAAGCCGTGCCGACTTCGGCGGCTGAGCGCATGCCGGCTTTGATGGCCGCAAGCGACTCGGCGTCGATGTCGAGGGTGCCGAGCACTTCGGGCTCAAAGGTCTCGACGATTTCGGTGTTGTGGTAGTTGTTGATGGCCCGAACCAGCGTCGGCTTGTAGCGGGTGCCGCCGTTTGCGATGGTCGCAATGTAGTTTGCCATCTGAATGGGGGTGAACAGGTGGTCCGACTGGCCGATGGCGGCCTGAATCGTGTTGCCGTCGTACCAGCGCCTGGCCTCTTTTTCGCGGCTCTCGGGGCCGGCCACGTTTCCGGCCACTTCGCCTGTCAGCTGTATGCCGGTCTTTTCGCCAAGCCCCACGGCGCGGGTCCAGTTGTCGAGGGCTTCAATGCCGGTCAGCCGGCCGACTTCGTAGAAGTAGCAGTTGCAGGAGTTTTGCAGCGCCGACGTGAGGATCATGGGGCCGTGAGAGCTGCCGTAGTCGGTGTAAATCCAGCAGCGGTAAATTTGGGGCGCGTAATAGGTGTAAAGCCCCCGGCAGGTGATGACGGTTTTGGGGGTGATGGTGCCCTCCTTGAGGCCGGCCAGGGCCGTCACCATTTTGTAGGTGGAGCCCGGCTCATAGGCGCCTGAGATGGCGCGGTTGAAAAGCGGTTTGTCCTTGTTTTCGAGCAGCGCAGGGTAGTTTTGCTGGTAGGTCGACAGGTCGTAGGTCGGATAGGAGGCCAGGGCCAGAATTTCGCCGGTGTTGACCGAGATGGCGACGACGGCGCCGGCGGCGGCGTCATAGCCGGTGCCGTTTCCGCGGGCTTTGCCGCGGGCCGCAATGCTCTTGACGGTCTCGGCCAGGGCCTTTTCGGCCGTCGCCTGCAAATTGATGTCGAGGGTCAGGACGACGCTGTTGCCGGGGACGGCGTCGTCGCTTGAAATGACGTTTGTGATTTTTCCGAACTTGTTTTGCTCAACGACTCTGGTGCCCGACTGGCCGCGCAGGGAGGACTCCATCGTGTACTCAATGCCGTCCTTGCCGACCGTGTCGGAGAGCTGGTAGCCCTTTTCGAGGTAGCTTTCGGCGTCCTCCTTGTAAATGGGGCCGACCCGGCCCAAGATGTGGGCGGCGTAGGGGGTGGCGTATTCGCGGGCGGCCTCGACCGACACTTCTACGCCGAGCAGCATCTCCTGCCGCTCTTTAATGGCCGTGACCGATTTGATGCTGACGTCCTCGGCGAAAATGAAGGGGCTCAGGACCGAGAAGTCCTGCCGCTCCATCTCGTACCGGATTCCGCTGAGAACCCGCTGCTCGGTCTCGGAGTAGTCTTCAAGGCCATATTTTTCGATGAGCTGCGCCATGACGGCACTTGCCGCCGTCCCCTCGGGCAGCCCGAGCTTTGTCAAAAGCCCATCCGCCCCCTCGCCGTAGAATTCATAGGGGGGCAGTGTGACGGGCAGCGTGTCGGTGAAAGCCAGCTGTTCGTCCTGCAGCAGGTCGAGCAGCGCCAAAATGATGTCGTTTTCCCCGTCCTTGGGCAGCAGATAGGCGTCGAGCGACACCGAAAAACCGGTCCGGTTGACCACGAGCACCCGGCCGTAGCGGTCATAGACGCCGCCGCGGGGGGCCGAGACCGGTACGGTGCGGTAAATTTTCTGCTCGGTTTTGGCGCGGTAGTCGGCGCCGTTGACAATCTGGAGGTTCGAGAGCCGGCCGATAAAAAGCAGCGTGATGACAAAGGCACAGCACATGAGAAAAATGTACCGGCCCATGTTTTTATCCATGAGGTTTTGTTCTTTCATGTCTCCTCGGCGCCCCCGAAGCTCAGGTGGAGCCAGCGGGCGATGAAATAAAATGGCGGAATATACAGGGCCGAAAGGGCGGCGGCGCCAGCCCTTTGGAGCGCCGCTTCAGGAAAGCCCGTGAGGTCGACCTCCACAAGCCCTTTGAGCAGCAGCAGGATGACAATGAGCCCAAAGTGGACAAAGACATAGAGCACAATGGCCGACAGCATGCGGCGCAACATGAACACACGGGCTAAGACGCCGACGGCAAAGCCTACGGCAAGCAGGGTCAGGGCAGTCAGCCCAGGCAGGGGGCCGACCGTCGCGTCGACACAGTAGCCGAGCATCAGCCCCCAGACGGCGCCCTTCCACTCGCCCTCAAACATGGCGACGCAGACGGTGGCGGCGATGTAGAGGGTTGGCGTCACGCCATGGAGCCGGATGGGCGCGAGCATTGTCGTCGAAAGCAGGGCCGAGACCAGCATCAGCAGCCCGTAGGCCGCAAAGAGGTTGACGCGGGAGCGTTCAATCCGCATCGGGGACCCCCGTGTCGACCGGGACAGCGTCAAAGCTCTTGATGACCATCACATAATGGATGTTGGAGAAGTCGACTGCGGGCTCCACGACGGCGTAGCTTGAGATGTTGTGGCTCTCCTGTTTGACTTCCAGCACCCGGCCGATGACAATTCCGGCCGGAAACATGTCCCCGAGCCCCGAGGTCAGCACCACGTCTCCGGGCGCCGCCGAGCTCTCGCCCGGCAGATAGGACAGCCGGCAGTAGCCCTTTGCCCCGAGCTCGGCGTCGTCCTCGAGCACCGCGACGTCGAGCGTGCGGGAGATGATGGCGCCGATGGGGGAGACCTCGTCGATGATGGAGGTCACTTTGGCGTAAGTCGTGCCGACTTCGGTCACAATGCCGGCAAGCCCATCCGGCGTCGTCACGGCGTCGTACCGCTCAATGCCGTCCGACGAGCCCTTGTCGATTGTGAAGGTGTAAAAGAGGTTTTCGGGGTCGCGGGCGATGACCTGCGCCAGCTCGTACTCGAACTCGCGGTTTTTCTCCACGACACCCGAGAATTCCCGCAGGCTCTTGTTCTCCTGACGGTACCGCTCAAGCTCCACAAGCTGCCCCTCGAGCTCCAGCACCCGGGCTTCAAGCGCCTCTTTCTCAGCTTTGAGCGCCTTGTACTCCGTGAAGTAGGCAAGCCGTTCCGACACAAAACGGGCGACTGAAGTCAGCCCCTTCTGAAGCGGGGTCAGCACGACGCCGACCGCGTTTTGGATGGGGCCGGCCTCGCCGGATTGGGAGGCCGTGTACATGCCGATGAGCAGCATGATGGCGATGGCAAGGAGTATTGCGAGCGTCCGGTTGCGGTTTTTCATCTACAAAACCTCAATGCCGAAATGTTCGGCCAGCAGTTCGCCCAGGCGACAGACCGGCAGTCCCACGACCGTGTAGTAGTCGCCGGAAATTTCCCTGATCATGGCGGCGGCCCGCCCCTGAATGCCGTAGCCGCCGGCCTTGTCGAAGGGTTCGCCGGTCGCGATGTATCGTTTTATCTCACCCTCGGTCAGCGTTTTGAAAGTGACCTGCGCCGTGACGACGTCGGCAATTTCAGTCTCGGGGGAGACGAGGGCGACGCCGGTTGCGACCGTGTGAATATCCCCTGAGAGGGCCCGCAGCATGTCGGCCGCATCGGCCTCATCCTGCGGCTTGCCGAAAATGCGGCCGTCTTTGAAGACGACGGTGTCGGCCCCGATGACAAGGGCGTCCGGTCTGACTTTGGCCACGGCCCGCGCTTTTTGGAGCGCCAGCTCTTTCACGAGTTCCTGCGGGGTGGGGGCGGTCACGGCCTCCTCGTCAATGTCGGCGGCGGCGACTTCAAAGGCAAGCCCCAACCCCGAGAGCAGCTCCCTGCGGCGGGGGGAGGCAGAGGCCAGCACAATGGGGAGCGTCAAAACCATTTCCTCCAGGCGTAAAATGCGACAGCCATGCCTAAAATCATGGCGATGTTGAGGGTGAAGCCGATTCCGAACTGCACGCGCAGCACCGCAAGGTCGAGCACGACGGGGGAGGCGGCGCCAAGCCCGAAGCTGCGCCCGTAGGACAGCCAGGACAGCCCGTCGACATTTTTCGTCATCTCGCCGATAAAAGAGCCCAGCACAACGCCGATGAGCATGAGAATGAGGCCGGTGCCGCCCGTTTTTGCACGTCTACCGGCCATCGCCCATCCTCCCGGTCGAGCCAAATCCTCCCGCCCCGCGACCCGTCTCGGGCAGCTTTTCCACCAAAACCGGCTCCGGCATGCAGATGGGGACGACGACGAGCTGGGCAATGCGCTCGCCCGGCTCAATGACGTAGGCCTCCTCCGACAGGTTGACAAGCCCCACCCGTACTTCGCCGCGGTAGTCGCTGTCAATGACGCCGACGCCGTTGGAGAGGGCGATGCCGTGCTTTGTGGCAAGCCCGCTGCGGGCAAAGACCAGCCCGACAGTCCCGGGCTCCAAAGCCACCGCAATGCCGGTGGGAATTAAGGCGCGGGCCCCCGACGGGATGGAGGCGGGATGGGGAAGTGCCGCAGTGAGGTCAAGCCCTGCCGAGCCCTCGGTTGCGCGCGCCGGCGCTTTTGCGAGGGGGGATAAAATCTGATACTGCATCTGCATACGGGACTCCTTCAAGCGTTATTGTGTGCCGCAAAGGGTAAAAAAACAAGGTGCGCTATTCGACGCCGCGGTTGTAGAGGCCGCGGGTCAGGTCGGCCGGTTTTGCCTCGGGTCCGCCGCGGTAGGCCGAAATGACGGCGGCGGCCTCGTCCGCTGACTCAGTCGTAAAGAGCAGCAGCGCGAAGGCGTTTTGCTTCCACTCATCGCGGTCGGCCAGATAGAGCGTGTGGCCGTTGCAGAGAATATTGCGGCAGGAGTCGCCGTCTCTCATGAGCACAAACTGCTCGCCCTGCCGGTCGGTGAGGACGGCCGGCAGCTGGCACCGGCCGGAGCAGCCGTACTCGTTTTTGAAAAGGCAGTTTTCGCTGGTCATGAGGGGCAGCCGCCCGTAGGCGACAAGGCCGCAGGGCAGCGGGCGCGTGAGGTCCCGCTGCTGGGCAAAAGAGAGTTCAAAGGAGAGGGTGGCGCCCGTCAGCCCAAGTCCCGCAAAAGTTTGCAGCGTGTCGCTGTTGAAGGCGTTCAGTTCGGGCCCGCCGTAGACGTCAAGCCCTGAGGCCTTTGCCACTTCAAGCTGGCCGAGGTTGTGAATGAGGACGGCCTTTGCCCCGGCGGCGATGGCCGGCGCAAGGTCGGGCACGCCGACGTGCGGCAGGTCTGCGCCGAGCGCAAGGCCGGCGGCCGTGACCTCTTTTGGCCGCGCGGCAAGCTCCGAGAGCGGCAGGAATACGAGGTCAAGCGGCGCATTTTGCGGCACCTGGCCGAGCCTTGTAAAGACGCCGAACAACTTTGTCTCCCCCTGCGGGACGTCGACCGGCGCCGCGGGCTCTTGGCCGTTACAGGGGATGGCGGCATGCTGTGTGTCAAGGGCTGAAAGTTTGTCGAGGGCCTCTCTGCGCAGGGCGTTGAGGGCGGCGCGGGGCAGCATGAGCCCCTCGTCCACCCGGCCCTCGACTCCGGCGCAGACAAAGCCGGTCCCGCCGGTCTTGCCGAGGGCGGCGGCCGCGTCTTCAAGGGTGGTCGGCCGCGATATGGCCGCCTGCGGCACTTCGCCTTCCACCGTCACGCGACTGTCCCCGTTGACGGCGGTAAGTCGGGCGGGGCGGTCTTTTTCAAGCGCGAATTCAAAAGTGACGGGCAGCTGCCGCTGCGGCAGCTCGGCTTTGGCCAAGAGCGCCGTCTCGCGGGCCAGCAGCGCCTCGCCGCGGGGGGAGGGGGATTCGTCGCGCATGCCGAACATGTCGCGGGAGGGCGCGCCGTCAAAGTAGGCCGAGGTGAAGCCCGAGCGCGAGAAAATGCCCTCGAGGCACTCAAGTTCGGCCTTTGTCGGGCGGCGGCCCTCGTCGAGCAGGGCGCGGTAGAGCCGCGTCGTGGAGTAGACGTATTCCGGCCGCTTCATGCGGCCTTCGATTTTGAGGGCCGAGACCCCTGTTTTCTCGATTTTCCCGAGGCTCGCGGCCAGACAGTTGTCCTTTAAGGACAGCATGTGCCGGCTCTTGCCGCCCCCGACGGCATAGGGCAGCCGGCAGGGCCCGGCGCACCGGCCCCGATTGGCCGAGCGCCGCCCGAGGACGGCCGACAGGTAGCACTGTCCCGACACCGAAAAGCACAGGGCCCCGTGCACAAACATCTCAATGGGGATGGGGGAGGAGGCGGCGAGCTTTGCCAGGGCCGCGGCGTCGAGCTCGCGGCCTGTGACGGCGGAGGTAAAGCCGAGTTTTGCGCCGAGCTCCACTGCCGGCAGGCTGTTTAAGGCGGCCTGCGTCGAGGCGATGACGGGCAGGTCCGGCGCCCAGCTTTTGATGCGGCGCAACAGCCCCAAATCCTGCACAATGACGGCGTCGACCGGCAGGGTGCACAGAAACTCAATATAGGGGCGCATGGAATTAAGCTCGCGGTCGGTCACGAGCGTGTTGACGGTCACAAAGAGCTTGACTCCGGCGGCGCGGCAGAGGGCCGAAGCTTCCCGAAGTTCCCCTTCGTCAAAATTTGCGGCAAACTGGCGGGCGTTATGCCGGGCGCCGCCGAGATAGACGGCGTCGGCCCCGCCTTTGACGGCGGCCCGAAGCGCCTCCATGGAGCCGGCCGGCGCAAGCAGGAGAGGCTTCAATTTCCGGCCTCGAAGCGGGCCAGCTTTGTCCGCAGCTGGCTCGCCTCCAGTGTCAGCCGGGCGGCCTCCTTGCGGGCGTCCTCGGCCTCGGCGCGCAGCTTGTTCATGTCCTCGAGGTAGCTTTTGAGCTGGGAGCGCAGGTTTTCAGACGCAATTTCGGCTTTAAGTTTTTCATCGCAAAAGCCGAGCGCCGCAAAAATGGCGGCCACGGTGACGGAGGAGCGGGTGTCGGCCTCGAGCACCGCGCGCATGGCGTGGTCGACCTGCCGCGCCACCTTCTCCACATATTCTTCGCTTTCGTTGGAGGATACGTTGTACACGGTGTCAAGAATCTTGACATTGAGCTTGTTTTTCATATCTTCCTCCTTTTTTGTGTCGCCTTATATCGGGTGGTGAATCATTTTCCGCCTGTCAAAGGTTACAAACTCGTCGAAGCCGGCCGACTTGATGAGGTCCTGCGCGGCCTTAACGTTGGCCCCGATGTCCTGGGGCTTGTGGGCGTCGGTGCCGATTGTGATGTACTTGCCGCCAAATTCCTTAAAGCGCTTTAAGAAGGGGAGGTCCGGCATCATGACGCCCAAGGGGCAGCGCAGGCCGCTGGTGTTGACTTCAAGCGCCCGGCCGGACTCGGCGAGGGCTTTGAGGCAGCGGTCAATCTCGTCCAAACAGTGGTCGTAGTTCAAGTCAGTTCGAAACCGGGAGGCGTATCGGAAGGGCAGCGTCAGGTGGCCTAAGGTGTCGAAGTCGAGGTCGGCTTCGGTCATGTCGGCGCACTCCTTCGCGTAGGCGTAAATGACCTCGTTTATGTTGTCCGCCATGTAGTCCACCCAGTACATGTCGTTGAACCCGGCCGGCGAGTGCAGCGAGCAGATGACGAAGTCGAGGGGCATGGCGGTGAAAATCCATTTCGCCCGCACGGGGTCCTGAAGCCACTGGCCGATTTCAATGCCGTTTTTGACGGTGAGCTTATCTTGGCAAAAAGCCCGGGCCCGGTCGAGGTCTTTGACGTATTTTTCGAGGTCGAAGGGCTTTTTGCCGTTTTGCCACCCCATGCAGACTTCGCCGCACTCGAGGTGGTCAGTGAAGGCCACTTCGGCAAGGCCCTGTTCCATTGCAGCCCTGCACATGGCGAGAATGTCTGCCTGCGAGTCGGGGGAGATTTCGGTGTGGACATGGTAGTCGGATAAAAACATATGAATAAGCTCCTTAGGTTATAGTCCTATTTCATATCGGTGGCCCCATATTCAAAGGGGGAGAGCGTCTGGGAGCGCTGGGGCGGGTTTTCCACATGCGCCTGCAGGGCGACGGGCGAGTACCAGTCGACAAGCGGAATGAGGGGCAGATGGTCGAGCAGCGTCGCCTGCACGTCGGCCAGATAAGAGGCCCGCAAAGCCGGTTTGCCCTCGAAGATGGCCGCGTACAGCTTGTCGCTGACCGACTGGATGTTGTAGCCGCCGTAGTTGAGCCGGCCGCCCGCCGCCACCCGGTGGATCATGGCCTCGGGGTAGGGCCCCCAGCTGCCGCCCGAGAGCGCCATTTCAAATTCGCCCCCGGCCAGCACGTCCTCCTGCCACTCGTCGAAGGGGAGCTGCACGACCGTCACCTCAATGCCGGCCTCGGCGAGCGCCTGTTTGATGACGGCCGCAATTTCGGGGTAGGGCTCGGCGTCGAAAACCGTCAGGGTGAGCCGCAGATATTTGCCTTGGGCGTCCTTGTCGTACTTGGAGTCCAGCAGCTCGTCGGCTTTGGCGGCGTCCGGGGAGGGCAGCGCCGCCGCACTGTTTTGAGCCGATTCAAAGAGGGGGGCCACAAAGCTGTCGGCAGGCGAGGCGAGGGGGGCGGCGGCCGCCGCGAGCGCCTCGCGGTCAAGGGCGTACAAAATGGCCTTGCGCAGCTCCGGGTTGCCGAAAAAGACGCCGTTCGCGTTTGTGACATTGAAGACGAGGCTGATGCGGGAGGCGTCGTCGGTCGTGACAAGCTTGTAGTCGTCCGCTGCCGCGTACTCGGCGGCCTTGCTCATCGGCATGCCGCAGTCGAGCAGGTCGAGCTCGCCCGCCTCAAAGCTCTCCAGGGCGTCGTCTGCCGACGCATAGAGCTTGAAAATGAGCTTGCCCGTCCTCGGGGCGCCGCCGTAGTAGCCGGAAAACTTCTCAAGTGTGATGGAGGTGCCCTCAACGCGCTCCACAAACTTGAAGGGCCCGCTGCCGACAGGCGCTGTGGCCGCGGGGGCCGTGACCCAGCTCTCCTGTCCCTCATAGAGGTGCATTGGCAAAATGCTTGCGCCGTCCTGCGCCAAAGTGTACAGTAGGAAGGGCTCGTAGCGGGTGAGGTGGATGACAAACTGCGTGTCGCTTACGACTTCAACGCTTTCGATGCCCGCGAGCTGCTCGGCAAGCACGCCCTGCTGGGCTTTAATGCCCTCGAGCGTGAACTTGATATCGGCGCCGGTCAGAGGTTGTCCGTCATGCCAGCGAATGCTGCCGGATCGCAGCGTCATCGCAATGTCGGTGGCGCCCTCGGGGTAGTCCCACTGCGAGACGAGGTCGCCCGCAAGCTCTCCGGTGCCGGTGATGCGAAAGAGGCGGGAGAAGAGGTTCTCTACGAGGGCCGGGTCGCCCTCGTCGGCCACGCAGGGGTTGAAGGTGTAGGGCAGGGTCAGGAGCGGGAGCCGCAGTTCGCCCTTCTTTGCGGCCTCCTCGAGGTTTTGCTGTGCGGGGGTCTCCTTGTCGGCGCAGCCGGCAAATGAAATCAATAAAAGCGCTGCCGCGAGCAGCGAAAAAAATCTGCGCATGTGCGGGTCTCCTTAATGTTCAATATTCTCTGATATTCTACTACATCTTTTGCGATTTTTCAAATCCAAGTTGCGAGCCCACCGGCAATTTGATATAATCTACCCAAAGAGTTCATAGAAAGGACTTGTTTTTTGCCGTATGGGACTTGAGAGCTATCTTGCGATTGGTGTCGCCGCGGGGCTCCTTCTGCTTGCCGCCATGACGGCGGCGTGGGGGAGGCGGTCAAGAGAGGACGGCGAGCGGCTGCGGGGCGACCTCATGGCCGAGCTGCGCTCTTTGCGCGGGGAGACCGAGGGCGCTGTCGGCAAGTCGGTGTCGGCGCAGGGCGTAGCGTGGGAGCAGCAGGACAAGCGCCTTGCCGAGCTGACGGCGGGGCTGACTTCCCGGCAGGAGATTTTGCAGCGCACCGTGAGCGAGCGGCTTACGGTTGTCGAGCGGCAGCTTGAGGGCATTCGCACGGCGACTGCGACAAGCCTCGCCGAAATTAGGGCCGACAACAGCGAGAAGCTCGAGGCCATGCGCAAGACCGTCGACGAGAAGCTGCAAAAGACGCTGGAGGAGCGCATCGGCCAGTCCTTTAAATTGGTGGGCGAGCAGCTCGAGCAGGTCTACAAGGGACTTGGCGAGATGCAGCAGCTGGCCTCCGGCGTTGGGGACCTGCGCCGCATGCTGGGCGGCGTCAAGACGCGGGGCGTCTGGGGCGAGTACCAGCTGGCCGGCATTTTGGAACAGCTGCTGCTGCCCGAGCAGTACGCCGTCAACAGCCCGACGGTGCCGGGCTCCAGAGACCCGGTCGAGTTTGCCATTAAACTGCCGGGCGACGGCGGAGAGGTCGTCTACTTACCGATTGATTCGAAGTTTCCGCTTGACGCCTATGACGAGCTGGCGCAGGCGGCCGAGGCCGGGGACGCCGGGCGGGTCGACGCCGCCTTAAAGGCCTACCGGCTGCGGCTGCGGGCCTTTGCCAAGGCCATTCGGGACAAGTATGTGGCGCCGCCCGCCACCACCGACTTCGCCATCATGTTTTTGACGACCGAGGCCATGTACGCCGAGGCCGTCAAGCTCGGGCTTGTCGACGAGCTGCAGCGGGACTTCAAGGTCTCCATCACAGGGCCGACCACGATGGGAGCGCTCTTAAATTCGCTGCAAATGGGCTTTCGCACGCTGGCCATTCAAAAACAGTCGTCGGAGGCCTGGCGGGTGCTGGGGGCCGCCAAGACCGAGTTCGACAACTTCTACAAAGTGCTCGAGAGCGCCCGAAGCCGTCTGCGGCAGGCCGACGACGACCTCGACAAACTCGTGGGCACCCGCACCAGGGCCATCAACCGGGAGCTGCGCAGAGTCGAACGGCTGCCCGAGGAGGACGCAAAGACCTTGATTGGCGACTGAGGCAGACTTCAGTTAGCAATTGACAATCGCGTATGGGCGACTATAATAAATAGTTGGATATCACTTTTGTATAAAAAGGAGTATGGCGATGGACAAAAACTTGAAATCGGTCATGGACAAGCGCATTGACCGCGCTGCTGCGGCGCTTGAGAAACACGGCTTCACCGTCATTCGGGTGGGCTCGAAAGAGGAAGTCATCCCCGCCATTGCGGGCTATATCAAAGAGGGCGACGTCGTCGGCATCGGCGGCTCCATGACGCTGTTTGAGACCGGCGTCATCGACTGGCTGCACACAAACGGCTGCAAGCTCTTGGACCGTTACGAGAAAGGGCTCACAGGGGAGCAGACAAGGGAGATTTTCCGGCAGTCGCTCTTGTCCGACGTCTACCTCGCCTCGGCCAACGCCGTCACTGAGGACGGGCGGCTGGTCAACGTCGACGGCAACGGCAACCGCGTGGCCGCCATGATTTACGGGCCTAAGAGCGTCATCGTCATCGCGGGGTACAATAAGATTGTGGAGGACGTCGAGGAGGCCATTTACCGCATTGAGACGGTGGCGGCCCCCTCCAACACGGCGCGCCTCTCCTGCAAGACCCCCTGCGTCGCCACCGGCCGGTGCATGGACTGCAAGGGCGACACCCGCATCTGCAACCACTACACCGTCTCGGGCAGGCAGTCGATGCCGGGCCGGGTCAAGGTCGTGCTGGTCGAAGAGGAGCTCGGGTATTGATGAAGGCGCATTTTGCCTATCTGACGGGCACGCCCTTTGAAAACGGCGCGGCCTCCGGCAGGCACTACAAAGAGGGGCTGCAGTCTGTCGCCCCCGGCTATGCCGAAAAAATGAATAACCCGGTCTACGCCGCCGCCACAAAGCGCATTCTGGCGCTGACCGAGGGGGCGCTGCCCGTCTACGTCGAGGAGTGCCGCGGCAGGGCTGCGGGCGCGGAGCTCGACTTCGAGGTCTTCTGGGCCATGATGTGCACCGAGCTCAACAGGCTTTCGTCCGGGTGCACCTCCATGGTCGCGAAGAGGGCAGACGGAAGTGTCGTCATCGCCCACAACGAGGACGAGGAGGACCTTCCGGGATACCTCTCCATCGCCAAAATCAAGACGGATTACGGCTGGTGGTGCACGAGCGACATTTACAACATGCCCTTCGGAAACGGCTACTCATGGAACAGCCACGGCATTTTGAAGACCATCAACTACACTCACGAGCCGGTGCCCGACCCCACCTGCATCCCGCGCTACTTCGCGCAGCGCCACATTTCGGAGGCCTCGTCGCTCGAGGACTTCAAAAAACGCTGCCTCGAATTCAAGTGGGGCTCGGGTTTTCACGCCTTTGTCGTCGACGCGAAGACGGGGGAGGCCATGTCGGCCGAGGGCTCAATTGACGGCATGAACTTTGTCACGGTCGAGAAGTTCGCCGTCCACACCAACCACTACCTCTACGGGCACTATAAGGACAATGTCTGCACTTCGGGACACGGCAACCACACGGTCTTCCGCCGGCTGTTTGCCATGAACAAGCTGCGCGACCTGCTGGACTCGGGCGCCAACCCCGATGTGAACAGCCTTCGGGACATTCTGAACTTCCGCGACCCGCAGGGCCGCGACGAGTACTCGCTCTTTTTGCCCCATAAGGAGAGCGGCAACGTCACAATCGGCGGCGTGGGCTTTGACACCCGCCGCCCGGACAAAATCGATTTGCTGTTCCAGCCGCAAGGCGAGCGGCACCTGGCAAACTGGGATTTGTCCGATATTCTGGGCTGACTCCACCTGCAATCAGGGGCGGGCAAATTCATTTTTCTCAGGCAAATGCAGTTAATGTTGGAGGGGACATGAGTTACTATTTGCTAACCGAAGAGACGGTCGTGGAATATGTCAAAAGAAAACTCCCCGCCTTCACGCAGGGGGAGTTTTGCTGCAAGGAGATCGGCGACGGCAACCTGAACTACGTCTTTCGCGTCTGGCGGGAGGAGGGCCCTTCGGTCATCATCAAGCAGGCCGGCGACCTGTCGCGGCTCTCCAAAGTCGCCTATTCGAAGGACCGCGCCCGCATTGAGGCCGAAATTCTGACGGCCCAAAACGCCTTTGCCGCAGGGGTCGTACCGGAGCTCTATTTTTACGACCCCGAGATGAACGCGACCGCAATGGAGGACCTCACGGGCCACACCATCATGCGCAAGGCTCTGATGGAGGGCGAGACCTTCCCGCGGTTTGCCGACGACATCACCGAGTTCATGGTCGGCATGCTGCTCGGGACCTCCGACGTCGGCATGAACCACGCCGAAAAGAAGGCGCGGGTCAAGGCGGCCGTCAACCCGGAGCTCTGCGGCATCACCGAGCGGCTCATTTTCACTGAGCCATACCTCAACCTCGAGGGGAAAAACAAGGTGTTTGAGCCCAACTTGGAGTGGGTCAAAAAGAACCTGTACGAGGACGAGCGCATCCGGCTCGAGGCCGCCAAGTGCAAAATGGCCTTTATGAACAAGGCGGAGGCGCTGCTGCACGGCGACCTGCACACCGGCTCCATCTTCGTCACCGAGGAGTCCACAAAGGTATTCGACCCGGAGTTCGGCTTTTACGGGCCCATGGGCTTCGACCTCGGCATGCTGACGGCGAATTTGATGTTCGCGTGGGCGAGGGCGACATGCGCCTACACCGGCAAGTCGCCGCGGGCGCAGTTTGTCGCCTGGCTCGAGGAGACCATTGCCGAGGTCGTCGAGCTCTTCAAAAGCAAATTCCTCGCATCTTTTGGCGAGGTCGTGGCCGACCCCATGCTGAAGGCCCGCGGATTTGCGCCCTGGCTACTGGGCGAACTTCTGGCAGACGCCGCCGGCGTCTGCGGGGCCGAGCTCATTCGCCGCACCGTCGGAATGGCGGGGGTCGCCGACCTGCGCACAATTGAGGATGAGGCGGGCAGAGTCGCGGCCGAGCGCATTTGCGTCACGGCCGGAAAACAGCTGATGACCTACCGGTTCCAGAGCATGTCGGGCGACGACTATGTCGAGGCCATGAAGCTCTACCGGTAGATAAAACGGATTAAAAATAAACATAAATTGTAAAAATATAGGAGTGACAACATGTTTTTAACCAAGGAACTCGCATTCAAGCTGGCGGAGGAGTACGGCACGCCGCTCTATGTCTACTCGGAGGACATTTTGCGGCAGCGGGCCACTGAGCTCGCCACGCTGCTCCCGAACCGGCACTACAAGGCCAGCTATTCGGTCAAGGCCAACAACAACATCGCGCTGCTCAAAATCATCCGCGAGTGCGGACTTGGGGCCGACGCCATGTCCCCCGGCGAAATTCTGACCCACATGGAGGCCGGCTACAAGCCCGGCGAAATTTTCTATATCGCCAACAATGTCTCCCCCGAGGAGATGAAATTCGCGGTGGACAAGGGCTGCAGAGTCTCGGTCGACTCCATTTCGCAGCTGAAGCTCTACTGCAAGCTGGCCCCCGGCGGCAAGGTGTCGCTGCGGCTCAACACCGGCATCGGCTTAGGGCACAGCGACAAGGTCGTCACGGCCGGGAAAAAGACCAAGTTCGGCATTGCGCTCGAGGACATCGACGAGGCCAAAGCCATCGCTGCGGCCGCCGGCGTCAAGATATTCGGCATCAACCACCACTTGGGCTCCCTCTTTTTGGAGCCGACCAAGTACCTTGAGGGCGCCAAGAACCTGCTCGCGGCCGCAATGCTGTTTGAGGAGCTCGAGTTTGTCGACTTCGGCGGCGGCTACGGCATGCCCTATGCCCCCGGCGAGGAGCGGCTGGACATTCCCGCCATGCGGGAGCGGTTTGACGCCGTGGTGGCCGAGTTCCTCAAGGTCTACCCGAACAAGGACATTGAGTTCAAGGCCGAGCCCGGCCGGTATATCGTCGCCGAGTGCGGCGAGCTTCTGGGCGACGTCCACGCCGTCAAGTGCAACTACGGCGTCAACTATATCGGCACCGACCTCGGCTTCAACGTGCTCATCCGCCCCGCCATGTACGACAGCTACCACGAGATGCGGGTGCTGTCAAAGGACGATGAGAAGGAGACCTACACGGCCACCGTCGTCGGCAACATCTGCGAGTCGGGCGACGTGCTGGGCAAGGACCGCCTGCTGACAAAGGCGAAGGAGGGCGACCTTGTCTCGGTGGACAACGCCGGGGCATACGCCTACGCCATGGCTTCAAACTACAATGTGCGCCAGCGCCCGGCCGAAGTGCTTATCTGCAAGGACGGCTCGGTGAAGCTCATTCGCCGCCGCGACACTTTTGAGGAGCTCATTGCAAACCAGAAGTGGCTGTACTAAATAAGGGAGGCAACAAATGATTCCGACAAGAGACGAGGCAATCGCAATTTGGAAGAAGTACAACACCGACGAGGCGCTCTACCGGCACGCCCTGGCCGTCGAGGGGGTCATGCGGTACTTCGCGGAAAAAATGGGCGGGGACCCGGAGCTCTGGGGCGTCGTCGGCCTGCTGCACGACATCGACTACCAGCTTTACCCTGACGAGCACTGCTTTAAGGCCCGCGAGCTTCTGGAGGCCGAGGGTCTGGACGAAGTGATCATCCGTGCGGTGCAAAGCCACGGGTATAGCCTTGTCAACGACGTGACGCCCCAGTCCGACATGGAGAAGACCGTCTTCACCATCGACGAGCTGACGGGGCTGGTCGCGGCCAACGCCGTCATGCGGCCCTCGAAAAGTGTGCTCGACATGGAGGTCAAGTCGCTCAAAAAGAAGTTCAAGGACAAGCACTTTGCGGCCGGCATCAACCGCGATGTCATTGTGCAGGGCTGCGAGATGATGGGCATGGAGCTTGACGCCGTCATGGAAGATGTCATCATGGGCATGCGGGAAGTGGCCGAGGAGATCGGGCTGAAGGGCGACGTGACGGTCAGCTGACGCATGTACGATAAATACGGATATATACACGATGCGGTATGCCACGACCCCGGGGGCCGTGGCATACTGTGCAACCTGCCGCCGCCGGACCTCGTTTCGGTGGCGGCCGCCTTGCTTGCGGCGCAGAATGTGGTCATTGCCACCGGCTTTCCGACCGCCGGCGTCGGCATCGGCGAGACCGACGGGCCGCCGGGGGCGGCCCGCATTGCCGCCATGCTGACGAGGCTTGGCAAGCGCCCCCTTGTCGTCACCGACGGGCTGTCGGCAGACCTCGTCGCGGGCGCCCTTGCGGCCTGCGCGCCGGGCACGCCGGTGCTCGGCCTGCCGCTGCCGGGGGGCAGGCAGGCCGCCCCTGGCCTTGCGGCAGACCTTGTCATCTCCATTGAGCGCCCCGGCCGGGGGCCCGACGGGCACTACCGCAACATGCGGGGCGAGGTCATCGATTACATGACGGCCGACACCGACTGGCTGCTCGACCTGGCACCCTCCATCGCCATCGGCGACGGGGGGAACGAGCTGGGCATGGCCGTTGTCAACCCGCGGCTCTCGGCCCGGGTGGCGACCCATATGCTGGCCGCCGGCATCTCCAACTGGTGGGCGTGGGGACTGTGCGCCCTCATGCAGGCCGAGACAGGCCTTGCGCTGCTGCCCGAGGACTTTGAGGAGCGGCAGGTGCTCGCGGCCTGCGTCGCCGCCGGCGGAGTCGACGGCGTGACACGGAAAAAAGAGCAGACCGTCGACGGGCTGCCCTTTGAGGAGAGCTTGAAAGTGCTGCGGCGGCTGCGGGAGCGCACGCCGGCTCCGCGCTGAGGCGCGGGGCTAAGAACTAAGAGCTGAGGGTTACGGGGGCTAAAGCACGAGCCGCATGAGGGCAAGGGCTGTGATGCCGGGCAGCCCCAAGAGCGCCGCCGTCAGCACCGTGACGGCGTTGACGCCGACGACAAGGCCGACCTGGGTCCCGACGACGCTCAGCGCAAAGAGCCCCAGGACGCCCAAAACGCCGCGCAAAACGGCTTTGAGCACGGCCTGAAGCGGCCGCGAGAGCAGCACGACGCCGACGATGACGGCGGCAATCAAGAGAAGCGTACCGGTTAAATTCATACGGGCCTCCTTTATTTTATGGGGTTCTCCGCGGCGGCCTCCATTGACCGCTGCTGTTTTGCCGACAGAATCAGGGCGTTTTGCCGCTCAATGACAGACCGGCGCTCGAAAATGAGGGCGTCGATGGCGGCCGAGTCCACCGCCTCGCTGTAGTTGCCCTCGACGATTTCCATGAGCCGGCGAAGATAGATGATCTCCGGCGTATACTCATTCATGACCGACCAACTCCGCCACATCTTTATTTGGGGTGCGGTTGAACCGCATGATGCCAAAAAGCTCCTCTTTTGAGCCTGTAAAGTAATTGGGCTTCTCATAGCAGGTGAGGGCAGCTTTGAATCCCAGTTCCTTTAACACAGGGAGCGCGTCGTCCGAGATATACCCGAAGGGATAGGTGTATATGACGGCCCGGGCCCCCATGTAGGACTCAAGCTGGGCCTGAAAGCGCTCAATGTCGGCCGCAAGCGCCGCATGGTACTGCTGCGCGGTCTCGCCCTTCATGCGCCTTGCGCCGCGGCGGGGCCCGGCCTGCCGGTGCATGTCGTAGGAGTGACAGGCGATTTCCACCGAGCCGTCCGACGCCATTTCGGCCACCTCCTCCCAGGTCACGTAAGAGTAGTTGATATTGTGGTCGGGATTTGACGAAAACTGCTCGGAGAAGACGCCGATGACGCTGACGGTCGCCTTGAAGCCGTACTGTTTTAAAAGCGGCCAGGCGTAGGAGTAAAAGCTCTCGTACCCGTCGTCAAACGTGAGGACAACCGGTTTCTCGGGCAGCGGCGCGCCGGTCTCGGCGTGGTCAATGAGTTGTCCGATTGAAACCGACTCATAGCCGTGTTCCTGCAAATATTTCAGATCGCTTTCAAACATGGCGGGCGAGATGGTGTACCGGCCGAGCTTTGACGTGTCTTTGAGCAAATGGTGATACATGATCACCGGAACCCGAAGGCCTGCCGGCGCAATGGTCCGGCGGGCGGCCCCCGAACCGAGCGTTACGGCAAGCGTGATGAGGATGACGCCGGCGGCAACCATGCGCTTGAACGTATTTCTCTGCTTCATCCGCATACCCCCGAAACATGTCTATGTGGGACAATCGCCCGATAGTACACCGGCGGCGGGGGGCGGGAAATTTCTGAAAGCCATCTGCGGCGTGAAAAATACGGGAGGAATTTATGAAAATCGCGGTACTCGGCCTTGGCGGCGTCGGCGGATTTGTCGGCGGCGCCCTGACAAGGGTCAATAAAGACACTTACTTTTGTGTGCGGGGCGCAAATCAAAAGGCCATTCGTGAAAATGGCCTTCGGGTCGACTCCAAACTGCTGGGCAGTTTTACGGCCCACCCCGCCATGGCGGAGGAGGACGCCTTGAAAATCGGCGCCGCCGACGCCCTCATCATCGCCTGCAAGGGCAACGCGCTGAAAGACGCCTGCGCCACCGCCGCCCCCATGGTCGGGGAGCATACCTTAGTGCTGCCGCTTTTAAACGGCCTCTTAGTCTCGGAGCTCATGGAGGGACTGCTGCCGCCCTGCGACCTGGCCGACGGCATCATCCACATCTTCTCCCACATTGAAGGGCCGGGGCATGTGGTGCAGGAGGCCGGAAGCTGCACGGTCAAAATGGGCATGCGGGGCGGCGGCCCCCGCCCGCCCGCCATGGTCGAGCTCGCCCGCATTCTGAATGACGCCGGCGTCCCGGCGTTGCTGCCGGACGACATTGCGTTTGAGAGCTGGATGAAGTTCACCCTCATGTGCGGCAACAGCGTCATTTTCGGGCTCTACGACGGGCCCGCCGGAGTCGTGCGGGCCGACCCCGGCCACGAGGAGGTCTGCCGCGCCGTCTGGCAGGAGCTGACGGGCGTCGCCTCGGCAATGGGGATGGCGCTGCCGGCCGACCTTGCCGACCGGTATTTCGCAGAGTTTGAGGCCAACCCGCCCGGCACCGTCTCCTCCCTTTACCGCGACCTCAGGGACGGGAAGCCGCCGGAGCGCACCGAGCTTTCCCACATCGTGGGGAGGCTTGTCACGCTGGGCAGGCAGTGCGGCGTCGCGACGCCGCTGCACGAAAAAATGTTTGAGAAGTTCGGAGGCAGGCTATGAGCAAATTTGTGATTGAAAAGCCCTTCTGGGACATTTTCCCGGACGCCCTCTTTGCCGTCGTTTTGGCAAAAGGCATTGACAATGAATCCGACAACCCGGCGACTCGGGCGCTTTTGGCGCAGGCCTGCCTTGACGCAGAAAAATATCTGACCGAAGAGCAGACAAGTCAAAACCCCGTCGTCGCCGTCTGGCGGGAGGCTTTTTCGAAGTTTAAGACCAAAAAGGGCGTGCGCGCCTCCATTGAGGCACTTCTTAAGCGCATTGACAAGGGGGTCGGCGTCGGCCCCATCAACCCGGTTGTGGATTTATACAACGCCGTGTCGCTGCGGTACGGGCTGCCGTCGGGCGTCGAGGACCTCGACACCTTTGCGGGCGACCTGCGGCTGACCGTCACGGCGGGGGGCGACGACTTTCTGGCGCTCGGGGATGAGGAGCCCGACCCAACGCTGCCGGGCGAGGTCTGCTACCTCGACGGCGCCGGGGCCGTCTGCCGGTGCTGGAACTGGCGGGACGGCCAGCGCACCATGGCGACCGAAAAGACGAAAAACGCCTTTATGGTCATCGAGTGCGTAGACCCCGCCCGCAGAGTTGACCTTGAGGCGGCCATGCGGGAGCTCGCCGACGGCGTGGTGAACTATCTCGGCGGGACGGTCACCGCCGCGAAAATTATGACGAGAAACGACGCCGTTTTGGCGCTGTGACGGCCAAAACCATATGAAAAGGCGGACATCTTTACAGATGTCCGCCTATGTGTTATAGAAAATAAATGTCAGTCCATGGCCGCCAGCCGGACCGCCTCAGCCGCATGCAGCGCGGCGGTGTCGAAGACCGGCAGGTCGGTGTCCTTCTGCTTGACAAGCATGGGGATTTCAGTGCACCCGAGCACGACGCCCTGCGCCCCCGCCGCCCGCAGCTCCTCAATGACTGAGAGAAAGTATGCCCTCGAGCTGTCGACAAGCTTGCCGAAAGTCAGCTCCTCGGTGATGACGCGGTAGAGCTCATCAAAATGGCGCTCGTCCGGAATGACGACCTCAATGCCGTGCAGCTCTTTTAACCGCTCGCGGTAAAAGGGCTGCGACAGCGTAAAGGGGGTGCCGAGCAGCCCGACGCGGGAAAAGCCGCGCCGCTTGATTTCGGCCGCCGCCGCGTCTGCGATGTGCAAAAACGGCACTGAAAGCGACGACGCGATTTCGGGGGCCACCATGTGCATTGTGTTGGTGCAGAGCACCACAATCCCGGCGCCGGCCGCCTCAAGCGTTTTCGCCGCTTCGCATAGTCTGCGGGCCAGTGTCTCCTTGTCGCCGCGGCCGACGTAGTCCAGCATCTCGGCCAGATTGACCGAGACCATGAGAATTTCGGCCGTGCTGCAGCCGCCCAGCAGCTTGTTCGACTCCTCGTTAGCCACCCGGTAATAGTCCACGGTGGACTGCCAGCTCAGCCCGCCGATCATGCCGATTTTTTTCATATGTACCTCCCATTGCGCTTTTCGACAAGACAAAGAGCGCCTGGCTCAAGACGGCGCCTCTCATCTCACAGTATATATGGGCAGGGCCCCGCAGTCAACAAGCCGCACGCCGTTGACCTGCCGGGGGACCGATCTCGCCTCTTTGCCGCATCCGATGGCAAAGAGCACCAAGGCGGCCGCAAGGGCCGCAAAGAACATTTTCATCGGCGAAGCGTTTTGAACTATATGTCAAGGCCGCAAAAAGCGGCCGGACAAAGGGCGTGGGCGACTTCAATTGTTTCTCTCATGGGGACACCTCCGCTTGGTAGTATGCGCGAAATCGGCAGGTTGTCACCGGCGCATGTCTGGTATATAATGGGGAATAATTTTATAAAATAGTGTGTGCGGGGTGGAGGGGAACATGGCAGCAGCCGGACATCGGATCATCGCGTGGCTGGAGCGCAAAATGTCGCGCTCCGGCAAACTGGTGCGCTTTTTGTACGCCCTCGTTCGCCGGTATTTAGGCGATCGGGTCGGTGAAAAAGGCGCACAGCTCGCCTATTATTTTCTGTTTTCGCTCTTTCCGCTGGTCATTTTCCTGACCTCCCTCATCGGCATGTCGAGCTTTGAGCTCTCAGAGTTTTTCTCGGCCAACAGCTTCATTCCCGAAGACGTGGCCGAAATGCTCTGGTCCTTCATTGAGTACGTCCGAAGCGTCACTTCGCCCACGCTTGTCTGGACCGGGCTGTTTTTGACCATCTGGTTTTTTTCGCGAGTGACCCGCTCGCTGCAAAACGCGCTCGATACGGCCATGCGGGTCAAGAAAAGGCGTCCTTTTCCGGTGCGGTTTGCGGCGTCGTTCGCCATCACGGCGGGACTTCTGGCCTCAATGCCGCTCGGAATCACCTTTGCCCTCACGGGGCGCACGGTGCTGGAGCACATTGCCGAGCTCATTCCGCAGCTTGAGGTCGTCACCGAGTGGATCATCTCAACCCGCTCCGTCGTGCTCACGACATACTCCTTTATTCTCATCATGGTCATCTATATCTTCGGGCCCAGCATGAGATTGACCGTGCGGCAGGCGCTGCCCGGCACCCTGTTCACCCTCGCCGTCTGGATGGCCGCCTCCAACGCCTTCTCCTACTATGTCGCCAACATGGCCCGTTATTCCATGCTCTACGGCTCGCTTGGCGCCGTGCTGGTGCTGCTGCTCTGGCTTTACATCACCGGAACCGTCGTGGTGCTGGGTGGCGAGGTCAACGGCATTTTGCTCGAAATGAAAATGGAGCAGGACGCGGGGGAAAGGGTGTGACCGCAAACCCCGGAAGCGTTAAAAAATAGGATGAATACATGCAAAATGAGCCTTTTATGTCGAAAGGCTCATTTTTTTCAGTCGGATTTTGTTATATGACTCAGAAATAAAATTTCCGGGAAACCGCGAAATATAACCCGAATATAACTTTCGATTTGTACAATATTGCCATCAATCCAAAAATGATTTTCGGAGGTGATGGAAATGCCTGTTGTACACGCGTGTTTTGCCCCCAACGACCTTCGAACCACGCTGATTAAAATATCGGATTACGGGGGCCGGATCCCCGAAGGGACAATTTATAACCCGCAGTTCGGAGAGGTGTCTTTTCGGGGCACCATCGAGATGCTGCTGTATATAGATCACATGCTTGATGAGCTTGAACTCCCCAAATCGGCAGCAAATCTTCGCAGCTTCACAGGAGAGCCCGGACAGGACAGTCTGCCGGAGGCAAAACATCCGGTCACAGCAAAGGCATCATTTAAAATCAGGGTGATTTTCCGGCAAAACGCCAGCTGGCAGGGCAGCGTGGCCTGGGTCGAGGGGGGCAGTGAGGCGCCCTTCCGAAGCGTATTCGAGCTGCTCAACCTCATGGACGACGTACTGAGTAAACCGGCATAAAAAGCGGAACACGGCAACTGCCTTTAGAAAACAATATACGTTGATTGTATTAATTTAGGAGGGTACCCAATGAAGATGAGAACACGCAGGGGCATATCGCTGATTCTGGCGCTGATCATGATTTTCTCAGCGTCGGGCCTGACGTCAATTCTGGCCGGCGCCGACACGGGCGGCATTGAGTTTGACAGCGAAGACCAGATCGTTTCGGGCGGCGAGAGCGGCGCGAATGCGGCCCAAACTTCCTACTATAAGGCCGACGGCACAACGGCCAGTTCAGGCAATTACGATGTCGCGCTCAAGAAGACGGTACTGGGCACCGACGCTGAGAACGTCTTTGACATTGAGCTCAAAGTCATGACCACGCAGGACCTTGGCGAACTCGAGGTCTCGGCCGACGCTGCCGTCGTGCTGGTCATGGACGTCTCCAACAGCATGAAGTGGAAGCTCAACGGCGATTCGACAAGCGATGTGAGCAAGCGGCGCATTACACTCGCGAAAAATAAGGCTGTGGACTTTGTCAACAGCTATGCGACTGACGCCGGAGACGCCAAACGCATGATTTCGGTCGTCGAGTTCGGCGCCAACGCCATGACGGTCAGCGGCTGGCTCAACGCCAACGGCGGTGAGCTTGACGATGCCGTCAGTGCCATTAACAGCGTTGAGGTCAACTTTGACTATACGTATCAGCGTAATGTCAGCCATATCGAATGGCAAGGTCCCGGTTCCGACCATTGGGTTAAAGCGGGCGATTATTGGCGCTGCACAATATGCGATCGGGAGTTTTATAAGAATAAGGATTGGCATCAACACTGCACATATCTTGATTGCGAAACTCCCGCCAATACCAGTCATACCCATACCGAACTTTCAACCGCGAGTGATGATGGCGGTACCAATATTGAGGGCGGCCTCATGCTGGCCCGCAACTTGCTGACGGCGGGGCAGGCCGAGGACGGCGCCATTGAGGGCATTAAGAGCGTCTATGTCATCCTGCTCTCCGACGGCCAGCCGACCTTCCATGTGGACGACGAAGATGAGAGCGACTCTGAACTTGCGTTCATCCCCGGCGCCCGCGGCGGCGGAGACCATTCCGAATACGATGATTTTAAGGATGTTCCCGGAATTGTTTCCGACATTCAGAGCACAACCGCCGGCGGAAACTCGGCCAAGGTCTTTGCGGTCTGCTTTGCGTCCGGCGGCGAAGAAATGTGGTGGAGTCCAAATGGGAACAACAATTGGGATGAAATTCTGACCACGGAATGGCTCGCGGATAAGGTCGGCGTCGACAGCGTGCTTTTGGCAGGCGATGAGCTTGCGCTTGGTGCTCAGCTCACCCAAATCAGCCAGATCATCACGAAGCTCGCGCAGGCCTGGGTCGTCACCGATAAGATGGGCGGCAACATCCTGTTTGCCGGCAGCAATCTCATTTCAAACAGTGGCATTTTCTCTGACGAGAACGACAGCTATACCTACTATTACGACACCTCTGCACGGCAGATTGTCTGGGACGTCAAAAACGACCTCCATGGGTCCACTTCCGGGGACACAACCACATACACACTGACATACAGAATCGTCCTAAACGATGCCGTGGCGGGCTTTGCAGCCGATACTCCCTATGACACCAACGGCGACGCCGAGCTCAAGTATCTGGTGCTGGGTGCAGGCGAGGAGCTCCTCGATTTGACCCCCGCTCAGATTGATGCGCGGATGAAGACCGCCTCCTTCACGAGCCCCCAAGTTGAGGGTTACCTGGGCTCGTTCTCCTTCAACAAGACCAAGGCGCACAACGACCAGCCTTTGGCCGGCGCCGAGTTCCAGCTCACGGGAACCGCGAACGGCATCACCGTCACGAGGGACGTCGCCTCCGATGCGGACGGCCTTGTGAGCTTTACGGGCCTGCCCTCCGGCTTCACTTACACCCTGACCGAGACCGCGGCAGCGACCGGTTATGAAAAGTGGAACGACTCCAAGACGCTCGTTATCTCGGGAGGGGAGATTCACAGCTCCAGTGATGACGATATTGAAGACGTCATTGAGAATACGCTTGACCCGGGCGAACAGGACCTCATCATCACGAAGGTCTGGCGCGTTCCGACCGGAACCGACCTGCCCGCCAGCATCACGATTGACCTCAAGCGGGACGGCGCAGACTACCAGGTCATCACGATGGACGCGGGCGACGCCATCACCGCAACGCTGCCCACATGGCAGGTCGTTGTGGAGGACGTTCCCGTGGTCGACCCCGCCACAGGCGTCGACTATGGGTATACCATCACAGAGAGAACGCTTAGCGGATACAGCACCTCGTACACCGGGCTGACGGTGACCAACACCATCACGGGAGAGATTGATGCAATCGACGTCACAAAGGTGTGGATTTTGCCTTCGGGCATGTCAATCCCGGCCTCGGTTGAAATCGAGCTGCTGGCAAACGGCGATGAGACAGACGAAACGCTGACCCTCACTTCCGAAAACCTGTCGGACAGCTTTGAAGAGCTCCCCATGTACAACGGGGACGGCCAGCCCATCACCTACTCGGTGACCGAGAACATCCCGGTGGGCGCGAAATACCGCCTTGTCGGCATTGAGGGCAGCATGTCGGGCGGCTTCACGGTGACCAACACCGTCAACCAGGAGAAGATTGACATTGAGGGCACCAAGACCTGGAATGTGCCGGTTGACTTTGAAGAATACCCCGACATCACGGTTCGCCTGTTTGCCGATGGCACTGAGGTTGCAGACCAGACCCTTGAAGACGGCGCGACAGCCTACAAGTTCGAGAACTACGACCGGTATGAGTTTACGACCGAGAACGACAAGGTGACCGCAGTTCGCGAAATCGTCTACACCGTTGTGGAAGACGACGTCGATAATTTTGAAACCACGTACAACGGCAAAGACATCACCAATACCATCACCGGCACCACCAGCGTCACGGTCACGAAGGAGTGGGTGGATGTCGCGGACGCCGAACACGGCTCCGTCACCATCACGCTTATCCAGACCGGCACCACAGGCAGCATTGACTACGATATCCAGTCGGTCACCGAGACCTACACCTGGCCCGACCTGCCCATGTACGACGGGGCCGGCAAGCCCTATACCTACGACGTGCGGGAGTCGATACCCTCCGGTTACTCCATGGAGAAGAGCGGCAACGCCGCGGACGGATTTGTCATTACGAACACCTTCGGCAAGAACGACACCGTGCAGGTCTCCGGCTCAAAGACCTGGCGGCAGCCTTCGGACGTCGAGGCCGGGGAAGTGATGATTGGGCTCTACGCCGACGATACGCTCAAGTCCACCACGACCACCGAGAGTCTGGCCTATTCCTTCACGAACCTTCCTAAGTACAAGTATGTGGACGTGGAGATTTCACCTGAGGTCCTGCCTGTAATTGACCCTGAGACCGAAGAAGTCCTCACACCCGGACAGCCCGCTGTCTATGAGAAGCAGGCCGTCGAAATCGAGTACACTATCAAGGAAGGCGTCATGGAGGACGACGAATTTGCCGGCATTCCGGACGGCGGAACGCTGGAGATCGACAACCGTACCTACGACGTCAGTTACGACGGTTATGACGTCTACAACACCATTTACGATGAGCTCGACATCAGCGGAACCAAGAACTGGGAGATTCCGTCCGGCACAGATAAACCCGATGAGGTCACCATTAACCTGTATATTGATGAGGCCGAGGGAGAACCCTATCGCTCTTATGTTATCGACGTCGAATCGGGAGATTCCACTTACTCCTTCACGGACCTCGACAAGTACGACGGGGATGGCCGGCTGATCACCTACGTGGTCGCTGAGGAGCCGATTGCCGGATTCACCCCCACCAAGACCGCAAATGATGAAGGCGGCTGGGACTTCAAGAACACGCTCAATCAGGCCTACACCAGCGTCCCAGTCACCAAGAACTGGATTGACGGCAACAGGGCGGATGACGAGCATCCCGCCATCACCATTTACCTCTACCGCAGCGACGACCCCACAACTGCGATTATGACCTATGAGATGCCCAATACCGAGACGTCCCACACCTTTGGGCACGACGGCACCAACCCCACGCTTCCGGTGTACAGCGATGACCGCTCGGTGACCTACAGCTACACGGTCGGCGAGGAAACGGTGGAAGACTATGAGACCTCCATCAGCGGCTATGTCATCACCAACAAGCTGCCGCAGGATGATGTGACGGTCACGGCCACCAAGTACTGGGTTGACCCCTATGAGACCCATGGCGATGTGACCTTCACCCTGACCGGCAAGGTCAGTGGCGAAACCGTCTTCACCGACACCAAGGTGCTTGACGGCGACGGCGACACCAACAAAGTCACCTGGGAAGGGCTCGACAAGTACGACGCGGCGCGCAATACCATTTCCTACGACGTCGAAGAGCTCACGCTCGAGGGCTACGAATCCGTCAAGGGCGGCACAGCGCCCAACTTCACCTTCCACAACGTCATTGACCAGGAGAGCGTCGAAGTCAAGGGCGAGAAGTTCTGGTCCATGGAGAGCAGCGCTCACCACAACCCGCAGGCGCCCTCGAGTATCTTTGTCCAGCTCTACCGCGACGGCGCGGCGTTTGGCAGCCGGCTTGAAGTCAAAGCCAGCGAAGAATGGGCATACAGTTTCACCGACCTTGTCCGCTACGCCATTGAACCGGATGAGGGCGAGGGTTACGGCGACGGCCACGAGTATGTCTACACCGTCAGGGAAGTCTATCAGAGCGGCGAGAACTGGCCCTCGGTGGCAAACGGCGGCACAGTCACTTACGGCGGCCACGAATTTACAGTCACTTACTCCGGTCTGCCAGATATCACCCCGATGTTGACGGAAATTACCGAAGAGGGCCCCGACATGACCGTCACCATCAACATCACCAACACCTATGACGAGCCCGACGAGTACTTCTACCGCATCGACCGCAACTATGTCGGCCGCGTTTCCGGAGTTGAGACCTTATCGCACAGCACCACAGGCGCCATTCAGTCGGGCTCCGAGGGCGGGACTATTTCGGTCGACCCGGCCGACTACGCGGACCTGTCGTTCGAAGGCGAGACCCGCACCTTCAACTTCACCGGCGCGACCTGGATGGCCGGCAGCAACGGTCAGCCCGAGGTGTTTGAGGGCAGCGAGATCAGCGTCACGCTCGAAGAGTCCAACACGGTCTATGTCATCACGCTCAACTACAGCCTTGACCTCTACAAGCTGACCGTGGAGTATAAGCTCCCGAATGGCACCGATGCCTACCCCAAAGTGGACGGCGGACTCTTTGCCCCGGGCGAGTCCTACACCACCACGTCCAAACCTGCGCCGCGCGGCTACACAAAGGGCACCGCGCCCGGGAACGCTTCCGGTATCTTTGGCGAAGGGGACATCACGGTCACCTATAATTACAAGACCGGCGGTGGCGGCGGAGACGACGATGACGACGACGAGCCCCCGATGCCTCCGGAGCCCCCGGTGCCTCCGGAACCCCCGGTGACACCTCCGGAGCCCCCGGAAGTCATTGAAATCCCCGAGGAGGAAGTTCCGCTCGAGGAAATTCCCGAAGAGGAAGTCCCGCTGGCCGAGCCGCCCTACACCGGCGACGAAGGCAAACTGGTGCCCTTCGCAATCTCCATGATGGTCTCGGGTGCCGGACTGGTCGTCCTCAACAAGAAGCGCAAGGAAGAAGAAGCGCAGTAACCTGTAAGTTTTAAAAAGGCGGCGAGCCGTAAGTGAACAGCTCCAGTAAAAACGGACAATAGACAAAAGGCCCCCTATGTAGGAAAATAACTACATAGGGGGCGTTTGTATGTCAGGGAAAAAAGGGATGAAAAAGTATCCGGCAGGGATACGAGAAGAAGTCGTGACACGGAT
>DATMZG010000091.1:0-8304 GCA_035560415.1 Candidatus Acidiferrum sp. | reverse complement strand
AGATTAGTGTGCGATTTTCATGTAAAAAGCGGGGCGTCACCATTTTGGTGACGCCCCGCTTTGTCGTACATCTGCTGTCTTGACTTCGAGTGTATCGCATGAAACTGGCCCCGATTTGGCCCTTGTGTGGCATTTTCTTCTCCGGCAAATTTGCTTATCCTATGGACGAAGGCCAAAGTCCGCGGCGGCGACCGGCACGCCGACACCAAAACAAACCGAGAAGAAAAGGAGAATGAATATGAACAACTACGAGGCAACCCTGAGGGCTTTTGAAGAGTTTCTCGTCACAAAGAGCAACCACAACACGGTCGCGAAAATGCAGGACTGCTCCAGCTCCACCGGATTTCTCTGCGAGGTGCTCACGTCAAACGAGAGTTACTTTTTGAAAATCCGCGTGGACAAAAACATTGAGTTCGCAATTGTCGAGGCTTTTCCGGGCATCACGGCCCTGCCGCCCTACCGGGCCATGACCGCCCAGTACTGCCAGGGGAAAACCGATGAGAAAAAAGTCGCCTACCTGTGCGCAAGCTCGGACAACGGGCGGCTGTTCTGCCACATTGAGGCCAGCTTCAAAGAGGCGCCGCTCACCGGCGACACGCTGGAGGACATGGAGCAGATCGTCATCAGCTTCCTGCACGACTACAGGGAGGAGCTTGAATATGTCACACACGGACTCCTTTTGCCAAAGGGTGAGGACGACAGGGAGCGCCGCCTGAAGGACCTGCTCTCGGGGCTTGAGGACGGCAAAGACGGCGGCGCCAAAGAGGACGACGACTTTGACGGCGACCCTTCCGGCCGGGCGGGATTCCCCTTCGGCGGGCTGGCAAAATTCCTTGCGGATTGCGCGGCGGGCGAGGACGACGACTGCGACAAAGCCGGAAGCTGAAACGCGCCTTTTGGCAGGTGCGGATGACGCCCTGACAGGCAGGACATAGGAGAAGGGTTATGGAAACTGAAAAACTCAGCGCGGAAAAGAGATATCTATTGGGCCTTTCCGACCGGGAGCTGCGCACTTTGCTCTCCTTGGCGCAAAAGGCCGCGGCGGGCTATGACAGGGCAAAGGACGGTGACGGGCGCCTGATAATTCCCGACAGCGTGAAAAAGCAGCTCGAGGAGACCAAAGCCATGCTGCAAATCCGGCCGGCCAGCGTCGACGCGGAACAGCGCAAGTGGATTGGCGCCTGCGAGACGCTGGAGCGCCTTCAATTGGTGACGCCGGCGTTTTACGCCGGCGTCACCGAGCGGGAAATGTATCTGAAGCTGAGAGACGCCTGCGCCGAGAACCTGCTGCCGCCGGAGTTTACCCATGCGATGCTCCCCAGTGTGATGGAATATGTCCGAAACAAGAAAATGAAACCCGTCATCCTGTCGGGGCCTCCGGGGTGCGGGAAGACCACTGCCGCAAAAATTCTCGCCGACGTCATGGGGCTGCGCAGCTGGCTTATTTCGGTTCCACAGGCGGCCTGCGGACACGGGCTGACCGGCGACGCGCTCTCCTTTCGCGGGGCGGATATGGGTGAAATCGCAAAGGCCATGGTGCAGACTGAAACCCTCAACCCGCTGCTCATCATTGACGAGGTCGACAAAAATTCGAACACCACCACCCGCGCCTCCATTGCCGATGAGCTGCTGCCGGTCTGCGACAACAGCGCAAACGTCCTTTTCGAGAACTTTTTCGGCTTTCCAATCGACGTCTCCCACTGCCTCGTCGTGATGACCTGCAACGACCTCGACGCGGTGCCGGAGCCGCTGAGAGACCGGTGCACCGTTTTCAAATTCCCGGAGGTCCCGCTCGACCGCATGCGCGAAATCATCGGCCGCTACAGCGGCGTGAAAATGAGCGGCATGTACGCCGGCCATGTGCTGCTTGACGGGCAGGTGCTGTCGGCGGCCTGCGAAAGGCTCTACGGCAAAAATGTCCGCTCCATTCGAAAGCATCAGGAGCTGGTCGACACGGTTTTGGGCCGGGCGTACACAAAGTCGCTGGAGGGGGACGCGCCCGTCGAGGTGTGCGAAGACGACTTTTCCAAGGCGATCGATGCCATTGCGGGCTTTGCGCTTCGCATCGGGTTTCGCTGAAAAGCCCTTATTAAACAAACTGCCGGGACCGATTATCGGTCTCGGCAGTGGTCTTTTAGTCGCTGTTTTGCGATTTCATATGCTCTATGACGACGAGGGGCCTTTTTTTCAGCGGCAGGTTCTCAATCGGCGACCTCGCGTTCTGACACAGGATGGCGTAGCGCTCGGAGATGGTCTTGGCGTAGCCGATTGACTGGTTGAGGTCATACGCGCACTGGTACTCGGTCAGTGCCTCTTCGATCTTGGCCCTGTTTCCGTACGCCTCTTTTACGACAAGCGCATCTTTTGCGAGTGCGCTGCGGTAGACGAAATACCCAATCCGGGAGCTCGGCTGCTCCTGCGCGGTGTTTTTAATGCCCTTTTGCGCAACTTTGATGATCAGGTCATATTCCTCGGTGTCGTCGAGAATGTCGTCGAGCATGGTCACGCAGCACTGGGCGGCGATGAGATTGACGCTTTCACCGTCAATTAAAATTTTGTCGAAAATCGCGTGGGTCAGCACCTGCTTGGCCTTTGCGCGGTCGTTGGCAAAGAGCAGGAGTTCAGCCTCCTTGTTGTACCCGCGCTCGTCCATGGGGAGATAGCGCTGATAATCCCGCGCAATTTGCAGGCCCTGCTCATATACGGGGCCGATTTCCCGCGAATCGCAGCTGTTCAGCAGGCTCTGGTAGTAGACGACCGTAAACAAAAACAGCCGCCAGTTCCAGTATTTCATATCGATTTTTCTCGCTTGGTTGATGTAGGCCTCGCCCGCCTCAAAGAGGCCGGCCTGGCCGGCGGCCTGAATGGCGTTTGCGAGGATATCGACGCTGAAGGGGAACCGCTTCAAAGCGAAGTTGCAGATTTGCAGCGCGGTGTAGTAGTCCCCGAACTGGAGATACCCCGCAATCATGTTGTGGTAGTCGTCGGCGTTTCCGTACACATGGTGTTCCGGCTCGAGGATGTAGGCCGCAAGCTGCCTTGAAAACCGGCCGTTGCCGTCTCCGCCGTTTGTGTCGAACAGCGTTGCCGCCTCCCGCACCGACATGATGCACAGCTCGCTCCCGGCGCCGTCCGATTCACCCTGCGCATTTTCGGCATCCTTCAGGGCACTTAACAGCGCAAGCCTTTTGAGCATGTCTTCGTTCATAATCTGTCCCCTTCGTCAAATGATGTTTTCCGGGTTGCGGATTGTGCAAAGCCTTTACTGTGCAAACAGGATATAGTCGCTCTCTTTCGGGACAAGGCGCAGAAAATGTGCGGGCCCCAGCAGCGCAAAGACCGCAAGCACGGCAAGCCCGCGGCAGGGCTCATTGTCGTCGGCGCTGCGCCTGAAGCAGCCGGTGAGACGGCGTTGCGCCGGCGTCTCACCGCCTAAGGCGGCGAGGAGAAAGGCCGTGTCGGCGTAAAACGCGTTCAGGTCGGCGAGCTCCAGCAGGGTGCCGCACTTTTTTATTAGCCCGCGAAAGCTCATGCCGCAGTCGCTTTGAAGCTGCCGGCACACTTTGATTTTGACGTCGGTTGGAGCTGCCCCGTCCATGACGGCGGCAAAGTCTGCCCCGGCCAGGCTCTCCAAAACTGCCCCTGGGAAAACCGAGCGCAAAAAAGCGTCGTCACTGGCGAAGTCCATAAGTACGACGGGGAGGTCGGCGCTCTCGGGCGGCTTTGAGCCCGCAGCGCCAAGCTGACGGCAAAGCGAAGCCGCCCAGTTCTCACCGCCGGCCTCCCCGCCCGTCAGCATGGCAAAAAGATGCCGCAGCGTAAAGTAGGCCGAGTCGGGCGGGCTTACCGTCGCCTGCTGCCGGGGCTCCGCGCTTTTGGCGGCGGGCTTTTCCCCCGGCGCCTGCCGCTTGTTTTTATTCGGGTCGGGGTATGACTTGCGCCACAGCTCCTTAATCAAGGCGTCGAAGCTGCCGTTTTGATAGATGCCCTCAATTTCCCGATATTCGCGCTCCGAGATCTCATCGCGAAAGCTCGTAAGATACTCGCCGGCCATGCGCTGCTCGTCCGAGGCGAAATAATCGGTGCAGTACCTGCCGAATATGGCCGCAAATTCGTCCTGTTTAATAAATTTGGGCAGGTCGTAGCTGCCCTTTAAAATCCGCTTGGCCTGCGTGACGCTGATGCCCAGTGCGTCGGCAAGGTCCTCCTGAGACGATTTGGCAATGGAGCACAGCGTTTTCAAAACAATTTGCGCGTTGATCATACGGCCGCCCCCTCCAAAATTGAGCTTTTTTTGCTCTTTGCATGTTCCTGACAATGCCCGGGTGTTACGGTACAATATCGCCAAAGCCGAGGATGGCCGCGGCCGCAGAGAATATCTGCATTATATCACAGCAAAAAAACATTGTCCAGATTTGACCGGTAGTCAGAGGGCTTGAAAAGGGGGAATGCGAAATGCTTGTCACGGCGGTGGCGCTGCTGCTTTTGCTGACGCTCATAAATCCGAACCGGAGCCCCGGAGGCTGCGTTTTATGGGCGGCGGCAAGGGCGTTTGACCTGATAGTCGCGGTGGTCTTGCTGTGGCTCCTGTTCCGGGCGGTATGGTGAGCACAACACATTTTCAGAGAGGATGAGAGGACGATGAAAAAACTGAAAATCAAGGGTGTCACGGGCACTCCCGTCTTCCTTACGCGCTGGCGGGGATATCTCGACGCCAAGCGCCGCGTCGTCTTGGCCGATGGCGGGCGGTGGGACTCGAACTATATCCAAAAACTGCAGTGCAGCTGCAATTCCTATATCGGAGGGCTTTACCGGGACCTCGAGGCGCAGACTTTCGGGCCCCATCAGCGCAGTGCCGAGCTCGTGGTTGAATATCGGGACATCAAAGAGCGCCTGAGCACCCCCGACCCGCGGGCGGCCGGCAAGACGCTGTCCATGCAAAAGCGGAGCGCTGCCCGCATTGCGGCCGTCAGGCCAAGTCTGCGGCGGCGGCTCACCGAGGTGCAGACGGCCTTGGCCGACATTGAGGAGGGAATTGACCGGGCGGTCAATGAGGCGCAGGTGACAGCCCGCGCTGCGACGGCGCTGACCTCCCGCAAAATTCAGGCCTATCTGCACGGCGCGGCCTTAGCCCTTCGAAAGCCGGCCGATACGAACTACGCCGTGGCGCCCGCCTTTGACGGGGAAGCGGATTACCGGCACCGCCACACGGCGGGCGACGGCACCCGAAAGGCCGTTCTGGCCAAAATCGCAAAGGAGGTCGTGGGCAATGAAGCTGTTTCATAAAAACCGCAATGTGAAAATCGACCACTATGCGCCCGACGTCACCATCACGAGCGTGGGCTATACGGTACCGCATCCGCCCGAGGGGCTGATGCGGGCGGCCGAGCGGCGGATGGCGCAGTTTTTAGCGGATACCGAACCCGACGCCGACAACGCCTCCTATTACGACAGGATGGCCGAAAATGAGGGGGCCCTTGAAAAAGAGCAGGTCCTGCTGCAAAAGCCGGGCCACGACGGCACGAATCACAGCATCGCCGTCAAGCACGGGGCCGAACTCATTCGCATCCGGGACGAAATTGAGAAGACTGAGGAGCTCATCGCCCTGTATTCGGCCGAGCTCCAGTCGCTCCAAAACATCTACAACAGCCATAACGGCTTTTAGGGGGTGAACCAGATGAAAAAAGTCAAACTCTACGCCCGCCCCAAAGACGTCGCGGCCCTGTCGACAGCCGACCAGAACTGGTGGCTCACCGACGGCGCAATCGCCCTCCTTGTCATTCTGCTCTCCTCGCTCGACGCGGTCACGCTCTTCAGCGTCTTCGACGCCGTCTGTTACAACTCGCAAGCCATCGGCATCGTGCTGACCATCGGCTGCGCCATCACCCTCAACTTCCTGCCCTTGGTGGAAGGGCGGCTCTACCAGTGCTACCGCTACAAGCTAAACGGCGTCAAGCGGTGGATGCTCATTGCGCTCGCCCTCGTCTTCGTCATCCTTTTTGCCGCGACTTTCGGGCTGCGCTGGACGACCAGAGCGCTCACGTTTACAGGCGCCGAGAGCACGATGAGCGACGCGACCGGCCAGTCGGCCGCCGTTTCCTCGACGGACGAGGACAGCGACGAGGCCGTCGCCATGACCGTCCTGCTCGGAATCATGCCCTGCGTCACCAGCATCATCAACCTGGCCTTAGGATATCTCACCGACGACCCCGTCAAACGGAAGCTCAGAAAACTGACGGTCGTCAAGGCAAAGCTCGAGCAGCGGCTGGCCCTGCTCAAGGGGGCCGAACATGAGCTCGACCGGGACTGGGAGGCCATTTTGCGCAGCAACGACGATGCAGACCTGATGGCCGTCCTCACCTTAAACGACGCAGTGACCGAGCACAAAAAAGGCCTTGCCAGATATCTTCTGGCGCAAAAACTGAAGGAGCCGGACGACATCTCGCTTTGCCTCGAAGAGCCCATTGACGTAAACAGGGAGGTATTCGCATGAAAAAGACCTGTCTCATCCTGATGGCGGCGCTTGCGGCCCTCGCGCTCCCGGGCTGCGGCGAAGACGCGGCCGCAGAGCTTGCCGGAGGCGAAGTCCACCTCGCCGTCGTCCTCGGCAGCCACGCCAACGCGCCAATCCCGGCTGTCGGCGCCGAAGACGTCGAAGACCTCGTTCTCGCCGGCTGCCAGTCCTACGGGAGCGTCGTGCTCATTGTCGACGACGGGGAGCCCTATGTCGCTGCCGACTATCAAATCAGCCCGCCGGACAGAGAACTTTCAGCCGGGAAAAAAGAGCAGCTCGCCAAAGCCCAGAGCGCACAGGTGCTTGACGTCCTGCGCACCTCCGCCGCAAAGACCGCGGAGGCCGACCCCCTTTCGGCGCTGACGCTGGCCGGGCGCGGCCTTGCGGGTGCGCAGGGGAGCAGGGAGCTCGTCGTACTCGACAGCGGCCTTGGCACTGCCGGATACCTCGATTTCACGCTGGGGTTGCTGCGGGCCGACCCCGACGCCGTTGTGGAATACCTTGAGCAGTGTTCGGCGCTGCCCGACCTCACCGGCGTCCACGTCACCTGGGTAGGCCTTGGCGACGTCGCGGCCCCGCAGCAGAAACTGCCCGCCTCAAACGCAGAGAACCTGCGCGCAATCTGGGAGAAAATCCTGCTTGCGGCGGGCGCCACCGTCGACTTCTCCATGGACCTGCCGGCGTCAGCCGAAATGCCGGACCTCCCCTATGTGACGCCGGTCGAAATCATCCCCGACGCCCCCATAAACCTCGAGGAAATCAGCCGTGCTGTCGGGACCATGTCGGAGGGGCCGGTCATCCTCGACGAGAAAACCGTGCTGTTTTTGCCGGACACGGCGGTATTTGCCGACAAAAAAGCGGCGCAGCGGGCCCTGGTCCCCCTCGCCGAGCAGATGGCTGCGGACGCGGACTTGCGCATTGTGCTGGCCGGGACGACCGCAACGGCTGGCACGAGTGAAAACTGCCGGAAGTTCAGCCTCACAAGGGCTACGGCCGTCAAGGAGCTGCTCTGCGACATGGGGGTGCCCGCCGACCAAATCACGGCGGTGCTGGGGCTCGGCTATGAAAACAAGTGGCACCTGCCCGACCTCAGTGCGGACGGGAACCTGAACGCCAACGCGCCCAAGAACCGCTCGGTCATCATTTTGGACGCCGCCTCGGAGGACGCACGGCAGCTCCTGGGGTCTTGAGAAAACCCCGCCCCCCGCACTTAAAATGAAAGGAGGTGCACCATGGCAAAAGAAGTCACTTGTCCACACTGCGGGCTGCCGATGAGAAAACTCGCGACATCGCAGACACTGCCAAACGGCAAGCGCATTGTGTCCTACGCCTGCCCCAACCACTCGGGGTGCGGCACGGTCATTCGCCGCGAGGAGTAGGGGATACTGCTTTGAAACAAAAACCGCTTAAGGAGGAGAAAACATGAAAGACGACATTCGCACCCACACCTCTTACCACAGCAGCGGGCTGACAAACCGCGACTTTTCGGGGAGCTCCGGCACGCAGCACGTCCACGAGCAAAAAGACGGCAGCACAAAGACGGTCTGGGAGCACCCCGAGGCGGGGCGGCTGACAAAGGACAAAGACGGGGTCTGGCGCAAGGCCGACGGCAGCGTTTTCCGGGGAGGAAAATGACGTGGAGAAGAGCGTCATCCGGGCCGGCGGCACAAACAGGCGGGGCGACGTCGTCACGGTCGAGAAGTACGACCGCGGCACCTACATCGAAATCATCAAAAAGGTGGAGCGGGAAGACGGCCGCATCGACATCTATGTCGACAAAAAGCCCAAAT
>DATMZG010000090.1:0-1796 GCA_035560415.1 Candidatus Acidiferrum sp. | reverse complement strand
GCCCACCGCCCCGCAGGTCGGGGTGTGGCTGTCCGAGCCCAAAAGCGTCTGCCCCGGCGCCGAAAGCCGCTCAAGGTGCACCTGATGGCAAATGCCGTTGCCGGGGCGGGAAAAGCGCACGCCGTGCCTTTTGGCGACGGTCTGTATGTATTTGTGGTCGTCGGCGTTTTCAAAGCCGGCCTGCAGCATGTTGTGGTCGACGTAGGCGACCGAGAGCTTTGTCTTGACCCGGCCGATGCCCATGGCCTCCAGCTGCAAATAGGCCATCGTGCCGGTCGAGTCCTGCGTCAGGGTCTGGTCAATGCGAATGCCAATCTCGGCGCCCGCCGCCATTTCGCCCGAAACGAGGTGCGACCGGATCAGCTTATGTGTGAGCGTGTCCCCCATTATGCCCCTCTCCTCTCGTCCATGTGGATTTTGTCGTAGACGGCCGCAAGCTCGCCGGGGCTGATGGTCGTCACCCGGCCGGCCGCGTACTGCGCGTCGACCCAGGTCTTGATCTCCTTGACGACGGCGTCGTTCTTGTCGACGGCGCCGGGGGTGAGCCCCAAGTGCCGGGCCAGCCACACGGCGATGCCGGCCAGCCCCGACGTGCTGTTGACCGCGACGCCGGGCGGGCACTTTAAAAGTGTGCCCGTGTCGAAAATGTTGTAAATCTCCTCGTCTTTTAAGAGCCCGTCCGCATGAATGCCGGCAGACGTCGTGTTGAAGGCGCTGCCGATGAAGGGGGTGGAGGCCGGCACCGTGTAGCCAAGCTCTGTCTGATAGTATTCGGCGATGTCGGTGATGGCGGTCGTGTCCATGCCGTCCAAGGTCCCGCGCAGCTGCGCGTACTCCATGACCATGGCCTCCAAGGGCGTGTTGCCGGTGCGCTCCCCGATGCCAAGGAGCGAGCAGTTGACCCCCGAGGCCCCGTAGAGCCAGGCCGTGGTGGAGTTGACCACCGCCTTGTGGAAGTCGTTGTGCCCGTGCCACTCGAGGCGGTCCGGCGTAAAACCGGCGCAACTGCAAAGTCCACCGATGAGGCCCGGCACGCTGCGGGGCAGGGCCGCCCCGGCGTAGGGCACGCCGTACCCCAAAGTGTCGCAGGCGCGAATCTTAATGTCGATTTTACTCTCCTCGGCGAGCTTTTGCAACTCTCTGGCAAACGGGACGACAAAGCCGTGGAAGTCGGCTCTGGTGATGTCCTCAAAGTGGCAGCGGGGCTTCATGCCAAGCTCCAAAGCGGCCCGCACGACCTCCAGATAGCCCGCCATGGCCTGCGCCCGCGTTTTTTTGAGCTTTTTAAAAATGTGGTAGTCGGAGCAGCTGACGAGGATGCCGCACTCCGCGAGCCCCATCGCCTTGGCCAGCTCAAAGTCGCCTTTGGTCGCCCGAATCCACCCCGTGATTTCGGGAAACGCCAATCCCAGCTCGCGGCACTTCTCCACCGCCTGCCGGTCGCGCTCGCTGTAAAGGAAAAACTCGCATTGGCGAATGACGCCCTTCGGGCCCCCGAGCCGGCTCATGAGCTTGTAAAGCTCGACGATTTGCTCCACTGAGTAAGGCGCGCGGCTTTGCTGCCCGTCCCGAAACGTCGTGTCGGTGATCCAGAGCTCATCGGGCGGGTTCATCGGGACCGTCGCGGCGTCAAAAGTCACGCGCGGCACCTCGGTGTAGGGAAAAATGGCCCGGTAGTAATTGGGCCCGTCGGCGCTCCTGTCCCTGCGCCCCGTCTCAATGAGCAGGTTTCTGCGCTTTGCGAGCTCTGTCATAGCAACCTCCAAATATGTATTCCGCTCAATACTGTATTATTG
>DATMZG010000089.1:0-85711 GCA_035560415.1 Candidatus Acidiferrum sp. | reverse complement strand
GAATAAAATAAATGAAGCCCCGCCACAAGCGGGGCTTTTGATATTTACGGCGGGGATTTGCACTTGCAAAACGGATTTTTTGTGGTATGATACTAAGTAAGTGGTGAAAAGTGGGTTTCAGTACCACAAAGTGGGGAAGGGGGCGAGCGCAGATGCTGATCGGACAGTCCCGGCACACGATGGACGTCAAGGGCCGGGTCATCATACCGCAGCGGTTTCGGGAAGACCTCGGTGCCTCTTTTGTCATCACGCGGGGCCTCGACGGCTGCCTCTTCCTCTACTCCATGGAGGAGTGGGACAAGCTCTCCTCCCGCATCCGGTCCGCGCCGCTCGGGGAGGCCCGCAACATGCAGCGGTTTTTCTTCGCAAACGCGGAGGAGGCCATGCCCGACGCACAGGGCCGCATCATCATCCCCGCCAACCTGCGCAAGCTCGCGAACCTGACCAAGGACGTCGTCATTGTCGGGGCCGAGAGCCGGGCCGAGCTCTGGGACGCCGCCAGCTGGGACGGCTTCGAGGGCACGATGGGGGACAAGGACGTGCTGGCCGTCATGGAGAAGTCCGGTGTTTAGCCACTATCCGGTCATGGCCGAGGAGGCCATTTGGGAGCTCGACATCAAGCCCCGGGGCATTTACGTCGACGGGACGATGGGGGGCGGCGGCCACAGCGAGCGCATTGCCGCAAAGCTGTCGCCGGGCGGCCGGCTCATCGGAATCGACAAGGACGCCTACGCCCACGAGCGGGCGAGGGCCCGGCTTGCAAACTACGAAAACGTCACTTATGTCAAGGCCGACTTCAGAGAGCTTGTCGCCATTTTGGACAAGCTCGACATTGCGAAAATCGACGGCCTTTTGCTCGACCTCGGGGTGTCGTCGTTTCAACTCGACGACGCGCAGCGCGGGTTTTCCTATATGCAGGACGCCCCGCTCGACATGCGCATGAACCGGGACGACCCCCTGACGGCGGCGCGGGTCGTGGCCGAATACTCCGAAGAGCGGCTGGCCGAAATTCTCTTCAAATACGGCGAGGAGCGCCACGCGAGACGAATTGCCGCCGCAATCGTTCGGGCCCGCCTAAAGGCGCCCATCACGACGACGGGGCAGCTTGCCGAGATTGTCATATCGGCAATGCCCGCCGCCTCCCGAAGGGAGGCGCAGCACCCGGCAAAACGCACATTTCAAGGAATACGCATTGAAGTCAATACGGAGCTTGAGGCCATCGGGCTCACCCTCCGGGCGGCCTGCGAGCGGATGAACCACGGCGGCCGAATTGCGGTCATCACATTCCACTCACTGGAGGACCGCATTGTCAAAGAGACTTTCGCCGAAATGGCCAAGGGCTGCATATGCCCGCCCTCCCTGCCGGTCTGCGTCTGCGGACACAAGCCGGAGGTGCGGCTGGTGACAAAGCGGCCCATGCTGCCGTCGGAGCGGGAACTTGCGGAAAACCCCCGCAGCCGCAGCGCAAAACTTCGGGTGGCGGAAAAACTGTAAGACGGGTCAGCGTTTAAGACAGGCTGCCCATTCAAAAAACGGGAGGCACACCTTGAACAGACAGGACGATAGGGACAGGCTGTACGGCGTCACGGCCGGCAAGGTCAGCGTGGCATATGATATGTCGGTGTTTGACACGAGGAACAAGGGCAAGGGCCTTCACAACGTGACTTCCATCGTCAACAAAAGGCGCAGGCAGGAGGCGCGGCGGACGCTGTTCCGCGACGCCTGCATCTGCCTGTTTGTCGTCTTCATGCTGGCCGGCATTGTGCTCAGCTCTACGCAGCTGACCGAGCTGACGGCGCAGGCCGCCTCCCTCAAGTCCCGCCACGAGGAGCTACTCAGCGAGCAGAAAAAATTGCAGGCCATCCTTGACATGCGCACCAACCTCAAGGAGGTTGAGTCCATTGCGACCGATGAGCTCTATATGCAAAAGCTCGAACAGGACCAGATTGTCTACGTCCACCTCACGGGCAGCGACCACGGCGAAGTCGTGGAGGACGACCGCAGCTTGGCGGTGCGCACAATCGATATGCTCAAGAGCGCGGCCTTAAAACTTGGCGAATATGTGAATTAGCCCATAAATATAATAGTTTGAGTGGGGGTGATTCGCATGACGGACGGCGGGCCGGTCTCAAAAAAAATGAAAAACCGCATGGTGTTCGTACTCGGGCTCTTCATGTTCGTGTGCTTCCTCCCCATCGTCATTCAGCTCTTCAATCTTCAAGTTCTGAAACATGAGGACTATCAGGCGAGGGCCATTGACCAGCAGGTGCGGGACACCGTCATCACCCCCAAGCGGGGGACCATATACGACAGGAATCTGAAGGCGCTGGCGGTCTCGGCCTCAACCGAGACCGTCTATATCGCTCCAAAGTCAATTGCCAAGGACGACACCGAGACCATGCAGCTCGTGGCCACTGAGCTCTCGCGCATTTTAGGGGTGTCGCAGGAGACGCTGCTCAAAAAAATGCAGGCCGAAAACTACTACGAGGTGGTCAAGCGGCAGGTTGAGCAGGAGCAGGCCGACGAAGTGCGCAAGCTCATCACTGAGCACAAGCTCTCCTGCGTGGCTTTGGCCGAGGACTCCAAGCGGTATTACCCCTACGGCAGCTTCGCTGCCCACGTCATCGGCTTCACCGACATCGACGGCAACGGCATCGAGGGGGTCGAGGCCTACTACAACGACATCCTGATGGGAATGCCGGGGCGCATCATCACGCTGAAAAACGCGCAGGGCACCGACATGCCCTTCAAGTACGAGAAGTATATCGACGCCCGCAACGGCTATAATCTCGTGTTGACCATTGATGAAGGGGTTCAGCACTTTATTGAAAAGCACCTCGAAAACGCCGTCAACGAATACAAGGTCGGCAACCGGGCCACCGCCATCGTCATGAACGTCAACACCGGAGAAATTCTGGCCATGGCGACCTACCCGGCCTATGACCTCAACAGCCCCCGTGTGATCACCGATGAGGCGCTGCTCGCGGAACTTGACGGGCTGACGGGCGACGAATACACCAAGCGGCAAATGGAGATCTGGCAGTCCTCATGGCGAAACAAGGCCATTGCCGACACCTATGAGCCGGGCTCGGTCTTTAAAATCATGACCATGTCCATGGCGCTCGAGGAGAACAAGGCGGCGCTTTCCGACACCTTCTATTGCCCCGGATACAAAGTGGTGGCCGGCACCCGCATCTCCTGCTGGAAATACGGCGGCCACGGCAGCGAGACGCTGACTCAGGGCATTTGCAACTCCTGCAACCCGGTCTTTATGGAGCTGGCCTCGAGGGTAGGCGGCGGGACATTTTACGATTACGTCAAGGCCTTCGGGTTCATGGAGAAGACCGGCATCGACCTCTACGGCGAGGCCGCCGGCATTTTCCACTCCCGCAGCGTCATTGACAACGGCGCCGTCGAGCTTGCGGTTTCGGCTTTCGGGCAGACTTTCAAAGTCACGCCGCTCCAGCTCATCACGGCCATCTCGGCCGTCGTCAACGGCGGGGAGCTGCTGGAGCCCCGAATCGCCTCCAAAGTCATCGACGACGACGGAAACGTCATCAAGACCTTTGACACCGTCGTCAAACGGCAGGTCATTTCGGAAGAGGTCTCGGCCACCATGCGCATGCTGGTCGAAAGCGTCGTGGCCGACGGCACCGGCCGCAATGCGGCCGTAAAGGGCTACCGCATCGGCGGAAAGACCGGCACCTCCGAGAAAATCGACCAGAAAAACGAGGCGGGCATAGCCGATAAGCGCATCTCCTCATTTTGCGGATTTGCACCGGCCGACGACCCCCAGATTGCCATACTGCTCATGATGGACGAACCGGGCGTCTATGTGGTGTCGGGCGGCGTCATTGCGGCCCCGACCGTCGGCAAAATGTTTGCCGACATCCTGCCCTATCTCGGCATCATGCCGCAGTACACCGAGGAGGAGCTGGCCTCCCTTGAAAAGACGGTGCCCGACGTCACGGGGCTCACGACCGACGAGGCCCGCAAAGCCGTCAAGGCCGCCGGCTTTAACCCCATCGTCATGGAGGGCGGCGGCGAGACCGTGCTGGTCCAAATGCCGCGGGCGGGTTCAAAGCTCGTGGCGGGCGGAAAAGTGCTGCTCTACACCGAGAGCGAGTCCTACACCATCGCCGAAGTGCCGAGCGTCAAGGGGCTCACGCCCTCCGCGGCCGAAAGTATTCTGACCGGCGCCGGTTTCAACATCCGCGCGACGGGCAAAGATATACAGGAGAGCGGCGTCACGGCGGCCTTCCAGTCGCCGGCGGCGGGGTCGTTTGCCGAGCTCGGCTCAGTCGTCGAAGTGGAGTTCATTCACAACGACGAAGCCGAGTGGCACGCGTCGGGCGCTTAGCCATAGTTTTTGCCGCAGATGCCCGAAAAGGAAAAAACAAACAGTCAGCATCCGACAGGAGGTTGCACCATGAAGCTCAGAGAACTGCTTGAAGGCGTTTCGGCGGTAAGCTTGTCCGCCGATCCGTCAAGCGAAATCACCGGCGTTACGGCCGACAGCAGGGCCGCGGGACCCGGCATGCTTTTTATTGCCATTCGCGGCACGAAGTCCGACGGCCACAAATATATTCCGCAGGCGCTGGAAGCCGGCGCCGCGTGCGTCGTGGCCGAGGAGGCGGGCGGCGACAATACCGTCGTCGTCGCCGACACGAGGGCGGCCTACTCCCTCATTGCGGCCAACTGGTTTGGCCGCCCCGCGGATAAACTGATCATGATGGGGGTCACCGGCACCAACGGAAAGACTTCGTCGGCCTTCCTGTTCAAGCACATCATCGACGTGACGGGCGGAAAGTGCGGACTTGTCGGCACCGTTGAAATCGACACCGGCGTGCGCACGGTGGAGGCCGACGTCACGACGCCGGACGCCATGCTGCTGCAGGGCTATTTCGCCGAAATGGTGGAGGCCGGCTGCACCCACTGCGCCATGGAGGTCTCCTCCCACGCCTTAGACCAGCACCGGGTCGAGGGCATTCGGTACGCCTGCGGGCTTTTCACCAACCTGACCCAGGACCACCTCGACTACCACGGCGACATGGCGACTTATCTCGCCGCCAAGGCAAAGCTCTTTGACGTCTGCGACGCCGGCGTCTTCAACTACGACGATGCCGCGACGGCAAAACTGCTGCTGCGCTCCAAGGCCCCTCTCAACCTGACTTATTCCACTTCGGCAGACGAGGCCGACATGACGGCCAAAAACGTCGTCTTAAAGCCGGACGGCGTGGAGTATCAGGCCGTCACCAAGGGGCAGATTGCCCGGGTGAGCGCCGCGCTGCCGGGGGAATTCAACGTCTACAACACGCTGGGGGTGCTGACGGTCTGCGTCGCGATGGGCATGCCGCTGACAAAGGCGGCCGAGGCCCTGCGCAGCGCAAAGGGCATCAAGGGGCGAATTGAGGTCGTGCCGACAAACACGCCCTACACGGTCTATATCGACTACTCCCACACGCCGGACTCGCTTGACAACATCGGCCGCGCGCTTCGCGGCATTTCAAAGGGGCGCATCATCACGGTCTTTGGCTGCGGCGGGGACCGCGACCGCACAAAGCGGCCCCTCATGGCCAAAGCGGCCGAGGCCTTCTCCGACTATTTCATCCTGACCAGCGACAACCCCCGCACCGAGGACCCGCAGCGCATCATTGACGACGCCTACGCGGGTGTTGCGGGGACTGCGGTGCCCCACGAGGTGCTGGTCGACCGCAGGCAGGCCATCGCCCATGCCCTAGCCCAGGCCGGCCCCGGCGACACGGTGCTCATCGCCGGCAAGGGGCACGAGACCTATCAGATTCTGGCGACCGGCAAAATTCACTTTGATGAGCGCGAGGTCGTCCACGAACTGCTGGGTGAAACGCAAAAATGAGTAAGCTGCTGATACCGCTGACAGCCTTTGCCCTGACGGCCGGGACCTTGCCCTTCCTCATCCCGTTTTTACGCCGGCTGAAGTTCGGGCAGGTCATTCGCGAGGATGGCCCGGTCTGGCATCAGGGCAAGGCGGGAACCCCCACGATGGGCGGCATCGCCTTCATGCTCGGCATCACGGGGGCCATTTTGGCCGGCATGCTCTCGTTCGGAGACGTCAGCGCACTCCTCTGCGCGCTGTGCGCCTTGTCGTTTGGCCTCGTCGGCTTTGCCGACGACTACATTAAAGTGGTCAAAAAACGCAATTTAGGGCTGTCGGCCAGGCAGAAAATCACGCTGCACATTCTGGCCGGCTGCGCTTACATCGCCGCCATGACTTCGGCGGGACTGACTTCCACCAGCGTCGCCATTCCCTTTACGGGGTACGGGGTAGAGCTTGGAATGCTGTACTACCCGCTGGCCCTGTTTGTGGTGGTCGGCGCCGTCAACTCGGTCAACCTCACCGACGGGCTCGACGGCCTTGCGACCGGCGTGACGCTGCCGGTCGCGGTGCTCTTCATGGGCATCGCATGGCGGCTGGGGGCGGACGGCCTGTGGCTTCCCGCGTCTGCGCTGTTCGGGGGTCTCTTAGGCTTTTTGCCCTACAACCGCAAGCCTGCAAAAGTCTTCATGGGGGACACCGGCTCCATGTATCTCGGCGGAATGGTGACGGCGCTCGCCTTTGCGGCCGGAATGCCGATGCTGCTCGTCATCTGCGGCGGCGTCTATGTGGCCGAGGCCCTCTCCGACATTTTGCAGGTGGGCTACTTCAAGGCCACCGGCGGCAAGCGGCTCTTGCGCATGGCGCCCCTGCACCACCACTTCGAGATGTCGGGCTGGGGCGAAAACCGGATTGTCATCCGCTTCTCCCTCATTTCCACGCTGCTGTGCATCCTCGCGTGGCTCGGGTACGCGGGTTTCTACGCGATATAGCCTGAAGGTTTACGCCATATATCCTGACGGAAGGGGGCCGGTGCATGACGAAAAACAGTAAACTCGAGCAGGACAACGGCATCGACCTCCCGTTTTTTGTGCTTGTCATGCTGCTGTGCTCGGCCGGGCTTGTCATGGTCTTTTCGGCCAGCCACGCCAACGCCTACTACCGGTTCGGAGACAGCTACTATTTCATTCGGCTGCAGCTCAAATGGTTTTTGCTGGGCGTCGTCGTCATGCTAGGCACGGCGAGGCTTCTGACCGTCAAGCTGCTGCGGATGACGGTCATTCCGGCTTTTGCCTTTTCGGTCGTCACCCTCATTCTCGTGCTCATCCCCGGAATCGGCACCAATAAAAACGGCGCGCAGCGGTGGCTGTTCGGCTTTCAGCCCTCGGAAGTCGCAAAGCTCGCCCTCATTTTGAGCATGGCGTTGCTCATGGTCAGGCTGCAAAAGACCATGCACACCTTCTCCAAGGGACTTGTGCCCTGCACTGCGCTGCTGGGGGTCTTCTGCGGCCTTGTGGCGCTTGAAAAGCACATTTCAGCCACGGTATTGCTATTTGCCATCGGCGGCGTTATGATGTTCATCGGCGGCATTCGCATCGCCTATATCGCGATCGCCGGCGCAGTCGGCGTTGGCGGCATTGCCGGCATCATCCTCATCAGCACGTACGCCTTGGACCGGATTAAAGTCTGGCTCGACCCCTTCATTGACCCTTTGGGCGACGGGTTCCAGACCATTCAGAGCCTCTACGCCATCGGCTCAGGCGGGCTGTTCGGGCTTGGCATCGGCAACAGCCGGCAGAAATATCTATACATTCCGGAGCCGCAAAACGACTTCATTTTCTCCATCGCCTGCGAGGAGCTGGGGCTTGTGGGGGCCGTCTTCATCGTGCTGCTCTTTGCGCTTTTAGTCTGGCGCGGATTTACGATTGCGCTGCGGGCCCCGGACCGGTTTTCGGGGCTGGTCGTCGCCGGCATCACGGTTCAGGTGGCCATTCAGGCCATACTCAACATTGCGGTTGTCACCAATTTAGTGCCGAATACCGGCATTTCGCTCCCGTTTTTCAGCTACGGCGGGACGTCGCTGGTCATGCTGCTCTTTGAAATGGGCATTGTGCTCGCCGTCTCAAGGCGATGCCGGCTGCGAAAGGACTGATTCTTGTGAAGCTGCTGCTGTCAGGCGGCGGAACGGCTGGCCACATCAACCCGGCCATCGCCATCGCCGACTTCTTCAAAGCCCGGCACCCGGACGCCGACATACGCTTTGTCGGGACCGACTACGGCATCGAGAGCAAACTCGTCCCCAAGGCAGGCTACAGGCTCTACACGCTCGAGGTCTACGGCCTGCGCAGAAAGCTCGACCTCAAAAACATCCGCAGCGCCGTCAAGGCGTACGAAGCCATCGGCAAGTCGAAAGAGATACTGCGGGAGTTTGCCCCCGACCTCGTCATCGGCACCGGCGGCTATATCAGCGGACCCGTCGTCTGGGCGGCCTGCGACCTGAAAATCCCGACTGCCATCCACGAGCAAAACGCCTTTCCGGGGCTGACGACAAAATACCTCGCGCGGCGGGCCGACAGACTCATGATCAGCTTCGACACGAGCCGCAAGTACTTTCGCCGCGAGGCGGTGCTGGTCGGCAACCCCATCCACGAGAAAATGCTGTTCTCGGACAGAGAGGCCGCCCGCGAAAAGCTTCACGTCGGCGATAAGCCGCTGCTGGTGACTTTCGGAGGCAGCATGGGCAGCCGCCCCTTCAACGAGGACATCATGGCGCTCATGCGGCTGCACGCACCTACGGGGGCCATTCGGCACATCCACGCGGCGGGTCAGTTTGGCATCCGGTGGATGCCGGGGGACCTCAAAGCCATGGGGGTCGACCTTTCGGCGCTGCCCGACATCGATTTGCGCGAGTACATTTACGACATGGACACCGCCATGGCGGCGGCAGACCTTGTCATCACGCGGGCCGGAGCCATCACACTGGGGGAGATCGCCGTCATGGGCAAGCCCTCTATCCTCATTCCGTCGCCCAATGTCACAAACAACCACCAGTATTACAACGCCAAAGCGTTTGCCGATGCGGGGGCCGCGCTCCTCATTGAGGAGAAGGACTGCACCGGCGCGCTGCTCTGGAAGCTCATGGGAGAGCTATTGGCGGACAGGTCACGGCTCAGTGCCATGTCGCAGGCGGCGCACGGGCTTGCCATTTACGACTCGGCGCAGCGCATTTACGACGCCGTCCTGCCGCTTTTGCATGGATGAGGCGAAGGAAACCCGGCCTTTGCGCCCCCTTAATCCCAAATTAGCCCTTTTGTGCATATTATGGGTCGAACCATAAAAATGCGGAAGGGCTGATCTGGTGGAAATTCTAAACGACGAATACCGCGTCTTTGGAGGGCACAGGCTCTCGGGAGAGACGTCGGTGCAGGGGGCGAAAAATGCCGCGTTGCCGATTCTGGCCGCGTCGCTGCTTGTCCCCGGCGTCACCGTACTGACAGGCTGTCCGGATATTGTGGATGTCAGGGTCATGCTTGAAATCCTTGCCGAACTCGGGTGCGAGGTGTCTCAGTACGGCGATACCGTCGCGGTAGACGCCTCCCAGCTCACCAAAAGCGAGGTTCCGGAATACTTAATGCGGGAAATGCGCTCCTCCATCATGCTGCTGGGCGCCCTCCTCGGGCGGTGCGGCGAAGGCGCCATCTCAGCGCCGGGCGGGTGCGCAATCGGGCTTCGGCCCATCGATATGCACCTTGCGGCCATTGAGTCGCTCGGGGCGGAAGTCATCCAGGGCAAAAACCGCGTGACCTGCCGGTGGCGCAAAGCGGCGGCGGCGGAGGTCATTTTGCCGTATCCGTCGGTCGGCGCAACCGAAAACACCATGTTCTCGGCCGTGCGCCTTCCGGGCACGACCCTCATTCGGGGGGCGGCAAAAGAGCCCGAAATTCTCGACTTGCAGCAGGCGCTGTGCGCCATGGGGGCGCGGGTCCAGGGCGCCGGCAGCAGCGTCATTCGCATTGACGGCGTGGCTGCGCTGCACCCGGCCTGTTACCAGGTCATGCCGGACCGCATTGCGGCGGCCACGCTGCTTGCGGCGGGGGCCTCGGCCGGTGGCGACATCTTTGTCAAGTGCGCAAGGGGCTGCGAAATGGCGCCGGCCCTCTCAGCTTTTCGGCGCATGGGCTGCGAAGTGTCGGACGGCGCCGACGGAATCCGGCTGCGCAGACACGGCCGTCTGCACTCGGCCGGCATCATTGAAACGGCGCCCTACCCCGGATTCCCGACCGACATGCAGGCCCCGTTCATGGCGGTGGTCTGCTCGGCGGACGGCGTGACGACCATCAATGAGAATGTCTTTGAAAACCGGTTTCGGCATGTCCCGGAGCTGATCAAGCTGGGCGCCGACATCACCGTGTCCGAGCGCACGGCCACCGTGACCGGCGTGCCAAAGCTGCGGGGCGGGGCGGTGGAGGCCTTTGAGCTGCGAGGCGGGGCCGCCCTCATCATTGCGGGGCTCGCGGCCGAGGGCGTGACAACGGTTTCGGGCAGAAAGTACATAGACAGAGGCTATGAGAATATCGCAAGAGACCTCACGGCCTTGGGAGTGAAAATTGAAGGTGCCAAAAAAGAAAGTGAAGAAGAGGGCCGGCAAGCATAAGGCGAGGCGACGCCTTATGCTGCTCTGCTCACTTTTGGTGCTGGTCGTCCTCATGATTTTCGCGGGCTATGCCGTCAGTGAACTGCTGGTCACCGACATTGAGGTGACGGGACAAAACCGGTACGGCGACAAGGTCATTGTGGAGACAAGCGGCATTGCGCCGGGCCAGCGGCTGCTGCTGCTCCCCCGGACAGGCATTAAAAAGACGCTGCTGCAGGCGCTGCCCTATCTTGAAGAGGTAAAAATCACTTTGCTCCCGCCGGGGACCGCCCGCATTGCGGTCACGGCCGCAACGCCCCTTTGCATCATGCAACTTCCCGAGGGCGCTTACGTCATCAGTGACAGCTGGCGCATTTTGGGACAGGCAGGGGCAGCCGACGCGGGACTTCCGGTCGTGACCATGGAGTTGCCGGAAGGGCAGCCTCCGGGGGCGATGCTGGCATTTTTTTCCGAGGCCGACCGCCGTATGGCAGTTGACATTTTCACGGTGCTGAAAGATAATGATATATTGAAAGATATCTCAGAAATCGATATGAAAAACACGGCCGAAATCTCAGTGCGGTACCTTGACCGCTTTACGGTCAAGTTGGGGGACAAGCTGGATCTCGCCGCAAAACTGAGGCTTGTGGAGGCTTCGGTGAAGTCGCTCTCACAGACGGCGTGCGGGACGCTTGACGCCACGCTGGACGGGCGGGTGAGCTATCGGCCCGAGCGAAAGGGAAACGGAAATTGAATCAAAACAACGACTACCAGGCTGAGCAGACATCGTTTGCGGAGCACGGCCTTCAGGCGTCGGAGCGGGACACGGGCGCCGGAAGGGCCGTCCCCCCGGCGCGGGACTACCCAAAAAGCGGCTTTGCGGGCAAGGCGGCGGTCTTTTCCATCTGCCTGCTTTTCGGCTTTCTGGTCTCCATGCAGTTTAAAAGCGTCAAGCTCTCAGTCGACACCGTCCGCAACAATCAGCTCATGCGCGCTGAGGAGCTGCAGACGCTGCTCAACAAGGAGCGGCAAAAAAATGAGCAGCTTTACAGCGAAATCCTTGAGTATAAGGACGATCTGTCGAAATACAGAGAGCAGGCCCTTTCGTCCGGCGATTACGCAGAGGTGCTGGCGCAGCAGCTGCTCCGCTCCGAACTTGTCGCCGGCATCACCGACGTCGAGGGCCCCGGCCTCACCATCACGATGACCGACAGCGCCGCTGCGATTACGACAGAATTTTTGAACGACCCAAACTATTATATTATTCACGATACCGATATTTTGAGCGTCGTCAACGAGCTGCGTGACGCCGGCGCCGAGGCCATTGCCATCAACGGCGAGCGGCTCATTGCCACCAGCGAAATCCGGTGCGCCGGCTCCATTGTCAGCGTCAACAACAACCGCTATGCGGCGCCCTACGTCATCACGGCCATCGGCGACCCGGATGCGCTGGAGAGCGCCCTGAAAATGCGGGGCGGCGTCGTCGACCAGCTGGCCCCGTGGGGCATCGGCGTCAATATCGAGAAGGGTGAACTCATTAAAATAAACGGGTATACGGGCGGAATCACATTCAAATACGCCACCCCGTCAGAGGGGAGTGAAGGTTGATGTTCTGGGGAGTTGTCGGCATGGCGCTCGGCTGCGCCGCGGGGCTCTACTTTCCCGGTTATTTTCCGGAGAGCCTGTCGCCCTACATGGCCATTGCCCTCGTCGCCTCTTTCGACACGATCATAGGCGGGCTGAGGGCCAGGTACGCGGGCGACTACAACGAGAAAATTTTTATTTCCGGATTTTTCCTCAACGCCGTGCTGGCGGTGCTGCTCACGATGTTCGGAAAGCGCATCAACCTCCAGCTTGAGCTTGCGGCCATGGTGGTTTTCGTCACCCGCATTTTCCAAAACTTCGCATATCTGCGCCGCAACCTATTGAACTTGGACTGATTCCAATGCTATAATAGCCTATACGGCTATGATAATCAGATGAATGCGTGCGATTTTGGCTTTTGCGGACGAGCGCATGCGCAAAAACGATACTTTTTTGCTTCAAGGGATCATCACCTGCAATTCAGATATGCACACAGGGAGGTACATACATGTTTATTGAGCTCGATTCCAACAACTCAGCCCCGGTCATGATCAAGGTGCTGGGTATCGGCGGCGGCGGCAACAACGCGGTCAACAGAATGGCTTCCTCCGGAATCACAAGCGTGGAGTTTATTGCGATAAATACCGACAATCAGGATTTGAAGTCGTCCCGGGCCACCCAGAAAATCCAGATTGGCGCCAAGCTCACCAAGACGCAGGGCGCCGGCGCCAGACCCGAGATCGGCGCCCGTGCCGCCGAGGAGAGCAGAGACGAGATTGCGGCCGCCCTCAAGGGCTCGGACATGGTGTTTATCACGGCCGGAATGGGGGGCGGAACCGGAACCGGCGCCTCGCCCATCGTGGCCGAAATCGCCAAAGAGATGGGCATTCTGACGGTCGGCATCGTCACGAAGCCCTTCCTGTTTGAGGGCAAGCGCCGCATGTCGGTCGCGGAGCAGGGCATCACTGAGCTGCGCGAGCGGGTGGACTCCCTCATCGTCATTCCCAACGAGCGGCTCAAGCTCGTGAGCTCAACCCCCATCACGCTGCTCAACGCCTTTGAGCGGGCCGACGACGTGCTGCGGCTGGGCGTCGCAAGCCTGTCCGACCTCATCAACGTGCCGGGCTACATAAACCTCGACTTTGCCGACGTCAGCGCCATCATGCGTGGCGCCGGATACGCCCATATGGGGGTCGGCATCGGCGTGGGCCGCGAGAAGACGAGCGAGGCGGTGCTCGAAGCCATCAACAGCCCCTTGATTGAGACGACCATCAGCGGGGCCCGCGGGGTCATCATCAGCTTTTCCGCGCCGACCGACATCGGCCTCGACGAGGTTGACGAGGCGGTCAGCATGGTCACGGCGCAGGCTCACCCCGACGTCAACATCATCTGGGGCGTCTCTTTTGATGAGAACCTGCACGACGAGGTCCATGTGACGGTCATTGCGACGGGATTTGAAAACCTCACGGTCGCGGGCGACCCCGAGACGAGGTCGGCACCCTCCCAAAGACCGGCCTCAAAGCCGGAGGACAAGCCTAAAGAGGCGAAGTCCGAGGAAAAGGCCGAAGCGCCTTTTACTGCGGGCAGCGGCGGATACAAGCCCTTTTCCTTTAATCCGATCGCGGGGACATCCCAGACTGCGGCCAAGTTCGAGCCGTCCGAAACCGAGACGCCGGCCGCCAAACGCGCAGAGGACGCGGCTCCGGCCGTCGACGACGACATCAACAGCCTCGACAAGGTGCTCGAGATTTTCAAGCGCAGAGGCTGAGCGGCGAAGGTTCGTATCTTTAAAATCAGGGGGCCCGACGGCACAGCCGTCGGGCCTTTCAAGCCCCAAAGACAAACGGCCGCAGGGGCGCCCGTGGGACTTGCCATTGGAAGCGGTTTATGCTATAATCAAACGGTTAATAATAATGCCACAGGGCGGAGAGGAGTCCGACATGAATCCCGACCCGGGACGAAGTACCGTTCCCATACAAAAAAATAGAAGCGGCCGGGAGCAGTGTCGAATTGCGCCCGGTTGAAGAAGGGCGTGATCACCTTGCTGACATTTTTCAAGACGGAGGCGGGCAGGCTTGTAAAAACAGACTCGCTGCTGCCCGGAGGCTGGGCTTCCGCCGTCGAGCCCACCGACAAGGAAATCGACTTTCTCCTCACTGAACTCGGGCTTGACTCCGGCTTTGTCAAGTCCTCGCTTGACGCCGAGGAGTCGCCGCGCATCGAGGTTGAAGAGGAGCAGACCTTCATCATCACCGATGTGCCGATTGCCGAGCAAAACGAAGAGACGCTGGTCTATTCGACACTGCCGGTCGGCATCATTTTACATGGAGACAACGTCATCACCATCTGCTCGAAGAGCAACAACGTCATTTCGGACTGCGAGGAGGGGCGCATGCGCAACGCCAACACCGGCGCGCGCATCCGCTTTGCCCTCTCCCTCATGATGCGGGCCACCGGCTACTTCCACCAATACCTGCGAAACATCGACAAAATCTCCTCCGACATACAGGACAGGCTCCAGCACTCGATGAAAAACCGGGAGCTCATTCAGATGATGGAGCTGACCAAGTCCCTCGTCTACTTTACGACCTCGCTGCGCTCAAACGAGCTGACGCTTGAAAAGCTCATGCGCGGGCGCACCGTCAAGCTCATGGAGGAGGACGAGGACCTGCTCGACGACGTGCTCATTGAGATGAAACAGGCCATTGACATGTCGGTCATCTACAAGGACATCCTGTCGGGCATGATGGACGCCTTCGCCTCGGTCATCTCCAACAACCTCAACGTGGTCATGAAAGTGCTGGCCGCCGTGACCATCGTGCTGACCATCCCGTCGGTCATTTCTGGCTTTTACGGCATGAACGTCACGGGCATTCCAATGCCGACATTCTGGGCGCCGGTCGGCATTGCGCTCGCCGGCGTTTTCATTGCGCTCATCATCCTCAACAAATACGATCTTCTCTCATAAAAAGGAGCGGACATGCCACACGGTTACGGAGCAATCTCTTTTCCCGGGCTCGGAATATACGACCTTGAAATCAATCGGGTCGCTTTTTCGGTGTACGGGAAAGACATCTACTGGTACGGCATCATCATCGCCACCGGTTTTTTCCTCGGCGTCATGCTGGCGGCCCGCCTTGCAAAGCGCAGCGGGATTGACCCCGACCGCATTATTGACCTGACGCTGCTCGCGACGCCGGTCGCCATCATCGGCGCCAGGGCATACTATGTGCTGACGACGCTTGGCGAGTACGACAGTTTCTACGAGATGATTGCCATTTGGAACGGCGGCATCGCCATTTACGGCGCCATTCTCTCGGGGCTTGCCGTCGTATTGCTCTACTGCCGCATAAAAAAGCTGCCGCTCATGCGGGTGCTCGACTGCCTTGCGCCGGCCGTCATTTTGGGGCAGGCCATCGGCCGGTGGGGGAATTTCGTCAACCAGGAGGCCTTCGGAGGGCCATGTGACCTGCCCTGGCGCATGGAGCTCGTCATAAACGGCGAAGTGACGGCCGTCCACCCCACATTTCTATATGAGTCGCTGTGGAACATTCTCGGATTTGTCTTGCTGCTGCTGGTCTTCCGCCGCAAAAAGCGGGACGGCCGGGTGTTCTGGAGCTACATGGGCTGGTACGGCTTTGGCCGCTTCTTCATTGAAGGGCTTCGGGTCGACAGCCTCTATGTCGGGCAATTTCGCATCTCCCAGCTCGTGGCGGTCGCGGCCGTCGCCGTATCGATTATCATGCTGCTGAGAAAAAATAAAGACGCCGGGGACGGGACCGCCCTTGAAGCGTCCGCGGACGGGAGCGGGAGCAGACCCATGGCCAAAATCATTGACGGCAAGGCCATTTCAGCCAAAATTCGCGCGGAACTTGCAAGTGAAGTGGCCGATATGGAAAAGGCGCCGGGACTTGCCGTCGTGCTGGTCGGGGACGACCCCGCCTCGCAGGTCTATGTGAGAAATAAGAGCAAGGCCTGTGAAGAGGTCGGAATCACGGTCAAGGAGTACAGGCTCGCGGCCGAGACGACGCAGCAGCAGCTTGAGGCGCTCATTGCCGCCCTCAACGCCAACTCCGCCATCAACGGCATTCTTGTGCAGCTTCCGCTGCCAAAACACCTCGACGCCGGCCCCATCATAGAGGGCATTGACGAGCGAAAAGACGTCGACGCCTTCCACCCCGCCAATGTCGGGCGAATCATGCTCGGCAGCAGCACTTTTGCCCCCTGCACGCCGGCCGGCGTCATGGAGCTCTTAGAGCGGTCGGGCGTGACGGTCGAGGGCAGCGAGTGCGTTGTCGTCGGGCGCAGCAATATCGTCGGCAAGCCGCAGGCCATGCTGCTCATGCATAAAAACGGCACCATCACGGTCTGCCACAGCAAGACAAAGGACCTGCCCGAAGTGACCCGCCGGGCCGACATTCTCATTGTGGCCATCGGCAGGCCGAAGTTTATCACGGCCGACATGGTCAAGGAGGGCGCCGTCGTCATCGACGTCGGCATGAACCACGTCGACGGAAAGCTGTGCGGCGACGTGGACTTTGAGCAGGTCGCCAAAAAGGCCTCGGCCATCACGCCGGTGCCGGGCGGCGTCGGCCCCATGACCATCACGATGCTGCTCAAAAATACGATTACGGCGGCAAAGCTCCAGCAGAGTGAACTTCGAAACTTGGCTATTGACAAGGCTCAAAAATCTTGATACACTACTAAAGTCCGCATATAAAGGGCCAAGACGGCGGGAACTCACCCCGTCTTAAGTGGGCATCTGCCCCGCCCTCGTTAGCGCGACTCCAATGAAATAGGAGAGAGGTGTTAAAAGTCATGTACGCAGTTGTTGTCACCGGAGGCAAGCAGTACAAAGTCGAAGCCGGCGACGTCATTTACGTCGAGAAGCTCGGCGCCGAGGACGGGAGCGAAGTCGTGTTCGACCAGGTGCTCGCCCTCGGAAGTGAGGACGGCGTCAAGTTCGGAACCCCGGCGCTGTCGGGCGTCACGGTCACCGGAAAAGCCGTCAAGACCGGCAAAGGCAAGAAGCTCATCATCTATAAGATGAAGGCCAAGAAGAACTACCGCCGGAAGCAGGGCCATCGTCAGCCCTACACCAAGGTAGAGATCACGGCCATCAACGCATAAGGAGGAAGAATCATGGCACATAAAAAAGGCGTAGGCTCCACAAAAAACGGTCGCGATTCCGCCTCCAAGCGGCTCGGGGCCAAGCGGGCGGACGGACAGTTTGTGCTGGCCGGAAACGTGCTCGTCACCCAGCGCGGCACCAAGATTCACCCCGGCGTAAACGTCGGGCGCGGATCAAACGACACGCTCTTCGCTCTGGCGGACGGAGTTGTCCGATTCGAGCGGCTGGGCAAGGACCGCAAGAAAGTTTCGGTCTACGCGAAAGAGCAGTAAGGTCAAAGAGGTGTTGCTGAGCAACACCTCTTTTTAGCTCAGTTCTATCGTTATAATTACGGGGAGACGCAATGTTCATTGATGTGGCAAAAATCCATGTGCGCGGGGGGGATGGCGGCAACGGCGCCGTCGCTTTCCACCGCGAGAAGTATGTGGCGGCCGGCGGACCCGACGGGGGGGACGGCGGCCGGGGCGGCAATGTCGTCTTTGTGGTCGACGACCACATGTCGACGCTGCTCGACTTCAAATATAAGCGCAAATACCTCGCGGAAAACGGCCAGCCGGGCTCCGGGAAAAACTGCTCGGGGCGCGGCGGCGCCGACCTCTTTGTCAAAGTGCCCCGCGGCACCCTCATCAAGGACGCCGAAACGGGGCTTGTCATCAGGGACATGTCGGACGGGGAGCCCTTTGTCGCCGCGAAGGGCGGCAAAGGGGGATTTGGCAACGCCAAATTCGCCACCCCCACGCGGCAGGCCCCGCATTTTGCCAAAAACGGCATGCGGGGCGAGGCGGGCGACGTGTTGCTGGAGCTCAAGCTCCTGGCCGACGTCGGGCTTGTCGGCTTTCCCAACGTTGGCAAGTCGACGCTGCTCTCAGTCGTGTCGGCCGCCCGGCCCAAAATCGCCAACTACCCCTTTACGACGCTTGTCCCCCAGCTCGGGGTCGTCAAGGTTGACGAGGGCATCTCCTATGTCATGGCCGACATTCCGGGGCTCATTGAGGGGGCGGCAAACGGCGAGGGGCTGGGGCACGACTTTCTGCGCCACATTGAGCGCTGCCGCATGCTCGTGCACATGGTCGACGTCTCGGGCAGCGAGGGCCGGGACCCCATTGTGGACTTCGAGGCCATCAACCGGGAACTGGCCCAGTTTTCGCCGCGGCTTGCGGCGGCCCCCCAGATTGTCGCCGCAAACAAGAGCGACCTTGCGGAAAACGGCGAGGCGTATGAGCGGCTGCGCCGGCATGTGACAGCGAAAGGCTGCGAATGCTTTGAGATTTCGGCCGCGACGACGGCGGGGGTCGACGTCCTCATGAAAGCGGTCTGGGAAAAGCTGCAGCAGCTGCCCCCCATTCTCACGTACGAGAGCGAGACGACGATTGCCGCCGGGAAGCCGGAGCGGGGCGAGAAAGTGACTGAAATCAAAGTGGAGAACGGCGTCTACGTCGTCGAGGGCGAGTGGCTCTACAACCTGCTGGGCTCCATCAACTTCTCGGACCACGAGTCGCTGCAATACCTGCACCGGGTGCTGCACTCGTCCGGCGTCTACGACAAGCTGGAGGAGGCCGGCATTTCGGAGGGGGACACCGTGTCCATCTACGGCGTGGAGTTCGATTATCTGCGGTAGTGTGCGCAAATATTGACAACTCGACGAAATACCCGTTGACATCGCAATAAAAATATTGTATACTACTTTAGCACAATGAAGCAGAAATGGAGACCACCCTTTCTCACCGAGGCGGCCACGCCGCCCGGTCAATACGGAAAAGACGCGAATATTTGCGTCTTGATGCTGTATGTTTACGGGCGGTTTTCTCCGCCCGTTATTTTTGTGTATTTTTGAATTTTGGAGGTGTTTGCAATCGCCGGAAAAGACTTTCTCATCAACGAACAGATCACCGATAAGGAGGTTCGTGTCGTCGGTGAGGACGGCAGCCAGCTCGGAATCATGTCGGGGCGGGACGCACAGGCCCGCGCGGCCGCAAGCAATCTTGACTTAGTCAAAATTGCGCCGCAGGCCGTACCGCCCGTCTGCAAAATCATGGACTACGGCAAGTTTCGGTTCGAGCAGGCAAAAAAAGAAAAAGAGGCGCGCAAAAATCAGAAGGTCGTTGAAATCAAAGAGATTCGCCTCTCCGTCAACATCGATACACATGACTTCGAAACCAAACTCACCCACGCCCTTCGTTTTTTGGCCGAGGGCAACAAGGTAAAGGTGTCTGTGCGCTTCAGAGGACGTGAGATGGCCCACACGTCGCTGGGGGAGAAGGTATTGCTCCGGTTTGCGGAATCCTGCAAACTGAGCGGGAACGTCGAAAAGGCGCCCAAGCTCGAAGGGCGCAGCATGTCGATGTTTATCTCGCCGATTCAGAGCAAATAAAGAAAAGGAGATAAGTGCAATGCCTAAGATCAAAACGCACTCCGGTGCGAAGAAGAGGTTCAAAATCACCAAACTCGGCAAAATCAAGCGCAACGCGACCAAAAGGCGCCACATTCTGAACCATAAGACCCGCAAGCTCAAGAGGACGCTCCGGATGCCCATTTACGCCGACGACACCAACGTCAAGGTCATCCGCAAAATGATCCCCTATAAATAAGAAGTCACACGCCTGCCGGACACCGCGCTGTCCGGGCACTTACGGGCAACAAATAAAATTTGAGGCGCGGAGAAATGGCGGAAAACTATGGCTCGTGTAAAGGGCGCTATGTCTACCCGGAAAAGAAGAAAAAAGGTATTAAAGCTCGCGAAAGGCTACTGGGGCCGCAAGAGCAAGAATTATAGAATTGCCAATCAGGCGGTCATGAAATCGCTGACCTATGCGTATGTCGGCAGAAAGCTCAAAAAGCGCGACTTCCGCAGAATCTGGATCACCCGTATTTCAGCGGCCTGCAATATGAACGGCATCAACTACTCCCGGTTCATGTACGGTCTCAAGAAGGCCGGAATCGACCTCAACCGCAAAATGCTCTCCGAGATTGCAATCGCAGACAGCGCAGCCTTCACCGCCCTCGTCGAAAAGGCGAAAGAGCAGCTGTAACTTACAAAAGCAGGCGCGCGCGCCTGCTTTTGCCTGCACTTAAGGCGGCGGCAGCCCTCCCCGCACCGGTTTTGGCGGGCGTGTTTCCGCTTGGGCTTTATGCAAACCGCTTGCGAATACAGCAAGTATTCGCTGTACGGCAATACTTGCCTGAACGAAAATCCGCCCCGCCAAAACTGCCTTGCACCTGCCTGGGAGCAATATTCGTTACAGAGGACACCGCAATGCTTGGCAAGCAAGGCGGGCAAGGCGAAAAGCCCCGAACAGGGCCGCGGGCAGGCGCGGTGCGTGAAGGGCTGCCGCCACCATAAGCACCCCTTGAAAAATCGGGACATTCACAATTCCCACTTGTATTTTTCGTCTTGTCCGATATAATACACATGACAAGAGGTGCTGCATATTCAAACTGCCGCCAAAAAAAGACGCTGGCTGCGGCTGCTGCCCACCCAGTATGTCCTCATAGGCTTTGCGGCCATCATTTTGGCGGGGGCCATCCTTCTGACGCTCCCGGTTTCATCGCTCTCGGGTGAGGCGACCGACTTTTTGACGGCGCTTTTCACGGCCACTTCCGCGACCTGCGTCACGGGACTTGTCGTGGTCGACACCTACACCTATTGGAGCACTTTCGGACAGTGGGTCATCCTTCTGCTCATTCAGCTGGGGGGACTCGGCTTCATGAGCTTTGCGACGCTTCTCTCGCTGCTGCTGCACAGAACCATCTCGTTTTCCGAGCGGCTCGTGATGAAAGAGGCCATGAGCTTTTTTGACACGGCCGGCATTGTGCGCACGACCCGGCACATCCTGTTTGGCACCCTGTTTTTCGAGGGGACCGGCGCCGTCATTCTCAGCATTCGGTTTGCCAAGGACTTCGGGGTGTTGGGCGGCATTCGCAGGGGAATTTTCCACGCGGTCTCGGCATTTTGCAACGCCGGATTTGACATCATGGGGAGCTACGGGCAGTATTCCAACCTGACTCACTATGCCGAAGATGTCGTTGTCAACCTCGTCGTCATGGGGCTCATCGTCATCGGGGGACTTGGATTTTTCGTCTGGGAGGACATTGCCCGCAGGCGGACGCTGAACCTGAAAAAGCTGTCGCTTTACAGCCGGCTTGTGCTGACGATGACGGCGCTGCTCATTTCCGGCGGAGCGGTCTTTTTCCTCTTTTTCGAGTGGGACAACCCCGGCACGCTGGGGCCGCTGGAGCCCTCCATGCGGCTCATGGCGGCCGCGTTTCAATCGGTCACATGCAGGACCGCGGGATTTAACACCATTGACCAGTCGGCGCTCATGCCGGCCTCGGCCATGCTGTCCATGCTGCTCATGTTCATCGGCGGGGCCTCGGGCTCCACGGCGGGCGGCATCAAGGTCGGAACTTTCGCCGTGCTCATGCTGACGGCCCTGTCGGTGGCCCGCGGCCGCCACAGCGTCACGGTCTATGAGCGGTCGGTCACAATCGGCACCGTGCTGCGGGCCGTCACCATTTTCTTAATCGCCTTCGGGCTGACGGTGGGCGGCGGCATGCTGCTTACGGCCTCACAGCATGTCGGCATGCAGGAAGCCCTTTTCGAGTGCTTCTCGGCATTTGGCACCGTCGGCCTCACAATGGGACTGACGCCGATGCTCTCGGAGGCCAGCCGCGTCTATATCATTTTGCTCATGTTTTTCGGGCGGGTGGGCATTCTCACGGTCACCATCTCACTCACGGCGCGCATGCGCAGCGACATTGAGGCGGTGCACTACCCGGAGACCCGCATCATGATTGGATAAGGAGGGGATGGAATGAAATCTTTTGCAGTCATCGGACTTGGGCGGTTTGGCAGCAACCTCGCGAAGACGCTCTCGGACCTCGGCTTTGAAGTGCTGGGCATTGACGAGAAGCCGGAGGCGGTTGCCCGCGTCTGCGACGACATCACCCATGCCGTCACGGGGGACGCCAAAGAGGAGCATGTGCTCCAGTCGCTCGGGATTCGCAACTTCGACTGCGTCATCGTCGCCATGTCGACCGACATGCAGTCGTCCATTCTCGTCACCCTCATGCTCAAGGAGATGGGGGTCAAGGAAGTGGTCGCAAAGGCCTCGTCCGACCTGCACGCCAGAGTGCTTCAAAAAGTCGGCGCCGACAAAGTGGTCTTCCCCGAGCGGGACATGGGGGCGCGGCTCGCCCAGAGCCTCTCCATGAACAGCATTCTCGAGTATATCGAGCTGTCCGACCGGTACTCCATCGTGGAGATTATGCTGCCCGACAAGTGGGAGGGGCGCACTCTGCGGGAGATCGGCGTGCGCTCCAAATACAACGTCAACGTCATCGGACTGCGCCGGACTGCGGACGGCGACCTCAATATCGCGCCCAACCCCGATGAAAAGCTCCTGCGCGGCGATGTGCTCATCGTCATCGGCGAGAGCGAGGCCATCTCACGGGTCAGCAAGCTGTGATTGGCGTAAAAGAGGCCGCCGAGCTTCTGACCTCCAAGGGCAGAAGGCGGCAGGGCCGGTTTTTGGTCGAGGGGCAAAAGCTCATTGACGAGGCGCTGGCGGCAGGCTACAAGCTGTGCGGCCTGTGGCGGGCCGAGGAGGTCGGCGGGCGCGCCTTTGCGCGGCTGTGCGACACCGTGACGCCGCAGGGGGTGACAGCGGCCTTTGAGCTGCCGCAGGAGAGGGAACTGACCCTTGTGCCGGACGGCCGGTATATGCTGCTTGAAAACCTGCAAAACCCCGGCAACGTCGGCTCAATTTTGCGCACCGCCGAGGCCATGGGGCTTACGGGCGTGCTGTTTTGCGGCGAGGCGGTCGATATCTACGCCCCCAAAGTGCTGCGGGGCAGCATGGGCTCGGCCCTTCGGATGCCGACCTTGTCTTTCGATACGCCGGACGCCGCAAAGGCGGCGCTTGCCGCGGCAGGCCTGCCGCTGTGGGGAAGCGCCCTGCGGGCCGATACCGTGAAACTGGGCGGCCAAAGCCTTACGAGCGGCGCCATTGCCGTCGGAAACGAGGGGGCCGGCATGTCGCAGGCGCTCTTGGCACTCTGCGACCGGGTGGTGGTCATCCCGATGGCGGGAGCGACCGAGTCGCTGTCGGCGCCCGCCGCAGCCGCAATTTTGCTGTGGGAGCTGTTTGGAAGAAACATTTGATAAAAACAGACGATATAGAGAAATGAAGACCGGAGGGGAGGAGACGTCGATGGCGGACATCCACGCGCTGTGGCTGGCGGCTGCCTTGCCGCCCGACGCGCCCTGCGTCTTCCGGCTCCTCGACTGCTTTGGCTCCCCGCGTGAAATTTACGAGGCGGGGCGGGAGTCGCTCTCCGCGACCGGACTGCTCACGGGCGCCGAGCTTCGCGCCCTCTGTGACAAGTCGATGGCGGGCGCAAAATATATTGAGGAAAACTGCCGGAAATACTGCGTCGAAGTCACTCACCCGTGGCAGGAGGACTATCCGCCGCTCCTGAGCCACATCGCCCAGCCGCCCGTGACCCTCTACTACAAAGGCGACCTTGCGGCCCTGACAAAACCGCTGACGCTGGCCGTTGTCGGCACCCGCGGGTGCACGCCGTACGGGGAGGGCTGCGCATATGACTTTGCAAAGGCGCTTGCCGGGTGCGGAATCACGATTGTGTCGGGGCTCGCCGAGGGCATTGACGCCGCGGCCCACCGCGGGGCAATTGAGGGGGGTGGGCGGACGGCCGCCGTCATGGCGACGGGGCACGACCGGGTCTATCCGTTTTCAAACAGCGGGCTCTATGAGGAAATCCTTAAGACGGGCGGCGCCATACTCAGCGAATACTACCCCGAGTGCCGGGTGGAGAAAAACAGCTTTGTCATCCGCAACCGCATTGTGAGCGGCCTCTCCTACGGCACCCTGATCGCGGAGGCGGGGGAGCGCTCAGGGGCTCTTGCCACAGCGAGGCACACCCTCGACCAGGACCGCGACCTCTTTGCGCTGCCCGGCCCCGTCACGTCCCCCTCGTCAAAGGGGACAAACGGGCTCATCAAGTCGCTCTCAGCCAGAGCCGTCACGGAGCCCGCCGACATTTTGGCGGAATATATCGCCTTGTACCCCGAGAAACTATACCTGCCCGCGAGACCCGCTGCGGACAGCAGCGCGGCCCTGAGTCGGGATGAGGAGAGGCTGTCAGCGCTTCTCGTTTCGGGCGGAGGAATGTCGCCCCGGCTGCTTTTGCGGCTCTCGGGGATGGAGGAGCACCGGCTGAGCGAAACGCTCACGCAGCTCATACATAAGGGAATGATAAAAAAACTGCCTGACGGCAGATTTGATAGGACGGAAAGGAAGTAGGATGGCAAATTTACTGATTGTGGAGTCGCCGGCCAAGGCCAAGACCATACGGAAATACCTGGGGAACAACTATCGTGTCGTCGCCTCAATGGGGCATGTGCGCGATCTGCCCAAAAGCAAGCTGGGCATCGAGGTTGACAACAACTTTGAGCCCAACTACATCGCGATTCGCGGAAAGGGAGAGCTGATTCGCGAACTCAAAAAAGAGGCGAAGGCCGCAAAAAAAGTCTACCTCGGAACCGACCCCGACCGCGAGGGGGAGGCCATCTCCTGGCACCTGTCCCAGATTTTGGGGCTGGACCCGTCTGAGCCCATTCGGGTCACCTTCAACGAAATTACCAAGACGGCAGTGCAGAAGGCCATTAAAAATCCCCGCCCGCTCGACATGAATCTTGTGGACGCCCAGCAGGCCCGTCGGATTCTCGACAGGCTGGTGGGCTATAAAATCAGCCCGTTTTTGTGGAACAAAGTGCGCAAGGGGCTGTCGGCCGGCCGGGTGCAGAGCGTCGCCACGCGGCTCATCGTCGACCGCGAAGAGGAGATCGAGGCCTTTGTCTCGGAGGAATACTGGACCATTGACGCGCTTTTGGCAAAGTCGAGCGGCGCCTCCTTTAAGGCGCGCTTTCACGGCACGGCCAAAGGCAAACTCGAGCTGCCGGACGGCAGCGCCGCGTCCGGAATTGCGGACGCTGTGAAAAATGCCGTCTATCGGGTTGAAAGCGTCAAAAAGAGCCAGAAAAAGCGCAGTCCGGCGCCGCCCTTCACGACGCCGACCATGCAGCAGGAGGCCGCCCGCCGGCTCGGGTTCACTTCGAAGAAGACCATGTCCATCGCCCAGGAGCTCTACGAGGGCATTGAAGTCGAGGGCGTGGGCCTGACCGCCCTCATCACATACATGCGCACCGACTCGCTTCGCATTTCGGAAGAGGCTTTGGACGAGGTGCGCACCTATATCGGGCTGACTTACGGCGAGGACTACCGGCCGCAGACGCCCCGCCGCTACAAGTCGCGCGGCGGCGCGCAGGACGCCCACGAGACCATCCGGCCCATCACGATGATGCTGCCGCCCGAAAAGGTCAAGGGGGCCATTCCGCGCGACTCCTATCGGCTCTATAAGCTCATCTGGGACCGCTTTCTGGCCTGCCAGATGGAGTCGCAGGTCTTAAACGTCGTCAGCGTCGACGTCACGGCCGGGGACTGCCTCTTTAAAGCCAGCGGCCACACGGTGCAGTTCCCAGGCTTTACGGCCGTCTACGAGGAGACGAGCGAGGAGACGGAGGAGAGCGCCGGCAAACTGCCGGAACTCGAAAAAGGCGAAATTCTGACCCTTGAGGAGCTCGACCCCGAGCAGCACTTCACCCAGCCACCCCCCCGCTACACCGAGGCCAGCGTCATCAAGGCGCTGGAGGAAAACGGCATCGGCCGCCCCTCCACTTACGCGCCGACCATTTCGACCATCCAGTCGAGAGAGTACGTCATCAAGGAGGGCAAGTCCTTTAAGCCGACTCCGCTTGGCATTGTGACGACGGGGCTCATGAAAGACCACTTCAACGACATCGTCGACGTCGAGTTCACAGCCAACATGGAGGACAACCTCGACAAGGTCGAGGCCGGTGAGGTCGAGTGGAAAAAGACGGTCGGGGAGTTTTACGCGGGCTTTGACAGTGAGCTCAAAAAGGCCGAAAAAGAGCTCGGCGGCCAACTGTTCCGGGTTCCGGACGAGGAGAGCGACGAGGTCTGCGAGCTGTGCGGGCGCAAAATGGTCATTAAAAACGGGCGGTTCGGCAAGTTTTTGGCCTGTCCCGGCTACCCGGAGTGCAAGAACACCAAGCCGCTCATTGAGGACACCGGCGCCAAATGCCCCAAGTGCGGCGGGCGCATCGTCAAGCGGCTGAGCAAGAACAAAAACAAATACTACGTCTGCGAACACGCGCCTGCCTGTTCATTCATAAGCTGGTACGAACCCTCCAAGGAGAACTGCCCACTCTGCGGCAGCGTCATGCTGCAAAAAGTGCGGTACGGCAAAAAGTCTTTGATCTGTTCCAATGAGGACTGCCCCAACGGCGAGAAGCCGGAGCAGCGGGGGGCCGCCACGGAGGAAGGGTCAGGCGCTTCGGCCGCAGGGAACGGCTCGACAAAGGCACAGGCATGATTGGCACGAAAGTCGAGGTCATCGGCGCCGGCCTTGCCGGGTGCGAGGCGGTCTGGCAGCTCGTCAAACGGGGCGTACCGGTGCTGCTTAGAGATATTAAACCGGACGCCTACACGCCCGCCCACAGCTGCCCCGGCTTTGCCGAGCTCGTCTGCTCCAATTCACTTCGGGCCGCCTCCGTCGACAACGCGGTGGGGCTGCTCAAAGAGGAGATGCGCCATCTTGACTCCCTTGTCATGCGGGCGGCGGACCTGCGCCGCATTCCGGCGGGCGGGGCCTTAGCCGTCGACCGCGAGGGTTTTTCGCGGCACATCACCGAGACCTTACAAAGCCACCCGCTTGTCACTTTCGAGAGCGGCGAGGTGTCGGCGCTGCCGGAGGGCGAGGCCATCATTGCGACAGGCCCCTTGACGACCGAGTCTTTGTCGGACGCCATTTTGGCGCAGTTCGGGCAGTCGCACCTGCACTTTTTCGACGCGGCCGCCCCCATTGTCACGTTTGAATCAATTGACATGGGGAAGGCCTTTTTCCAGTCGCGCTACGGCAAGGGGTCGGACGACTACATAAACTGCCCCATGTCGAAAGAGGAATACCTCGCTTTTCGGGAGGCGCTGAGCCATGCCGAGGAGGCCCCGCTCCGCGGGTTTGAGGACGGGGCCGTCTTTGAGGGGTGCGTGCCCATTGAGGTCATGGCCCGCCGCGGGGAGGACACCATGCGCTACGGGCCCTTAAAGCCGGTCGGGCTCAAAGACCCCAAAACGGGGGAGGAGCCCTACGCCGTCGTGCAGCTTCGCCAGGACGACGCCGCCAAGACGCTCTACAACCTCGTCGGCTTTCAGACGCATTTGAAATTTCCCGAGCAGCGCCGCGTTTTCGGCATGATTCCGGGGCTTGAAGGGGCCTCTTTTGCGCGGTACGGCGTCATGCACCGCAACACCTACATCGCGTCGCCCCTGATTTTGACGGCGAGTTTTCAGTGCAAAAGCCGCCCTAATCTCTTTTTCGCCGGTCAAATGACGGGGGTGGAGGGGTATGTCGAGTCCGCGGCCTCGGGCCTTGTGGCTGGCGTCGGCATGGCCCGCCACGTCTTAGGGCTCCCGCCCGTCATTTTCCCCGTGGAGACGGCCATCGGGGCCTTGGGCAACTACGTCTCGACGGCAAATCCCGCGAAATTCCAGCCGATGAACATCAACTTCGGCATCATCTCGCCGCCCGACTTCAAGTTCAAGGGCAAGAAAAATAAAAACCCGCTGCTGGCGCAGCGGTCGCTAAGTCTGATTGACGGGTTCAGGGGGACGCTATGAAAATCATACTCGACGCCTGCGGCGGAGACAACGCCCCGGAGGCCATGGTCGCGGGGGCCTGCGACGCCGCAAAAAAATATAAAATTGAAGTCATTTTGTGCGGGCCGGAGCGGGACTTAAAGACCCGCCTAAAAAAATACGGGGCGCCCGCGGCCGTCACGGTCGTCCCCGCCGCGCTGCCCGGGGACTTCGGGCTCGACTATCTGGCGGCTGTGCGCGCCAGAAAGCCGGTCGGCATCACGGTCGGCATGAAGCTTCTTTCCGACGGCGGGGGGGACGCCTTTGTCTCCTGCGGCAGCACCGGCGCCGTCATGATAGGCGCGGTCGCCTTTGTCGGCCGGGTGCCGGGTGCCCGCCGGGTGGCGCTGGGCACGCCCATCCCCAAAAAAGAGGGCTTTGTGCTGCTGCTCGACAGCGGCGCCGGCCTTGAGTGCGCGCCCGAGACCTTCGTGGAGTTTGCAAACCACGGCGTCAATTTCATGAAGTCGGTCACCGGAATAGAGCACCCCGTTGTGGGGCTCATCAACAACGGCAGGGAAGAGGACAAGGGCCGGCCGGAATACGTCGAGGCCCACCGGCTGCTGAGAGAGAGCGGGCTGAATTTTTACGGAAATTTAGAGACCCGCGACCTCTTCACGAGCCCCTGCGACGTCGCGGTCTGCGACGGCTTTGTCGGCAACGCCATTCTGAAGACAGTTGAGGGCGTGGCCCAGTTTTTCTCCTCCGGCATCAAAGAGGCCTTTATGAAAAACACGCTGACAAAGCTGGGCGGTCTGCTCGCCAAAAGCGGCATTTCCGACTTCAAAAGGCGGTTCGACTACACCGAGTTTGGCGGCGTGCCCATCATCGGTGCGGCAAAGCCGGTCATCAAAGCCCACGGCAGCTCGAACGCCCGCTCAGTGACCAGCGCCATCCGGCAGGCGGTCATGGCGGCGTCGGGGAGCGGCATGCTGACGATGGAGACCGGCAAGGATTTTTAACGGGGGCCCTTGACACAGGAATATTTGTTGACTATTATTCTTATTATAAATACAGATTTCGCTTTGAGGGGTGCTGGTATGATTTTCGAAAAGGTCAGGATGCTGCTCTGTGAGCAGCTGTCACTCGAAAAGGGGTCCATATCAATGGACACAAGGCTCGAGGATCTTGGCGCTGATTCCCTGGACATTGTCGAGCTCGTGATGGCCATGGAGGAGGAATTCGACATTCAGGTCGAAGACGAGCAGGTTGAAAAAATCCAGACGGTTGGCGACATCGTCAGCGCCGTCTCAGCGATGATTGAATGAGGTCTTTCGGCGGCCATGCGGCGGGGCGTCCCGCTGGGACGGGAACCCGTTTACAGGCTTTGGGCAGCGCAAAAAACCCATCCGCCGCAAGCCCCACGGCAATTTGAAATCAATATCAAGCGTCGGGCGGAGGGCATGTGCCCTCCGCCCATGTTTTCGAAAGGATGCGCTGCATGGATATCGGCTACAAGTTCAAAGACGAGTCGCTTTTTGAGGCGGCCATGACCCACTCATCGTACGCCAACGAGCAAAAGCCAAAGAAAGTGGTCTACAACGAGCGGCTGGAGTTTCTGGGCGATTCGGTGCTCTCCCTCATCACAAGCAAATACATCTACCAGAACTTCGCCGCGCTGCCCGAGGGCGACCTCTCCCGGGTGCGGGCGGCCGTCGTCTGCGAAAAATCGCTGGCCGAGTTTTCAAGGAAGCTTGGCATTGGAGAGGCGCTGCGAATGGGCAAGGGCGAGGCTGCGTCGGGCGGCGCCGACCGCGACTCCATTCTGGCCGACGCCTTTGAGGCGCTTCTGGCCGCAATTTATCTCGACTCCGGCATGGAGGCGGCCACCGAATTTTTGCTCCCATGGATTACACCGGCCGTCAAGCAGGCCGTGAAGGGGGCCCGGTTTACGGATTATAAGACCGAACTTCAGGAGATCGTCCAGAAAAACAGGGGCGAGGGGCTCACTTACAAGCTCAAAGAGGAGAGCGGCCCCGACCACTGCAAGGTCTTTGTGGTGGAAGTCTACCTCAACAGCAACCCCATCGGAAGCGGACAGGGGCGCACGAAAAAGGAGGCGGAGCAGCAGGCGGCCCGGGTGGCGCTGACGCTCATGGGGCAATGAGCGGCGCCGTCGGGGTCTTCATTCCGCACCTCGGATGCCCCCACCGCTGCACTTTTTGCAATCAAAACACGATTGCGGGCTCCGCGCTGCCGACGCCGCCCGAAAAAATCGCCCAAATCCCGCCACCCAAAGACGCCGAAAACACCGAGCTCGCCTTTTTCGGTGGCAGCTTCACGGCCATCGACCGCACACTCATGACGTCCTACCTCAAAGTGGGACAGGCCTATGTGAAGCGGCATGGCCTGCGTGGGCTCCGGCTTTCGACACGGCCCGATGCCGTCGACAATGAAATTTGCGGCATCCTTTTATCGCACGGCGTGACGACGGTCGAGCTCGGCGCCCAGAGTATGGACGACGCGGTGCTCGCCCGCTGCGAGCGGGGCCACACGGCGGCGCAGGTCGAGCGGGCGGCCCGGTGCGTCAAAGGGGCCGGCATGGAGCTTGTCCTCCAGATGATGACGGGGCTGCCGGGCGACACCGACGCTGGGGCCCTCTCCACCGCCCGCCGGTTGGCCCAGCTTGCGCCTGACGGCGTGCGCATTTATCCGACCCTCGTGCTGCGGGGGTCGGCCCTCGCAAAGGACGAAACTTACCGGCCGCAGACGCTGGAGGAGGCTGTCGCCCTGTGCAAAACCCTTTTGGAGTTCTTTGACGGGGCCGGCATTCCGGTCGTCAAACTGGGGCTGCACGCCGAGGAGGGCTACGGGGCGGGGGAGCTCGTCGCGGGGCCCTATCATCCGGCCTTCCGGGAACTTGTGCAGGGGGAAATTTATTTGGGGCGCGCAAAAGCGGCCCTCGCGGGGCTTGCGGGTCAGGTCGTCCTGACGGTCGGCAGGGGCAGAGCCTCCCAGCTTGCGGGTCAGGGCGGGCGAAACCGGAAAATTCTTGCGGCCCTGCCCGGCATTGCGGGCATAAACATCGCCGAAGACCCAAATATCGCCGGATTTGAGGTTGTAGCGACACGCAAAACATGATAAAATATTCTATCTGACGTACCTGAGAGGAGGAAAAGCCCCTGAAACTCAAGTCCATTGAAATCGTCGGCTTCAAGTCCTTTCCGGACGCCGTGACCCTGACGTTCGGCGGCGGCATCACGGCCGTTGTCGGGCCAAACGGCAGCGGCAAGAGCAACATTGTCGACGCCGTCAAGTGGGTGCTCGGCGAGCAGAGCACCAAAAGCCTGCGGGGCGGCAAGATGGAGGACGTCATCTTCTCGGGGACAGCCCTGCGAAAGCCGACAGGTCTTTCGGAGGTCAGCGTCGTCATCGACAACGCGGACGGCAGCCTGCCGACGCCGCTGGGCGAAGTCAAGGTCACCCGCAGGCTCTACCGCTCGGGGGAGAGCGAGTATCTTCTGGCCGGGCGGCCGGTGCGGCTCAAGGACATCAACGAGCTCTTCATGAACACGGGACTCGGCAGAGACGGCTATTCCCTCATCGGGCAGGGCAAAATCGCCGAAGTGCTGTCGGTCAAAGGGGAGGAGCGCCGCACTATTTTCGAGGAGGCGGCCGGCATCTCGAAATACCGGTACAGCCGCATTGAGAGTGAGCGCAGGCTGAAGTCGGCAGAGGAAAACCTCGTGCGGCTAAAGGACATCCTCTCGGGCTATGCCTTGCGGGTCGAGCCCCTTCGAATACAGTCCGAAAAGGCAAAAAAGTACTTAGAGCTGCACGGCGAGCGCAGACAGCTTGAAATCAACGTCTGGCTCGACGCCATTGAGCGCTCAAAAGAGCAGACGGCAAAAGTGCGCGTCGACTTTGAGACGGTGTCGGCCCAGCTCGAGGAGATTTCGTCAAAGCAGGACGGCATTGAGCAGGCGCTGGAGGAGCTTTCCCAGCGCACGACGCAGGCAAATATCGGCCTTGACGAGACGGTGCGGGCCCAGCGGGCGCTGGAAGAGGAGAGCGCCGCCGCCCGCAGCGAAGCCGCCGTCATGGAAAACGACATTCGGCATAACGTAGAGCGCATTTCGCAACTCGAGCGCACGGCCGTGACCGATGCCAAACTCGGAGAGCGGCTTGCGGCCGAGCGGGAGACACTGAACAGACAGCTGACGGAGCAGGAGGCCAAAAAAACCGCCCTGCTGTGTGAAATAGACGCCCTTGAAGCGCAGCTTGGGGCGGGCGGCGATAAGCCCCTCGAAGCGCAAATTGCGCAAAATGAAGAGCAGCTGACGGCCGCCGCCACAGGGGAGACCGAGTGCCGGCTTGAAATTGGCAGGGCACAGGCGTCCCTCACCTCGCTTGACGAAAACCGGCGGCGCAGGGACGAGGACAAATCGGTCCGGGAGTCAAAACTGCTTGAGGCGCGGCAAAAGGCCAGGGAGCTTGAGGCGGAGCTTGCCGACCGCAGGCGCCGGTGTCAGTCGGCCGACAATGTCGGCGCGGGGCACAGGAAAATTGTGGACAGCCGCACTGAGAAGCTGGCGGCAGTCGACGAGGAGCTTGCCAAACTCGCCCGCACCATGGCTGAAAAAGCCGAGCGCCGCCGGCTGCTCGAGGGGCTTGAGCAGAGCATGGAGGGGTTTTCGGGTGCTGTGCGGGCCGTGCTGAAAGCGGCCGAGCAGAGCCGGCTGCGGGGCGTCCACGGCACGGTCGCCTCTTTAATTTCAACTGAGGACAGGTATGCGACGGCCATTGAGACGGCGCTCGGTTACGCCATGCAAAACGTCGTGACCGACACCGAGGCCGACGCCAAGGCCGCCATCGCCCTGCTCAAAGAGCGGGGGGCCGGGCGCGCCACTTTTCTGCCCATTGCGACCGTTCGCGGCAGGGCCATGGATGCCCCCCGCGCGGGAAAGGGATATTGCGGCGTCGCGTCGGGGCTTGTCAAAACCGATGCGCGGTACCGCGAAATTGTGGACAACCTCTTGGGGCGCACCGCAGTCGCCGAAAACCTCGACGCAGCGCTGTCCATCGCCCGCGACAACCGGTATCAGTTCCGAATTGTCACGCTCGACGGCCAGGTGGTCAACGCCGGCGGCTCCATGACCGGCGGCTCTCTGGCCAAGGAGACCGGCATCCTCTCACGCCGCGGCGAAATTACGGCGCTCGAGGGCGAACTCGCCGCAATGGAAAAGCGCAGAGATACACTCAGGGAGGACCGGGTGCGGTTTGCGCAGGAGCTCGCGGCTGCACAGGCCAACCTCGAGGCGGCTTTGGCCGAGGGCCGGGTGGCCAAAGAGGAGGCCATCCGGTTTGAGAGCGAGCTTGCGGCCGTCAGCAAGGCGGCGGCGGGGCTCGAAGACGAACAGGGCTGGCTGCAAAAGGCCCACGAGGAGGACGCCGCCCGCGAGCGGGAGCTCACACGCATCATTGAAGAAGCCAAGGCCAGAGAGGGCGAAATTGCGGCGCAAAGAGCCGGGCTTGAGGCCAAGACCACTGAGCTTTCCGCCGAGCTTTCCGCCCAGCGGGAGCGGCTCGAGGGGCTTCGGGAGCGGGTCGCGGCCCTGCGGGTCGACCTGCTCATGGCCGGGCGCGATACGGAACAGACACTGCTCGACCTCGACAAAAATGGGGAGGCAACGCGGCTGAATTCCACGGGCTCAGACGACCGGACGGCTGAAATAGGGCGGCTGACGGGCGAAAATGAGCGGCTCCAAAGTGAAATTGCGCGCCTGGGTGAGGCGCAGGCGCAGGAGGATGCGCGCCGCCGGGAGCTTGCCGCGCGGGCTTCTGAGCTTGCGGCGGCGCGGGACGAGGCCGAAGGGCGCCAGACCGGACTGCGCCGGGAGCTGCGGGAGACGGGCGAGCTCAAAGAGAAGCTGGTCAAGGAGCACACGCGGCTTGAAAATAAGCTCGCCGCCATTTCCACCGACTGCAACAACTCGGTTGCGCGGCTGTGGGACGAGTACGAGCTGACGGTGTCGGCAGCCTCGTCCCTGCGCACGCCCGTCGAGAGCCTGACGGCGGCAAACCGCCGCATTTCGGAGCTGCGGGGGGCCATCAAGGAGCTCGGCAATATCAACATTGACGCCATTGAGGAATATAAAGAGGTCAAGGAGCGGTTTGAGTTCTACACCGGCCAGATTGAGGACCTCGAGCGGGCCAGAGCCGAGCTCGACACCGTGATCGGCGACCTGACCGAGCAGATGAAAGCCATTTTCGCCGAGCAGTTTAAAATCATCAACGACAACTTTGCCAAGACCTTTTCCGACCTCTTTGGCGGCGGGAGCGCAAAGCTCATGCTGTCGGACCCTGCCGATGTGCTGGAGTCGGGCATTGACATCAAGGTGCAACCGCCGGGCAAGCTCATCAACAACCTCTCGGCCCTGTCGGGCGGGGAGCAAGCGCTTGTGGCCATCGCCCTCTACTTCGCCATTTTGGGCGTGCGGCCGTCGCCCTTTGTCATCTTAGACGAGATCGACACGGCGCTCGACGAGGTCAACGTCGTGCGGCTCGGCAACTATTATAAGAACTTCACCGACAACTCACAGCTTATTCTCGTCACTCACCGGCGGGGCGCCATGGAGGCGGCAGACCTGCTCTACGGCGTCACGATGCAGGAGAAGGGCGTGTCCAAAGTGCTGCGCATGGACGTCTCGGAAGTGGAAAAACTCAGACTGGAGCAATGACATGGGACTTTTCACAAAGCTGTTTACGGCTTTCAAGAAATTTGACGACGACCTCTTCGACGAGCTCGAGGAGGCCATGATTGCGGCCGACATGGGCGTCGAGGCCGCAATGGAGATGACGGGGCGTCTGAGGGACGAGGCCAAGGCGCGCAAGACGCCGGACGCCGGGGCCTTGCGGGAGCTTTTGGTGGAGCTCATCGCCGAAGAGCTCAGGGTTGACGAGCCGGTGCGCCTTGCCACAAAGCCGTCGGTCATCCTCGTCGTCGGGGTCAACGGCGTCGGCAAGACCACGACCATCGGAAAACTGGCGGCGAAGTTCGCCTTAGAGGGAAAAAGCGTGCTGCTGGGGGCTGCCGACACTTTCAGGGCCGCGGCCGCCGACCAGCTCGAAATCTGGGCAAAGCGCACGGGAGCCGCCTATGTGCGGCATCAGGAGGGGAGCGACCCGGCCGCCGTCGTCTTTGACGCCATTGCGGCCGGGAAAAGCCGCGGAGTCGACGTCATCATCTGCGATACGGCGGGGCGGCTGCACAATAAAAAGAACCTCATGAACGAGCTGACCAAAATGAGCCGCGTCGTCGAGCGGGAGCTGCCGGAATGCGACAGAGAGGTGCTGCTGGTCATCGACGCGACGACGGGGCAAAACGGCCTGCTGCAAGCCAAGGAGTTCGCCGGCGCCGCGCAGGTGTCGGGAGTTGTCCTGACCAAGCTCGACGGCACCGCCAAGGGCGGCATCGTCATCGCAATCCGCAGGGAGCTGGGACTGCCGGTGCGGTATGTCGGGGTTGGCGAAGGGGCGGGGGACTTAAAGGAGTTTGACCCGCAGGCCTTTGCGGAGGAGCTTGTATGACGGTGCGGGAAATTGTGGTAGCGACCGGAAACATGGGTAAACTAAGAGAGCTTCGGGAGCTTTTGGCGCCGCTTGGCATTGCGGTCCGGTCACCTGCCGAGTGCGGCACCGCGGGGCTTGAAGTCGAGGAGACCGGCGAGACCTTTGAGGAAAACGCGCGGCTCAAGGCTGCGGCCTACGCAAAGGCCGCAGGCATGCCTGCCGTGGCCGACGACTCGGGACTTGCGGTCGACGCTTTGGGCGGCGCCCCCGGCGTCTACTCCGCCCGCTACGGCGGGGAAGGGCATGACGACGCCTGGCGGGTCGGGTACCTGCTCGAGAACCTCGAAAGTGTGCCGGACGGGAAGCGGGGCGCACACTTTGTGTCGGCCCTGGCCTACGCAACGCCGGGGGGTGACGGCTTTGTCGTCCGCGGGGAGTGCGAGGGCGTCATTTTGCGAGCTCCCAGAGGGACCGGCGGATTCGGGTACGACCCCGTCTTCCTCTACGAGCCGGACGGTCTGACTTTCTCGGAGCTGTCGGAGGCGCGGAAAAACGAGGTCAGCCACAGGGGCGCTGCCATGCGCAGATTTATTGAAAAGTTAGGAGAATTATCGTGACAAGCAAACAGCGTGCGGCGCTTCGCTCCATGGCAAACACCATCGACACCATTTTTCAGGTGGGCAAGGACGGACTTGGCGACGCGTTTTATAAGCAGGTCGACGAGGCTTTGGAGGCGAGGGAGCTCATTAAACTTCGGGTGCTCGAGTCCTCGGGGCTGACGGCCCGCGAGGCGGCCGACCTCATTGCCGCCCGCTGCAAGGCCGAGCCCGTGCAGGTCATCGGCTCGCGGTTTGTGCTCTACCGGCCGGCCAAAAAGCCGGTCATCAAGCTGTGAGCAGGCGGGCAATGCTGGGCGGCACCTTCAACCCGCCGCACAGCGCCCATGTCGCCATGGCACAGTATGCGCTGGAGCACCTTTCGTTTGACGAGGTCATCGTCATGCCGACGGCGACGCCCCCCCACAAGCAGGCCGAAGAAGTCGCCCCGGAATACCGGCTCGAGATGGCGCGGCTGGCCTTTGCCGGCATAAAGGGCGTCATTGTCTCCGACCTCGAACAGCGGCGCGGAGGCAAGAGCTACACCGTCGACACGGTGGCTGAAATCGGGCCTCTGTCGCTGCTCATGGGCGAGGACATGTTTGTCACCATTGAGAGCTGGCACCGGGCGGGGGAACTGATTGGCTCCACCGAGCTTGTCGTCTTCCCGCGCCCCGGATATCAGGAGGGGGTTGAGGAGATGGCCGCGAGGCTTAGGGCGCAGTACGGCGCCCATGTTGTCGTCACCGACATGCCGCTGCACCCCGGCTCTTCGACTGAGGCGAGGGCAGCCATCGCCCGTGGCCGCCGGCCGGACGGGGTGCCAAATGCCGTCCTGAACTATATCGAGGAGATGGGTCTCTATGTTTCCGTTTGAGAAATACAAGGCCGAGCTTGAACGTCGGCAGAGCGGAAAAAGGCTGCTGCACAGCCTGTCGGTCGCCGACGAGGCCGTCAAGCTGGCCAGGCGGTACGGCGCAGACCCCGAGCGAGCTTACGCCGCGGGACTGCTGCACGACATCACAAAACAGGAGAGCTATGAAAACCAGTTGCGGCTTTGCGCGGATTTTGATATAATTCTCTCTAATCTTGAAAGAAAGACCCCGAAGCTGCTGCACGCCATCACCGGCGAGCAGGTCGCCCGCAGGGAGCTCGGCGTCACTGACCCCGTCGTGCTCGACGCCATAAGATATCACACGACGGCCAAGGCCGGCATGCCGCTGCCCACGGCCATTTTGTACCTCGCCGACTACGTCGAGCCGCTGCGCAAGTTTGAGGGGGTCGACCGGGTCAGAGAGGTTGTCTATACCGATTTCGACGAGGCGCTGCGGCGTGCCCTCGACGCCACCATCATTGAGGTGGTGGAGGCGGGCAGTCTGCTGCACCCGGACACGCTAGCGGCCAGAAACGAGATCGTGGAGAGGAGACTTACGCTTGGCAGGTAAGCGCGTTGCGAAAAAACCTAAAAAAGAAATAAACGGCGCCTTCCTGCGCAGTTCGGGCGAGCCCTCAAAGCCGCCTGAGAACGCGGAGAAGGATGCCTTTTATCGATATTACGGCTCAGCGGGGCCTGAGGACACCCAGCCGGCCGCGAACGGGGCCGGCGCCCCGGACTTGCCGGATGAGGACGCCCCGGGCGAAGCCGAGGCCGGACGAAACCGCGCCGCCGAGATTCGGGCCGCCATTGAGGCAGCCCTTGCCGCCGAAGAGGCAAAAAGGGCCGCGGGCGAAAATATAACGCAGGACTTCGACCTCTATGACGCAGGCGACTCAAAGAACGCCGGAGACCCCTCGGGCGAAGGGCCGGAGATTTTGACCGAGAACTTTCCGAGGCGCAGCAAGCCGGCTCAGCTTCGCCCGCGCCGGGCGCAGGATATGGGCGGTGTGCACGGTTTACCCGCAGTTGCGGCAGGGGATGCTATGGCTATCACCCCAAAAGCCCCGGACAATCCGGGAAAGTGTGCGGGCAGACGCACAGAGAGTGGCCATGCGGACAAAAACGGGGTAAAGAATGCCGTGGCTTCTGCAAGGAAATCCCGGACGAAAAAAATCGTGCTCTACTCGCTGCTCGCCGTCGTCGGCGTTTTGTGCGGCGTGCTCTTCTCCATATACCGCTCAGCCGCCGGCGCATACGACCCCGGAACCACGGCGCCCGTGGACGGCGGAGTCCCCGGCAAAAAGGCCAGAGAGCGGGCGGTGCAGGCCGACCCGTCCATGGTCAGGCGGGAGGGGACTTACTGCTTTGTGGTCGGGGCGACCGACAACGAGGGCTACCGCACCGACACCATGATGCTGGTCTTTTTCGAGCCGGCCAAGCAGGTGCTCAACATCCTGCAAATTCCCCGCGACCTCTTCATTGACACCGGCCACGACAGCAACAAGGCAAACGCGCTCTACGCCTACGGCAAGGGCGCACTCATGAAATCGGCGCTGTCGGCGGCCTTCGGAATTCCCATTGACGACTATGTCGTCATCAACCTCACCTGTTTTCGCACTGTCGTCGACAAGCTGGGCGGCGTGCCGCTGAGCGTCCCGTTCGACATGGACTATGAGGACCCTGATCAGGACCTCTACATCCACCTCAAGGCGGGGCAGCAGACCTTAAACGGCAAGGACGCCGAGGGGTTTGTGCGTTTTCGGTACGGCTACGCGGACATGGACTTCGGCCGCATGAACGCCCAGAAAATGTTCCTTGCGGCACTGGCAAAGACCGTGACAAAACCCACGAACATCGCCAAGGTGCCGGGGCTCATCGACACCGTGTTTAAAAACATGAAGACCGACCTGACGGCCTCCGACATGCTGTCCTACGCCACCAAGGCCTTAAAAATCCCGCTTGAGAACATCCGCATTTTCTCGCTTCCGAGCGAGTCGTGGTATTACGACGGCGAGTCGGGGCTGACGGCCTACCGCACCGAGACCATGTATATCATCAACAACTATTTCTCCCCCTACGACGGGATGATTGAAAACGCGACCCTCGTCGAGTACGGACGCAAATACGAAACCCAGTTCAACCTGGACGGCAACACTTTAATTGAAATTGATGAAAACCGGCCGACTTTTTACTTAAACCCCAAGTGGAACTGGAAGGAGTTTCTGGCGCAGCAGCAGGGTGCTACAGCGCCACAGCAGGAAGAAGAGGGCGACACGACAATTGACACCACCCCCGAATCGGACGTGGGGCCGGTGCCCGGAATGGAGGAAAATGATGGAACTTGAAGCGAAGGCGCTTGCGCTTGACATTGCGCGGATTCTCGACAGCAAAAAGGCGGAGGACATTCGGGTGCTGCACATCGGCGACCTGACCATCCTCGCCGACTTCTTTGTCATTGCGACCGGCACCAGCTCGACTCAGGTCAAGGCGCTGGCCGAGGAGGTCGAGTTTCAGCTCTCGGAAAAGGGAATCGAGCCGCACCACGCCGAGGGGCGCCGCACCGACCGGTGGATTTTGCTCGACTACGGCAGCGTCGTCGTGCATGTATTCTATAAAGAGTCCAGAGAATTCTACAACCTTGAGCGGTTGTGGGCAGACGCCGAGCAAATAGACGGGAAGGAATGGGAGACAACATGAAATACGACTTTGCGGCCGTAGAAAAGAAATGGCAGGACATCTGGGAAGAGAAGGGCGTATTTCACGCGCCCAATGACTACTCGAAGCCGAAGTTTTACGCGCTCGTGGAATTCCCCTACCCGTCCGGGCAGGGCCTGCATGTCGGCCATCCGCGCTCCTACACGGCTATGGACGCCATCTGCCGCAAAAAGCGCATGCAGGGGTACAACGTGCTCTACCCGATGGGGTGGGACGCCTTCGGACTTCCGGCCGAGAACTACGCCGTCAAAACCCACATTCACCCGGCCATTGTCACAGCCGAGAACATCAAGCGCTTCAAGGCCCAGCTCATGAGCCTCGGCCTGTCGTTTGACTGGTCCCGCGAGTTTGCGACGACCGACCCCGACTACTACAAGTGGACTCAGTGGCTCTTCCTCAAATTCTTTGAAAAGGGCCTCGCCTATAAAAAAGAGATGGCCGTCAACTGGTGCCCCTCCTGCAAGACGGTACTGGCCAACGAGGAGTCGACGGGCGGCGTCTGCGAGCGGTGCGGCGCCCAGACCGAAAAGCGGTACAAGAGCCAGTGGATGCTCGGCATCACGAAATACGCCCAGCGGCTCATTGACGACCTCGACGACATCGACTATATCGAGCGGGTTGAAATTCAGCAGAAAAACTGGATCGGCCGCTCCGAGGGCGCCGAAATCCTCTTCAAAACGACGGCCGGCGACGAGCTTGTCGTCTTCTCGACGAGGCCGGACACGCTGTTTGGCGCCACTTTCATGATCATCTCGCCCGAGCACCCGTGTCTTGAGGCGTGGGCGGGCAAGCTCACCAACCTCGGGGCGGTCAAGGCCTATCAGGTCGAGGCGGCGCGCAAGTCGGACATGGAGCGCACCGAGCTCGCCAAGGAGAAGACCGGCGTGCGCCTTGAGGGCATTGCGGCAATCAACCCTGTCAATAACGAAGAAATCCCCATCTTTGTGTCGGATTATGTCCTGATGGGCTACGGCACCGGCGCCATCATGGGGGTGCCCGCCCACGATGAGCGCGACTACGAGTTTGCCAAGGCCTTTGACCTGCCCATCATTGAAGTCGTGTCGGGCGGCGACATCACCAAAGAGGCCTACACCGACTGCGAGACTGGCGTCATGGTCAACTCCGGCTTCATCACCGGCATGCCGGTGGAGGAGGCCATTGCCGCCATCACCAAATGGCTGCACGAGAAGGGGCTCGGCGAGCCAAAGGTCAACTACAAGCTGCGCGACTGGATATTCTCCCGCCAGCGCTATTGGGGCGAGCCGATTCCGCTCGTCTACTGCGAGCACTGCGGATGGGTTGCGGTGCCGTACGATGAGCTGCCGGTGAGGCTCCCCGACGTCAAGAGCTACGAGCCGACCGACGACGGCGACTCTCCGCTTGCAAAAATTCCGGAGTTCGTCAACACCACCTGCCCCAAGTGCGGCGGCCCCGCAAAGCGGGAGACCGACACCATGCCCAACTGGGCGGGGTCGAGCTGGTACTTCCTGCGCTACATCGACCCCCACAACGACGAGGCGTTCGCGGGTGAGGAGGCCCTCAAATACTGGCTGCCGGTCGACTGGTACAACGGCGGCATGGAGCACACGACGCTGCATCTCCTGTATTCGCGCTTCTGGCACAAGTTCTTCTACGACTGCGGCCTTGTGCCGACAAAGGAGCCCTATCAAAAGCGCACTTCGCACGGCATGATTTTGGGTGAGAACGGCGAGAAGATGAGCAAGTCCCGCGGCAACGTCATCAACCCGGACGACATCGTCAAGGAGTACGGCGCCGACACCATGCGGCTCTACGAGATGTTCATCGGCGACTTCGAGAAGGCTGCCCCCTGGTCGGCCTCCGGCATTCGCGGCTGCAAGCGCTTTCTCGAGCGGGTGGCGGAACTGCCCTCCATGATGACTTCCGATACGGGCTATTCTGCCGACCTCACGGTCAAGACCCATGCCATGATCAAGAAAGTCGGCTACGACATTGAGCATCTCAAGGCCAACACCGCCATCGCCGCCATGATGAGCTATCTCAATGACGTCGAGGCCAAGGGCTCCATTACAAAGGGCGAGCTTCGGGTTTTCCTCATTTTGCTCAACCCCTTGGCCCCCCACCTCACAGAGGAGCTCTGGGAGAGCTGCGGCTTTGGCGGCATGATCACGGGGCAGTCCTGGCCGGAGTATGACGAGGCCAAAACGGTCGAGGACTCGGTTGAGATCGCCGTGCAGGTCAACGGCAAGCTGAGGGGCACTTTTGTCATCGCCCGCGGCGAAGACGGGAAGTCGGCCATGGCGAAAATCCGCGAAGCCTTTGCGGCCCAGCTCGCCGGCAAGACCGTTGTAAAAGAAATTTATGTTCCGGATAAGCTTGCGAATTTTGTCGTAAAATAAGCGAAGGGCTTTTTGAAAACAAAAAAAGGACAGGAGGCAGCCTATGATGTATCCGGAAAAATTCAAAGAATGTGTGGACGCCTCGGGGAGTGAATCGCCCGAGCTCGCCCTCATGTATAAGCTCGCCATCAACCTCGGGGCGCGGCTCGAGCTCGGCAGTCCCGTCTTCGACGACGAGGAGGATTTTGAGCAGCAGCCCGTCGTCTTTCTCGACGGCTATTACGGCGGCATTGAGGCTATTGAACAGGTACTCGGCGTCTCGCGGGAGGACGGAACGCTCGTCGTCGGCGAGGGCGAAAAGCTGACCCGCGCCCACGGATTTGAAAAGGTCTCGGGGCAGGCCGTCTGCCTTGAACTCAGGGACGGGGTGCGCGAACTCGGGACCAAAGACGTCATGAAAATGGATTCCCCCGACCTCTTCAAGGCGGTCAAGCCGACTCTCGCATGTCCCAGGGTGAACTGCGATTAGTCCGTTCTAATCAATACTTGACATTGCGCGGGCGCTTGAGTATAATAAAGTATCCGGAAAGTCTCTTGAATGCAAGCACGAGGGGAGGGAGAACATGTCGGAGATTAAAGTAAAGGATAACGAATCACTGGACAGCGCACTCCGCCGCTTTAAGAGGCAGTGCGCAAAGTCCGGAGTCTTAGCGGAACTGAGAAAACGTGAGCATTATGAGAAGCCGAGCGTGAAGCGCAAGAAGAAGTCGGAGGCTGCGAGGAAGCGTAAATTTAAATGATTTGACCTTTTCCTCGCGAATCCCTCCCAAGCATGAGAGAGACGAGACGGATTAAAAACACAAGAATAACCCGGAATACCACGGTGTTCCGGGTTTTTTCATCGGATGAGGCATATGACGGATAAAAACAGTCGAATATCGGCCATGCTCATTGTGGCGGCCGGAGTCCTGTGGGGCGGCATCGGTCTCTTTGTCGCCATGCTGACAAACGCAGGACTTACGAGGCTCCAGATTGTCGCGCTGCGCCTTGTGACGGCGGCGGTCGTGTTCTCGGCGGCCACGGCCCTGCGCAGCCCCGCGAAGTTCCGTTTTCGCTGGAGGGACGCCTGGTGCTTTGCCGGAAACGGGCTTTTAAGCCTCGTATTTTCAAATTTCTGCTACTTCACGGCCATTGAGCGCCTCAGCCTGTCGGCCGCCGTCGTCCTGCTCTACACCTCGCCCATTTTCGTCACGTTTTTTTCGGTGCTGCTCTTCGGCGAGAAGCTGACGGGGCGCAAGGTGGCGGCCCTCGCCATCACGACGGCAGGCTGTGTGCTGGTGACGGGGCTCTTAGAGAGCGCCCCCGGCGAAATCAGTCTCATCGGCATTGTGAGCGGGCTTGCGGCCGGGCTGACCTACGGGCTTTACACCATTTTCACGCGGTGCGCCCTGACAAAAGGATACGACCCCGCGGCAATCACCTTGCACTCATTTTTGTGGGCGGGCGCGGGCGCTTTGCCGCTGTCCGGCTTTTGGCGCACGCCGGAGCTGCTCGCAATGCCGGTTGTCTGGGCGGGCGCTTTGGGACTTGGCGTTGTCTGCTGCATTGCGCCCTACTGGCTCTATAACAAAGGGCTTTCGGGCACCGAGCCGAGCAAGGCCGCCATCTACGCCACCGTAGAGCCTGCCGTGGCGACCATCGGCGGCGTTTTTGTCTTACATGAGGCCATGACGGCATTGAAGCTTGCCGGCATGGCGCTTGTCTTTGCCAGCCTCTTTATCCTGAGCAGGGGAGAGAGGCCTAAGCAGCCTTCGGAGGAGCAAAGTGAGCCACATGAACTACAGCCTGTCGATCATTGAGAAAGGACTGCTGGCCGCAAACACACTGTCGGCCCCCTTCGGGCTGGCACTCTCGGCACATGATGCCGCCATGGTGGCCGCAGCAAAGCTTGAGGCCGTCCGGGAGAGCGGCCGCGTGGAGTTTTCGGGCGGTGTGGAACAAGAACTCATCCGGGCGTTTTCCCCGTCGCCCTATATCGAGCAGCGTGCTTACGCCGAGACCCTCTGCGAGCTCTTTGAAATTTTCTATGAGCAAAAAAATCAGCTGCCGGACGACTACCCGGACGACGACCTCATCATCTGGATGGCCGACGCCTTCAACGGCCGGTGCGGCGGAAGCCTCGAGGCGCTGCGGGGGTTAAAGCCCATGGAGGAGCCATGGCGGCCGGAACCGGAGCCGGACGAGGAGCAGGCGGATGAATAACAGCCTTGACAAGGGGCTCGACCGCGGGGAACTCGCCGCCCTCATGCGGGACCGCTGCCGCAAATACACCGGCGGCATGAGCTCCTCGGTGCGCATGGAGGTCTTTGAGCACCTGCTGGACGGCGTGCTCTACACGATTGACCTGTGCGAGGACCGCACCCTGCCGCTCGCTGAGCAGTATAAGCGGGGAAGGGCTGAAATCAGTGGCGAGCTTCGGCGGGCAAAGCTGGCCCTGGCGGTGGCGAGAGCGACCCGCACAAAGCAGGTCTGCACGGCCTATGGTGAGACGCTCGATGCCGGAATGACCGCGTTTTTCAAACGGTACGACCCCGAGACGTCACCGCAGGACTGCCTGCTCACGCTCGACTATGAGCTCGCCCTGCACCCGCATGAGCTGCGGGGCGTGACGAAAATTTCAGCCTATCTGAGAAGGCTTATCATTGAAAACCGCTACTGCACCATGCTGCCCGCGGGCATGCTGAACAGGATTGTGCCGCCCGACAGAGAGCTCATTTTCAACACGTTTGAGCTGGGGCTTCGGGCGGTCATCCTGACCGGAACCCTGCTCGACATAAAGGACGCCGCCATGGCCCAGTACGTCAAAGAGGCGGCAAAACGGCTTTGAAAAACCGCGTTGCCGCCTGAAAAAAACAGGTAATAAGCAGGATATCATCAGCTAATACGATAGGGCACCGCGTTTGTTCTTTAGGACACAGAAAACACAGCGCTTCGAAGTGGCGGAGCGGAAGATAAAAAACCATCAACGGCATCGCCCATAAACTCTGTGTCTACTGATAAGTATTCGCGAAAAGTTCTCCAGACAGCAGCATCGAAATCACCACAAATCAGAAAATTTCGTTGCGAATCTGGGCAATATAGAAGTCGATGTGGGTTTTCATGAAGGCCGCGGCGCCGACTTCGTTGCCGGTCTGCATGCAGGAGACGAGGTCCGAAAAGCGGTCGGCCTTGAGCGCGATGGAAGGGTTGTAATGCCGCAGCGAATGCCACCAGCGGACCTCCCTCTCCACGATCTCCTCTAAAGTGCGGGCGGCCACCTCGTTGTGGGCCATTTGCCAAATCTGCCGGTGGAAGTTCACATCGGCCTCCATTGCGGCGGGGTCTGTCGCGCCCACCGAGTCGCTGATGACGGCGCGCCGCCACAGCTCCCGCCACTCCTCGGATGTGGCGCCGGACATGGCTTTGCGCAGGGCAAAGACCTCGAGCAGTTTGCGCACCTCAAAGCTGTCCCGCAGCTCTCTCATGGAGATTTGCGAGACCTGCACGCCGACTTTGGGCAGGGTGACGACCCAGCGGTCCTGCTGCAGGCGGCGCAGCGCCTCCCGCACCGGCGTGCGGCTGACGCCGAATTCCAGCGCCAGAGTCCCCTCGCTGAGCACCGAGCCGGGCGCGTAGGTGTTGTGGATGATGCGCTGTTTGACAGTGAGGTAAATGTCCTGCATAATGTACCTCCGAGTGTGGGATATCGGTAGTATACATCATAGCCGGCCCTTTTACAAGGGCCGAGGCGTTTTGAGAGGTGAAGAGTGCCGTGTCCGAGCTCTGGCCGGATTTCAGATTTCATACGATTTATGAGGTGACGCCCGCCTTTTTGGCAAAGGAGGGCATTGAGGGGCTGATTCTTGACATTGACAACACGCTTGTATACTATGGAGTTCATCAGCCGACAAAAGAGAATTCGTTTTGGATAAAGCAGCTGCAGGCGGCCGGCGTCAAGCTGGCGTTTGTCTCAAACGGGCACGAGGAGCGGGTGCGGGCCTACAACGAGAGCTTCGGGTTCCACTACTCCTTTAAGTCCCACAAGCCGCGCAGGGGCGGATTTCTGGAAGCGGCGGGGACCATGGGGCTTGCGCCCGCAAAAATCGCGGCCGTCGGCGACCAGGTCTTCACCGACGTACTGGGGGGCAACCGCGCCGGCATGAAGACCATTCTGGTCGACCCCATCCGGCCGGAGCCCTGGCTGCCCTTTAAAATCAAGCGGATGGCCGAGCGGCCGGTGCTTAAAAAATGCGGATATACGGAGGTGGACAAATGAAGGCGCTGTTCGGGCCGGCGGGAAATCCCGACAAATTCTATGAGGCGGGCCATAAGAGCACCATGCAAATCCCGAAGTATCTGGCGGACATGGGGCTTACGGCCTACGAATACCAGTGCGGCAGAGGGGTCAACGTGGGCCTTGAGACCGCCCGCAAGTTCGGCGAGGAGGCGCGGGCCTTTGGCATCACGCTGTCGCTGCACGCCCCCTATTACATTTCGCTGTCAAGCCCTGAGGCCGACAAGCGGGACAACAGCATCAACTACATCCTCGAGAGTGCCCGTGCTGCCGACGCTATGGGGGCGAGGCGCATCATCATCCACTCGGGCGCGGCCGGAAAAATGAGCCGCGAGGCCGCCATGGAGCTCGCCCGCGACACGCTTTACCGGGCGCAGCAGGCCGTTGACGCCGAGGGGCTCGGCCATGTGTCGCTCTGCCCCGAGACCATGGGCAAGATCAACCAGTTGGGCACCCTCGAAGAGGTGCTGTCACTGTGCGGGCTCGACCCCCGCATGATCCCCTGCATCGATTTCGGGCACTTGAACGCAAGGACTTTGGGCGGCATTGCGGGCGCCGAGGACTACGAGAAAATACTCGACGCCGTGGGCCGGCCCGACTTCCACGTGCACTTTTCCAAGATTGAATACACGCAGGGCGGCGAAAAACGGCATTTGACCTTTACGGACGATTTGGGCTTCGGGCCGCCCTACGAGCCCTTGGCCGACCTCATTGCAAAGCGGGGCGCCACGCCGACCATCATCTGCGAGTCGGCAGGTACCCAGGACATAGATGCAAAGACGATGATGGAGGTCTATGAAGCATGCAGACAAGAATAGACAGACTGCGCGAACACTTCCCCGAGGCCGACGCCGTGCTTTTGACGTCCGAGGTGAGCCGCTTTTGGGCGGCGGGCTTCGCGGCGTCTGCCGGCGCCGTCGTCGTGACCAAAAAGACGGCCCACTTCATTGCCGACTCGCGGTACATTGAGGCCGTGACAAGCAAAGTGACCTCCATGAAGTCGGTTCCGATGCTCGACCTTGTGGAGGAGGAGACGGCAAAGCTCATTGCCGCCCTTGGCGCAAAGCGGGTGGCCTTTGAGGACTGCACCATGACGGTCGCCGGGTTCGCCGATTTTCAAAAGGCCATGCCGGAAGTGGAATTTGTGCCGCTCGGGGAGACCATCGCCCGGCTTCGGGCCGTGAAGGACGAGACTGAGGTCGCCTATGTGAGGCGGGCGCAGGCCATCACCGAGCGGTCTTTTGCGCAGCTCTTGCCCTACATAAAAGTGGGGGTCACCGAGCGGGAAATTGCAAAGCGGCTTGAAATACTCATGCTTGAAAACGGCTCCGACGGTCCCGCTTTTGAGACCATCTGCGTCGGCGGCCCCAACGCCTCCATGCCGCACGGCGTGCCGGGGGAGCGCCCGCTCGCAGACGGGGACTTTCTGACCATGGACTTCGGGGCGACCTGCTGCGGCTACAAGAGCGACATGACCCGCACGGTGGCCATCGGCCACGTCACGGACGAGATGCGCCGCGTCTACGACACGGTGCTTGCGGCCCAGGAGGCCGCAATTGCCGCCGTAAAGGCCGGGGTCATCGGGCGGGACATCGACAAAGTGGCCCGGGACCTCATCGGGGAAGCTGGCTACGGCGGCAACTTCGGCCACGGGCTTGGCCACTCCTTTGGAATTGAAATTCACGAGAACCCCCGCTTCTCGCCGCGCTGCACCGACGCCATTCCCGCCGGATGCCTCATCACGGTGGAGCCGGGCGTCTATTTGCCGGGGAAATTCGGCGTGCGCATTGAGGACGACCTCCTTGTCACTGAAACGGGCTGCGAAAACCTCACCCACGCGCCCAAAGCCCTGCTCGTCCTGTAAATTTGTGTTGCATTATCCGTGTATATGCGGTAAAATATGTTGTAAAATGAAAGCGAAACCGTCCTTGGAGGAATGAGTAATGGTTACAGCAGGCGATTTCAGAAACGGCATCACGTTTGAGATGGACGGCAACGTCTACCAGATTGTAGAATTCCAGCATGTCAAGCCCGGAAAGGGCGCGGCCTTTGTTCGCACCAAAATCCGCAACGCAATCACCGGCGCCGTTGTCGAGCGCACATTCAACCCCACCGAGAAATTTCCCTCGGCGTTCATTGACCGCAAAGACATGGAATACCTCTATAACGACGGTGACCTCTACTATTTCATGGACAGCGAAACCTACGAAAACATCCCCGTCGGCGGCAACATTCTGCCCGACAGCTTCAAGTTTGTCAAAGAGAATGAAGTGTGCAAAGTCCTGTCGTACAAGGGCAGCGTGTTCGGGGTTGAGCCTCCGAACTTTGTGGAACTCGTCATCACGCGCACCGAGCCCGGCTTCAAGGGCGATACTGCCCAGGGCGGTTCAAAACCGGCCACCCTCGAGACCGGAGCCGAAATCAAGGTTCCCCTGTTCATCAACGAAGGAGAAAAAATACGGGTTGACACGCGCACCGGCGAATACATGGAGCGCGCATAGCCCCAAGTTGAAAGGAGTCGAAACAATGACACTGACTGAGAAGGTAGCCTATATCAAAGGCCTCATGGATGGCCTTGACATCGACAAGGATAAGAAAGAGGGCAAAGTGCTGACAGCGATCGTCGACCTGCTCGACGACATGGCCCAGGAGGTCACGGTGCTCGAGGACAGCTTTGACGAGCTCGACGAGCAGGTCGCCATGATTGACGAGGATCTCGACGAGGTCGAGGGCTTTGTCTACGGCGACGACGAGGAGACCTATGAGGTCGAGTGCCCGAGCTGCGGCAACATCTTCTATATCGACGAGGACACCGCCCTTGAGGGCGAGACCGTCTGCCCCGAGTGCGGCGAAGAAATCGAGATTGAAATCGACGACGAAGATGAGGACGACGACGAGGACGACGAGGATGACGACTGCGGCTGCGGTTGCGGCGGAGATTGCTGCGACTCCCACTGAATAATCCGGACTTTATGGCCGCTGCGAAGCAAACCGCTTTGCGGTGGCCATTTTTTAAGCGAGCATTTTGAAAGGCATAGGAGGGATGATCATGGCACTGACAATCGACTCCAAAGTTAAGGACCTGCTGGCAAATGACGAGGTGCGGGCCGAAGTGGACAGCATGATGCCGGGGCTGACGGGCCATCCGCAGCTGGGGCTTGTCAAAGGCATGTCGCTGCGCAGCGTGGCAAAGCTGCTGCCCGAACAGTTCACCCCCGAGGTGTTGGAGAAAGTTGAGGCGATGCTGGTCCGCATTTCAGGGGACGGGGCGCCGGAAGAAGACCCGGCAAAGCCCGCGGCTGCAGCGGGCGGCGGGTGGAACTTTGACGAGGTCGTCGAGCGGGAGAACACCAACTCCGTCAAGTACGATGCGGCCCCCATCATCAATCCGGAGCTCCCCGACAAGTACATACCCATGTGGATTGCCGACATGGACTTCGCCTGCCCGCAGCCGATTTTAGACGCGATGAAAAGGCGGCTTGACAAGCGGATACTCGGCTACAGCATGCCGCTCGACCCCGAGTACTACGCCGCCGTCATCGGCTGGATGAAGCGGCGAAACGGCTGGGACGTCGACTTCTCCTCCATCGTCTTTTCAAGCGGGGTCATTGCGGCCCTAAATGTCGCGGTTGGGAAGCTGACCGGCGAGGGGGAGGGCGTGCTGCTCAATACGCCGGCCTATCACCCCTTTGACGACGCCATTCAGAAATACGGCAGAACCCCCGTATACAGCCCTCTTGTCAACATTGACGGGCACTACGAGTTCGACTTTGCCGACTTTGAGAAAAAGGCCAAGGACCCCAAAAACACGCTCTTTTTCCTCTGCTCGCCCCACAACCCGACCGGCAGAGTCTGGACAGAGAGCGAGCTGCGCCGCATTGCCGGAATCTGCTTTGAAAACGGCGTCTTCATCGTCAGCGACGAAATCCACTCCGACATTCTGAGGAGCGGGCAGCGGCACATCCCGCTCGCCTCTCTCTTTCCCGGGGAGAGGACCCTCATCACCTGCACGGCCCCCTCCAAGACTTTCAACCTGGCCGGAAATCAGCTCTCGAACATCATCATCGCAGACCCTGAAATTGCGGCCGAGTGGCGGGGCAACCACTACTGCGGACTGCCGAACCCGCTTTCAATTGACGCCTGCATTGCGGCCTACAACGAGTGCGAGGACTGGCTTGAGGCGCTTTTAGTCTACCTTGACGACAACTTCAAGTTCATGTCGGCCTACCTCGAAGAGCACCTGCCGGCGGCGCGCTTTCGCATTTCGCAGGGCACTTACCTCGCGTGGGTCGACCTGTCGGGCTGCGGCAAGACGGTCGAGATGAAAAAGGAGCTCAGCGCGGCGGGGCTTTTCATCGAGTACGGCGATGAGTTTGTCTCAAACGCCGAGGGGTTTGTCCGCATGAACATCGCCTGTCCCAGAGCCACTTTAGCGCAGGCGCTCGAAATTCTCTGCAACGTGATGAAAGAGCCTGAAGCGGGTGAAATGCCGCTCGGGGAGCGCGTGAAGGCCGGCGACAGGCTGCCCGACTTCGAGTACGACACGCCCTATATCAGCGGACTGCGCCTGTCTGAGAGTCTCGGCGGGCGGCCCTGCGCGCTGCTGTTTTTGCGGTATTACGGCTGCACGGTCTGCCGGGTCGACCTGCACATGCTGGAGGAGGAGTACGCCAAAATCACTGAGGCGGGCGGGCAGGTCAAGGTCGTCTTCCAGTCGGATGCGGCGCTCTTAAAAGAGGAGCTCGGGGACAAAGTGCTGCCCTTTGACATCATCTGCGACCCGGAGGGCAGGCTCTACAAGCGGTTTGGCATAAGGGCCGCAAAGTCCAAGTTCGAGCTCGGGGCGTCGCCCGCCGTCGTCAAAAAAATCATGGCGGCGGGTAAGCTCGGGCTCTCCCACGGCCGCTATGAGGGCGACGAGCTCCAGCTGCCGGCCTGCATTGTCGTGGCGCCCGACCTGACCGTCAAATCGGCATATTACGGCAAGAACGCGGCCGACACGCCGGACGCCGCCGAAATTGCGGCCATGTTCTGATTAATACCTGTTATTGAAAGGGGACGCCAAGCGGCGTCCTCTTTTTCTTATGTGGTTTGATTTATTCACTTTGTTGCGGTATACTGTCAGATATGGGGGTGACGGCATGATTACGCTTAAAATTAAAGGCCTGTTCGATGTGAATGACGTGACGCTTGAAATTGGGGAGCGCTGCGTCATTTTACTCGGGGAAAACGGACTCGGGAAATCGACCATGCTGCGCCTGCTGCGTGACCTTCTGGCCGGGGATTTTTGCGAGATGACGCGGTTCCCCTTTGCAAAGGCGACGCTGCGCGCCGGAAACCAGCGGGTCGACATCCGGTATGAGGACCTCTTTCCGGAGCGCGACGCGTTTTTGCGGTACGCGGTGCGGGAGAGCGGCATGAGCCTCGCGGTGGGCGAGGCCATGAGAAGCACCGGGCTGCCGGTCCCGGCCGGGGACGCCGCCGACGAGGGCTGGCGGGACTATCTCTCGGCCATGCTGGCCGGGGTCGACACCGCCGAATATTGCAGCCGGCTCGCCTGCGTCTACTGGGGGGACGACGAAAGCCTGCGCCTCTTTTCGGACGAGGAGCAGGAGCGCAACTCAAAGCGGCTGCGGCAATGCCTCATTGACCTCGAGCACAGCGGCAGTTTTCTGCTGTCCCCCATCGCAAGGCGCAACAGGGCGGGCGCCGTCACCCTGAAGCTTTCACAGCTCATGGGACTGAATTCGAGCGACCTCTCCCTCGCCTACGGCACGGCGCTCTACTCGGGACTTGTGCGGGCTGTGCGCTTTTGCGGCTCGGACGGCATAGAGCTTGACAACAGCTTTCTGCCCGCCTACCAGCCCCGCAACGCCGAGCTCGACATGGACATGTACGGCAACCGGCTGCACACCCTCGCAAACTACGTCGGCCACTGCGCCATCGACCATGACGTGCACCAGCTCAAAGAGGCTTACGGGCACCTTGCCCGCGCAACGCGGCGCAGCAGGGCCATTGCCGAGGACATCTTTGCCCGGCTTGACGACGACGCGCTGCCGGTCGGCGCCATCATTGCCGACCACTACTATACCGAGACCGACATCGTATCCATCAACACCCGTGCCGCCTCGTATTTTCTTGACGCCATCGGCACTGAGCGGGTCTGCGGGATGACCGACGCCGGAGAGTTTTGGCGTTTTATTGAACAAAACCGGGCGTTTATTGAAGACTACATCATGCCGGCCCTCATCAAGGACAGCATTTTCGACACCTATCTCAGAGAGCTCTTTTCGGGTGAAGCCGATGAGGGGCAGTGCGACCAGGTCGGCGACGCCTTAAAACGCTTTGTGGAGGGGGAGCGGGACTACATTCTCTCGCTCAAGCCCGACCGCATCCGGCGGTTTGAGGGCGAGCTTGCCCGCTTCATGTTCAACAAACAGGTCTCGGTCACGCCGCGGGGCCTGCGCCTCGGGGACCGCAAGGGGCGCGGAATATCGCCCGTGAATTTGTCGTCAGGCGAGCACAACCTCATTTGCATTTTGACCTACGCCTTTTTCTTTGACGACTGCGCCCTGCTCATCGACGAGCCGGAGCTCTCGCTCTCCATCGTCTGGCAGAGCTGGTTGCTGCCCGCCATTCTGCGCCACACCAAGGCCGGCTGCATCATTGTGGCGACCCATTCCCCCTATATCGCGGAGGACGAGTCGGTACAGGACTACATTTCCCCGCTCGGGATTAAGGAGATATAGCGATGCCGCCGCGTTCACGATATAAGGGGGCCGAGTCTGAGATTCGAAACCAGACCCGGCCGCCCATGACCCCGCTTTTCTGGTTCATGAGCTCGGCCGGCCGGCCCGACATCGACTGCTTTTGCTTTGTCGAGGGCAAGACCGACCACAAATTTTATCAGCCGTTTTTATACGGCAAGCTCGGGTATCCGAAGGAGGCGGTCGAGATCATCTACGGCACCGGCGGCGACGGCGGCAAGACGGCCGTCATCGCGACGGCCCGGAAAATTGAGGCCATGAGCCACAAGAGCGGCAAAGAGGCCGTCTACATCGTCGACAGGGACTATGACGACGCCGCCAAGCGGCAGGAGTACCCCATCATGCGCATCATCACGGTGCTGCCCTGCTACTCGTTTGAAAACTATGTCTTCAAGCCGGGCGAAAACCTGCGGCAGGTCTTCAAGGACGCCTTTGGTCCTGCCCTGTGGGAGGCCCGCTACGCCGAGTTCGACGGCATACTGGCGCAGTTTTTGGAGGAGGTCCTGCCCTACAGCGCATGGAAGCGGCTTTGTGTGGAGCAGCCGGTCGTCGCGGCCTCCTTAGTGTGGCATCAGAGCGGGGAGGACCGGGTTGAACAGGAGCTTGGCCGCTCAAAGCTGACGATTCCATACAAATTCCCGGGGGCCGCCCGCTCCTTTATCCGGTCGGCCATCGCGGAGCTGCGGCTTTACCGGCCCGACCTCTACGCCGTGGTGATGGAATACATGGAGGAGATGCGGGGGGACCTGGGCGCCGTCAAGGGCAAGCTGCTGCTGACGCTGGTCTCCCAGTACCTCGCGTGGTACGGCGTCTACGGCCGCAAGCAGACGGCAGTCAGAGAGAAGCTCTACACATTCGGGCCCCGCTTTCGGGTGCCGATGAAGCCGATTAAAAACCGAATCTGAGACAAAAAACATTAGCACTCTCGTTTTGAGAGTGCTAATGTTTACATTTAGGCAATAGTTTTTTCATATGGAAAGCGTATACTAAGCTTGTATCGGAGGTGACTGCGATGAACGCAAACTATAACAATAACGGCGGCGGGGAAGAGAAAGCGCTTTCAAAGTACGGCATCGACTTAGTTGAGCGCGCCCGCACGAAACAGCTTGACCCCATCATCGGCCGGGACGACGAAATTCGGAACATCATCCGCATTTTGTCCCGCAAAACCAAGAATAATCCGGTCCTCATCGGCGAGCCGGGCGTCGGCAAGACGGCCATCGCGGAGGGCTTAGCCCAGCGCATCGTCAAGGGGGACGTGCCGACTGCCCTCAAGGACAAGTCCATTTTCGCCCTTGACATGGGCTCCCTCATTGCGGGCGCCAAGTACCGCGGCGAGTTTGAGGAGCGGCTCAAGGCCGTGTTAAACGAAATCAAAGAGTCGGAGGGCAGGGTGCTGCTCTTCATTGACGAGCTGCACACGATTGTCGGAGCGGGCGCCGCCGAGGGCGCCATGGACGCCGGAAATCTCTTAAAGCCGATGCTGGCTAGGGGCGAACTGCACTGCATCGGCGCCACGACCTTAAACGAATACCACAAATACATTGAAAAAGACGCGGCTTTGGAGCGCCGGTTCCAGCCGGTCATGGTCGGGGAGCCCACGGTCGAGGACACCATCGGCATTCTGCGCGGCCTCAAGGAGCGGTATGAGGTCTTCCACGGCGTCAAAATCCAGGACGGCGCCATCATTGCGGCCGCGACCCTGTCGGACCGCTATATCTCGGACCGGTTTTTGCCCGACAAGGCCATCGATTTGGTCGATGAGGCCTGCGCCATGATTCGCACCGAAATCGACTCGATGCCGACTGAGCTCGACGTCATCAACCGCAAAATCATCCAGCTTGAAATTGAGGAGGCCGCCCTGAAAAAAGAGCACGACAAGCTCGCGGACGCCCACCTCAAGGAAATTCAGGAGGAGCTTGGCGAGCTGCGGGCAAGGTTTTCAGGCATGAAGGCCAAGTGGCAGGAGGAGAAAGCCGGAATTGAGAAAGTGCGCAAGCTGCGCGAGCAGATTGAAGCGTTGGGGAGCGAAATTGAGCGGGCCGAGCAGGCCTACGACCTGAACAAGGCGGCCGAGCTCAAATACGGCAAGCTGCCGCAGTTAAAAGCGCAGCTTGAGGAGGAGGAGGCAAAAACCCACACCGAGCTGCTGCGCGACAAGGTCGGGGAAGAGGAGATCGCCCGAATCGTCGAGCGGTGGACCAAAATCCCGGTCGCCCGGCTCATGGAGGGGGAGCGGGATAAGCTGCTGCATTTAGGGGACATCCTGCACCGCCGCATTGTCGGCCAGGACGAGGCGGTCTCCCGCGTCACCGAGGCCATTTTGCGCTCGCGGGCCGGCATTCAAAACCCGAACCGACCCATCGGCTCCTTCTTATTCTTAGGGCCCACCGGCGTCGGCAAGACCGAGCTCGCAAAAGCCCTGGCCGAGAGCCTTTTTGACGATGAGCGGGCCATGATTCGCATTGACATGTCGGAGTACATGGAGAAGTTCTCGGTCTCCCGCCTCATCGGCGCGCCTCCGGGATACGTCGGCTACGAGGAGGGCGGCCAGCTGACCGAGGCCGTGCGCCGCAAGCCCTATTCGGTCGTGCTCTTCGACGAGGTCGAAAAAGCCCACCCCGAGGTCTTCAACGTGCTGCTGCAAGTCTTGGACGACGGGCGCATCACCGACTCGCAGGGCCGCACCGTCGACTTCAAGAACACCATTCTCATCATGACGAGCAATTTGGGCTCCGAAATTCTGCAAAACGGCATTGACAGGGACGGCGAAATCATGCCGCGGGCGAGGGACGACGTCAATATGCTGCTGCGGCAGGCATTTCGGCCGGAGTTTTTAAACCGGCTCGACGAGATCGTCTTCTACAAGCCCCTGACGAGGGACAACATCCGCGCCATCCTCGACCTCATGCTGACGGACTTAAACCGCCGGCTTGCCGACAAGGAATTCAAGGTTGAGCTGACGAAGGCCGCCAAGGAGCTCGTCATAGAGCGGGCCTACGACCCCGTCTACGGCGCCAGGCCGCTGCGCCGCTTTGTGCAGCACAACATTGAGACCATCCTCGCAAAGCGCATTGTGGCGGGCGACATCGAGCCAGACACGACGCTCACGGTCGACGTCAAAAACGGCGAGCTCGACGTGCAGTAGTTATTTTCAATGTAAAAGACACCCCAAATCGGGGTGTCTTTTCATATGGGCGCTTTATTTCAGCCCGTAAATCCGCTTTGCGTTGTCGTAAAACACCGCGTCCCAGTGCTTTTCCGGCACAAAGTGCCTGACAAAGCCGACGTACTCCTCAAGATTGGCAAGCGGCCAGTCGGTGCCGAACATTATTCGGTCCCATGCGTCTGCATAGGTGAGCCATGTTCTCAGCTGCTCGATATAGCCGCTGTTTTCGCAAAAGTACGCCTCGAGGTCAGTACGCCCGACCAGCATGCCCGAGAGGTCGGCCGCCACATTCGGGTTTTTTTCAAGCACGGCGGCGGCGTCGACAAGCCAGGGGTTGCCAAAGTGGCACATGACAAGCTGCACCTTGGGGTGGCGCACCGCAAGCTCGTCGAGCATGAGCGGGTGGCAGTATTTGAGCAGCGCCCTGTCGGTCGAGGTGGCGCCGGTGTGAATGGCGACCGGTTTGCAGGCGCACTGCGCCAGTTCAAAGAAAATATCGTAGGCGGGGTCGGTGACCGGAATGTCGCTGTAGCCGGGGTAGAGCTTGATGCCGACGCAGTTCTCCCGTTTTAAGTGGGCCTCGACGAGTTCGGCCGCGGACTCGGGCCGGTTGCCCTGCAGATATACGCGGTCAATGCCGACGCAGTAGCTGAGCCACTGCGGGTAGACATGCTTGTCAAGGGCAAGGCCGCGGTTTCCCATGACGACCGCCTGTTCAATGTGAAGCGCGTCAAAAGCCGCCCGAAGGTGTTCGGGCGTGTTGAGGTGGCCGGCATTGGCGGCGATCCGGTCAAAATAGATATCGCTTTTGCAAAAGTGGATGTGCGCATCAATGATTTTCATAAGAACACCTCGTTTACGGAACAATAACCGAAACCGGGCTTTTTGTCCGGAGGGGAAAACGGTACGCGGCTAATCATAGCACATTTCATCCAATACTGCAAATGCTCATTTTAAGTTCACCAAAAGGACATAATATGTATGTACACTCAACCTATCGGATGCGAAAGGATTGTGAAACGTGATTAAAATACTCATTGCAGACGACGAAGAGAAAATCCGCCGGCTGGTGTCCGATTTCCTGAAAAGGGAGGGCATCACAGTGCTGGAGGCCGCCGACGGTGCCGAGGCGCTGGCCCGGTTTGAAGAGTACAAAGAGGACCTGTCGCTCGTCATTTTGGACGTCATGATGCCGGTGCACGACGGGTGGAGCGTGCTGCGCCGCATTAAAGGCGAGCTGCCGGCCCTGCCGGTGCTGATGCTGACCGCGCGCAGCGAGGAGGCCGACGAGGTCTTCGGGTTTGAGCTCGGGGCCGACGACTATGTCGGCAAGCCCTTTTCGCCGGTCGTGCTCATCGCCCGCATCAAGGCGCTGCTGCGTAAGACGGCCGAGCGGAGTGCCGCGGCCCCCAAGGACTTCGGCGGCATCGTCATCGACGAGGTGGCGAGGGTGGTCACGATGGACGGCGTGCGGCTTGATCTCAGCCCCAAAGAATATGAACTGCTCGTCTATCTCGCCGGCAACTACAACATTGCCGTCTCGCGGGACCAGATTCTCAACGCGGTGTGGGGATACGACTATTACGGCGACCTGCGCACCGTGGACACACACATAAAAAAAGTGCGCGCAAAGCTTGGCCGGCGGGGCGACTATATCCGCACGGTGCGGGGTTACGGGTACAGATTCGAGGCGTAAATGAAACTGACCCTTCAAAAGAAGTTTTTCCTCGGCATCCTGCTGGTCGCCGGGGCCTTTGTCGCACTCTTCGCGGCCGTATACACAACCCAGTACGACAACTATGTCGTCTACCGGAAAAAGCTGCAGCTTGTCGAGGCCTACAACTATGTCGTCGAGGCTTACCGGGAGGGCGGGACAGTCGGGCAGGACGTCTTGCAGACCGTCGAGCTCGACAGCGGCGTGCGCATTCTCACGACCGACGAGGCGGGCTATATCGATTACAACTCGCTGCTCCTCTACTCCGACAGGCCGTGGAATCCGCTGCTCTTCGCGGGCATCTCCCGCTTTAAGCTGTCGGAACTCGTGCCCCAGGCATTCGGCAGCGACGCCTATTTCACCATCACGGAGGACAAGACGGAGCTCGGGTATGTGCTGTTCACGGCGGGCGACCGCACGACCGGAATGCAGTTTTTGGGGCTGCTCGGCTCGTTTGGCGCCGACCGGCTCATGCTGCTCCAGCTGCCGACGCCGGTCATTGAGAGCGCTGCCGAGTACACCGGGTTTTTCCTGCTGTGGGTGGGGCTTGCGGCGCTTCTTCTCGCCACGCTGCTCGGGTATTTTCTCTCCCGCAGCCTGACCCGCAAAGTCAGTGAAATCCACTCCATCGCCGAGGGGATGGCGGGGCTCGACTTCTCCCGCCGGTACACGGGCGAGGCCGACGACGACATCGGGGAGCTCGGCGTCAGCATCAACAAGCTGTCGGAACACCTTGAGGAGACCATCGACGAGCTGAAGCAGGAAATTGCGCACGCGAAAGAGCTCGAGGAGGCCCGCAAAAACCTGATTCGCAACGTCTCGCACGAGCTCAAGACCCCCATTGCCATCATTCAGGGGTACGCCGAGGGGTTAAAGGAGAACGTGACCGGGGACGCCGAGAGCAGGGCCTTTTACTGCGGCGTCATCGAGGATGAGTCTAAGCACATGGGCCGGCTCGTCGGGGAGCTGCTGTCGGTCTCCCGCATTGAGGCGGGGGCCACGAAGCCGCAGCCCGAGGACTTCGAGCTCGACGCGCTCATTGAAGGGGTCATGCGCAGAGTGGGGGGAGCTGCCGAAAAGCGGGGGCTCGACATGCGGTTTACGCCTGCGGGGGAGACGGTCTACGCCGATGAGGGCATGACCGAGCAGGTGCTGTACAACTACTTATCCAACGCCGTCGACCACGCGCCGGACGGCGGCGCGGTCGAGGTCGGCTGTGAGCGCACGCAGGGCGGCGCGCTGCGGGTCACGGTCTATAATGAGGGGGAGCCCATTCCGGAGGAGGACATTCCCCGCATTTGGGAGAGTTTTTACAAGGTGGACAAATCCCGCGCCCGGGCGTTTGGCGGCACCGGAATCGGCCTTTCGATTGTCAAAGCCGCCATGGAGGCCCAGCACATGGCCTACGGCGTGGAAAACAGAGAGGGCGGCGTCGCCTTCTGGTTTGAGCTGTGTCTTGCCCAGTCCAAAGACCGTCATATTGTCAATTGACGAGAGCCCCCCTTTTGCTGTATGATAGAGTGCAGCAAGAGGGGGGCATTACAATAGAATGGATATGCTGAAACTGGCAGGCGTTTTCGCCTGCATGATTGTCATTTTGCGGCTCAAAAAGCCGCTTTACGTCGCCGCAATCGCCTGCACGCTGCTGACCATCGTCCTTTTCGGCTTCACGCCGCAGCTCGCGGCCACGACGCTGGGCGCTGCCTTGGTGCGGGCGAAGAGCTGGCGGGTCATCGCCATCATCTACATGATGTCGCTGCTCCAGGTCATGATGAACTCGAGAAAAATGTTTGAGACCGCCCGGTCGGCCCTCGTGGGCCTCTCGAACCGGCTGCGGGTCAATGTCGCCGTCATACCCATTTTTATGGGAATTTTGCCCACGCCGGGCTCTGTGCTCATTGCCGCGCCCATGATTGACGAGGACTGCAAAGAATATCTCACGAAGGACGAAAAGACCTTCATCACGAGCTTTTACCGCCACATCCCCGAGACCTGGCTGCCGACCTATTCCTCGGTCATTCTGGCGCTCGAGCTCTCGGGCGTGCCGGTCGCGCAGTACATGCTCTATATGCTGCCGGTCGTGTTCATGATGCTCGCGGTGCCGTATGTCATTTATCTGCGCAAGCTCCCTAAAACGACAGGAATCGACATGAGCGAAAACAAAGCGCGGGAGCTCGGCCGGCTCTTCAAAGGGCTTTGGAGCATTCTGCTGCTCATTTTCATGATTTTGGTGCTTGAAATTTCAGTGCAGACTTCAACTTTGGTCGTGCTGGTGCTGCTGGCCGTCGCCGGGAAATTCTCATTTGGGGAACTTGCGGGACAGGCCAAAGAGGCCGTCAACATGAAAATGCTGATTTCCACTTACACCGTGCTCATTTTCTCGTCGGTTCTTGGGGCCGCCGGCGTTATGGAGCGGCTGCCGGCCACCTTTGAATCCCTGCCGATTCCCGCCTGGCTGACCTTCGCGCTGCTCTTTTTCTTCGGCTCCATTGTCGGCGGCGTTGACGCCATTGTCGTCATGGTGCTGCCGCTGGCCTTTGCGACGGTGCCAAATGCCGGCGCGCCGCTGCTCATGCTGCTCATGACCTTCGGGCACATGGCCATGCAGCTGACGCCCATTCACATCTGCCTGACGCTGGCCAGCGAATTCTTCGGCACGACGCTTCAGAGCCTCATGGCCAGAACGCTTCCGGTCGCGGCCGTCGTGGCCGGGTTTGCCTCCCTTTTCTACCTCCTGCTCACCTTATTTTAGGCGGCGGGTTGGCATATACAGGAACACCCTAAAAAAATTGAAAGAAGTGTGCAGTATGAAGTACGATTTCACAACCATCATGGACCGGCGCGGCAAGGACGCCATTGCGGCCGAGATGATCCCGATTCCAAACGCTGAAGTCAAGCCGGGATTTTCCAGAATCAACATGTGGGTTGCCGACATGAACTTCGCCACCGTGCCGACCATCCCGCAGGCCATCATCGAGCGCGCCTCCCACCCCGCCTACGGCTATTTCACGCTGACCCCCGAGTATTTCGACTCCATCATCAAGTGGCATGAGACCCGCAACGGCGTCAAGGGCCTGACCAAGGACTGCATTGCCTACCAGAACGGCGTCTTAGGCTGCGTCGTCGCGGCGGCAAACGCCTTTGCGTCGGCCGGCGACAACATCCTCATCCACGCGCCGACCTATATCGGCTTCACGAATTCGCTCAAAAACACGGGATTCAACATCGTGCACAGCGAGCTCGTCCAGGACGAAAAGGGCACCTGGCGCATGGACTACGCCGACATGGACAAGAAGCTCAAAGAGAACAAAATCCACCTCGCCGTCTTCTGCTCGCCCCACAACCCCTGCGGCCGTGTGTGGGAGAAGTGGGAGATTGAGAAGGCGATGGAGGTCTACAAGGCCAACGACTGCATCGTCATCTCGGACGAAATCTGGTCCGACCTCATTTTGAACGGCAACAAGCACACCCCGACCCAGTCGGTTTCGGAGGACGCAAAAAACCGCACCATCGCCATTTACGCCCCCTCCAAGACCTTCAACCTCGCGGGCCTTGTCGGCTCCTACAGCATCATTTACAACGCCTATCTCAGGGACCGCGTCAGGAAAGAGGCCTCGCTGCCCCACTACAACGACTGCAACGTGCTGTCCATGCACGCCCTTGTCGGCGCCTACAAGCCCGAAGGGTATGAGTGGCTCGGCGAGCTGCTTGAAGTGCTGTCCGGCAACGTGAACTACGCCTACGACTATGTCGTCAAGAACTTCAAGGGCGTCAAGCTGTCCAAGCCCGAGGGCACCTATATGCTCTACCTCGACTGCGAGGAGTGGTGCAAGGCCCACGGCAAGACCATTGACGAGCTGCAGCAGGCCGGCGTCGCCGTCGGCGTCATCTGGCAGGACGGCCGGCCCTTCCACAGGCCCTACGCCATCCGCATCAACCTCGCCTCTCCGCTTTCGCAGGTCAAAGAGGCCATGGAGCGGCTCGACAAATACGTCTTTAACGCATAGGCGATATGAAAAAAACCGCCCGGAACATGTTCCGGGCGGTTTTTTGTATGGGGTTATAGGGGCAGTTTTGTTTTGGACGGCGAGAATTTTGCCTCTGGGTTGTAGTCGGCCTTTCGCGCCATGGTCGCCGAGGTGACGAGCGCCGCCGTTGCGGTGAGCCCCAGCAGGATGTCGAGATTCCAGATTGCGTTGTAGGAGCCCGTGACGTCGCGCACCCAGCCGGCGATGGGCTGGGAGAAAGCGCTCGCCATGTTGGAGAGCAGCATCGCGGAGCTGTAAATGGAGGCGTATTCAAGGGTGCCGAAGTATTCGCCCGTAAAGTAGGGGAGCGGCACCGTCAGGGTGGCAAATCCGAACCCGAAGCAGGCCGCGTAGACCCACGGCATGAAGGGGGCGAGGCCGGCAAAGCGCAGCGCCACGGCCGAGGCCGAGATGCAAAATCCCACGAGCCAGGCAGACCGTATGCTGCCGAGCTTGTCGAAGGCGGCGCCCAAAAGGACTTTGCCGGCGATCATGATGGTCAGCACGACGCTCATGACCGACGAGGCCGTCATCCGGGAGTAGCCGATGTCGGTCAGGTTGGCGTTGGCGTGGCCCGACATGCTCATGCCGATGAAGCTGACACACATGAAGCCGACGACCATGAGATAAAAGGCCGGCGTCCGTATGGCCTCGCCCTTGGTGAGGCCGACGGCGGGCGGCGGCGTGCCGTCCCCGGAGGCGATGCGGTCGGCCCCGAGCGCCGTCTGCCCGACGTCCTCGGGCTTAAGCCGAATGAGCGCAATCGCGATGGCCAGCAGCGTCGCGGCGCAGATTGCAAGCAGCCGAAATCCGGTGCGCCAGCCGTGGTCGGCCACGACAGCCGTGACAATGGGGGTCATGATGGCCGAGGAGATGCCGGAGCCCGTGAAGGCGAGGCCCAAGGCAAAGCCGCGCTTTTCCTTGAACCAGTTGTTGATGAGGGTGGTCAGCGTGAGGCCGCCCAGGGCCGGCCAGAAAAGGCCGGTGACGAGCGCCAGCGCATAAAACTGCCAGATATAATTGCACAGGGAGAGCGAAAAAAAGGCGCAAGACGCGACCACGGCGCTGACGATCATGAACTGCCGGATCTTCTCCGGGTATTTTCGCAGCAGCTTACCGAAAATCACAATTCCGAAAAGCGTCGAAATTCCCGTAATGGTGGAATAGAGCGAAAAAGCGGCCCGCGTGATGCCGAGCCCCTCGGTGACCGGCACGACGAAAATGCCGTTGCAGTTGCTGAACATGCCGGTCGACGCGCCGACCACCATGGTACAGGCCAGCGTGATGACCCAGCCGTAAAAGAATTTCTTTTTATTATTGGATTCCACCGACGTCGACCCCTCACTTCATTCCGATGTCTTTTCGGTAATGCATATCCGTAAAATGAATTTTCTTCAGATATCCGTATGCGCTGTCGCGGGCGGCCTCCATGGAGGGGCCCCGGGCGACAACGCCGAGCACCCGGCCGCCGGCCGTCACAAGCCGGCCGTCCCGCAAGGCAGAGCCGGCGTGGAAAATGAGGGCGCCTTCCTCCTGCGCGGCCTCAAGGCCTTCAATGGGGAACCCTTTGCCGTAAGGGCCGGGGTAGCCGCCCGACGCCGCCACGACGCAGACTGCGGCCCCCTCCTCCCACTCGGTGGGGACTTCGGAGAGCGTGCCGTCTCTGGTCGCCAGCATGATGTCGACGAGGTCTCCCCTGAGCCGCGGCAGCACAGCTTGGGTCTCGGGGTCGCCAAAGCGCGCGTTGTACTCAATGACGTAGGGGACGCCTTCGACAATCATGAGCCCAAAGTAGAGGACGCCCTTGAAGGGCCGGCCCTCGGCCGCCATGGCTTTGACGGTGGGCAGGAAAATCTCCTCCATGCAGCGGGCCGCGAGCTCGGGCGTATAGACTTTGCAGGGGGAGAAGGCCCCCATGCCGCCGGTGTTGGGGCCGGTGTCGTTGTCAAAGGCCCTTTTGTGGTCCTGCGCCGGAACCATCGGCCGCAGGACGGCGCCGTCCGAAAAGGCCAGCACGCTGACTTCAGGACCTTTCAAAAACTGCTCAATGACAACCCTTTTGCCCGAGTCGCCGAACTTGCGCTCGACCATGATGGCCTCCAGCGCCTCTTTGGCTTCATCCGCGTCCTGCGCGATGACGACGCCCTTGCCCAAGGCCAGCCCCTCGGCCTTGATGACGGCGGGATAGCTTGTGATATGGGCAAATGCCTTCTCCGGGTCGTCAAAGACTTCAAAGGCGGCCGTGCGGATGCCGTATTTCTTCATCAAGTCCTTGGAGAAGACCTTGCTGCCCTCAATGGCGGCGGCGGCGGCCGTCGGCCCGAAAGCGGGAATGCCGGCCGCCTCCAGCCGGTCGACAAGGCCGGCCACAAGCGGGTCGTCCGGGGCGACGACGACGAGGTCGGCGCCGATTTTTTTGGCCAGGGCCACCTGCCCGTCGAGGTCGGAGGCGGGGACGGGGTGGCAGGCGGCGAGGGCCGCAATGCCGGCGTTACCGGGCGCACAGTGGAGGGCTGGATTATGGCGGCTCTGTGCGAGCTTCCAGACGATGGCGTGCTCTCTTCCGCCGCCGCCTACGACAAGTATCGTCATATCTTATCCTCTATCTTATCCTCTATCTTCATCCTCTATCCTCAGTGCTTGAAGTGCCGCATGCCGGTGAAGACCATGGCAATGCCGTACTTGTTGCAGGCGGCGATGGAGTCCTCGTCGCGAATGGAGCCGCCCGGCTGAATGATGGCCGTGATTCCGGCCGCGGCCGCCGCCTCGACGCAGTCGGCAAAGGGGAAGAAGGCGTCGGAGGCCATGACAGAGCCCGCGGCCTTGTCGCCGGCGTATTTGATGGCAAGGTCAAGCGCTGTCACGCGGTTGGTCTGCCCCGGGCCGACGCCGGTCGTGGCCTCGCCCTTTGCCAGCACGATGGCGTTGGACTTGGTGTGTTTGACGACCTTCATCGCAAATTTCAGGGTGGCAAGCTCCTCTTCGGTGGGGGCGCGCTCGGTCACGACCTTGCAGTCGGCTTCATCGAAAAGTTCCGTGTCGAGCTCCTGCACGAGGAGACCGCCCGCCACCTTTTTCATGTCGAGCATGTCGGCCCTGTTTTTCTCCATGACGGCGGGCAGCTCCAAAAGCCGGATGTTCTTTTTGCGCCCCAAAATGTCGACGGCCTCCTCCGAAAAGGCGGGGGCGACGACTATTTCAAGGAAAATCTGGGACATCATCTCGGCGGTCTCGGCGTCGCAGGGGCGGTTCAGAGCCACGATGCCGCCGAAAATGGAGACGGGGTCGGCATCGTAGGCCCTCTTGTAGGCCTCGGCCAACGTGTCCCCCAACCCGACGCCGCAGGGGTTGGCGTGCTTGACGGCAACGGCGCAGGGCCGGTCGGCGCCGAGCTCCTTTAAGACGTCGAGGGCGCCGTTCGTGTCGCCCACGTTGTTGTAGGAGAGCTCCTTGCCGTGGAGCTGTTTCGCTGCGGCTAAGGTGCCCTCGAAGCCGCGGCCGATTTCGCGGTAAAAAGCGGCCTTCTGGTGGGGGTTTTCGCCGTAGCGCATGTCCTGCACTTTTTCGTAGGTGGCCGTGAAGTTCTCGGGGAAGTCCTCCTCGCCCGCCTGCCGGCGAAGCCAGGTTGAAATCATGGCGTCGTAGTTCGCCGTGTGGGCAAAGACCTTGCGGGCGAGGGCCGCTTTGCGCTCTTTGGTGAGGCCGCCCGCGGCGAGGTCCGCCAAAATGCCGGGGTAGTCGGCCGGGTCGACCGCGACGACGACGTCCTGCCAGTTTTTTGCCGCGGCCCGAATCATCGTGGGGCCGCCGATGTCGATGTTTTCAATGGCCTCCTCAAAGGTGACGCCGGGCTTCATGACGGTGGCCTTGAAGGGGTAGAGGTTGATGGCGACGACGTCGATGGTCGCAATGCCGAGCGCTTTCAGCTGCTCCATGTGCTCGGGGTTGTCGCGCATGGCAAGGACGCCCGCGTGAATGGCGGGGTGCAGGGTCTTGACCCTGCCGTCAAGACATTCGGGAAAGCCGGTCACCTCGGACACCTCAGTGACCGGAACGCCCGCCTCCCGCAGGGCCTTTGCCGTGCCGCCGGTCGAGAGAATCTCATAGCCGAGGTCCGCAAGTCCCTTTGCGAAGTCCACGGCCCCCGTCTTGTCGGATACGCTTACCAGTGCGCGCATACTTTCAACCTCCTGATATTTTCAAAAATCCAAATGGATATTCCGCAACAAAAGTTAGGTGGGGTTTTTCCGTCCGGAGACGATTTCGGCGCAGAGCATTCTGACGGCTGCGGGCAAAAGGAGCCACTCGGCCTCCTCCATGACCCGGCGCTGAAGCGTCTCGGGGGTGTCGCCCTCGTGGACTTCAACGGCCTTTTGGAGCAAAATTCGCCCGCCGTCAGTGACCTCGTTGACGAGGTGCACCGTCGCCCCCGTCACTTTGACGCCGCGGGCCAGGGCCGCCTCGTGCACTTTGAGCCCATAGTATCCGTCGCCGCAAAAGGCGGGGATGAGGGAGGGGTGCACGTTGACAATGCGCTCCGGGAAAGCGCTAAGCATCGGCTCGCGCAGCACGACGAGAAAGCCCGCCAGCACGACAAGGTCGATTTCCTTTTCCACAAGCAGGTCCCGCAGGGCCTCGGAGTAAGCGAGCTGCTTCGTCCTGTGCTTTGGCAGGGTGACGGCCTCGATGCCGGCGGCTTTTGCCCGCTCGAGGGCGTAGGCCCCCGCTGCGCTTGAGACGGTGAGCGCAATGTCGCCCCCGAGGTCGCCGGCGTCAATGAGGGCCTGGAGATTCGTGCCGCCGCCCGACACCAAAACGCCGATGCGGGGCCTCATCGGATGACGACAGGCCGCCCGCCCGCTTCGACTTTGCCGAGAATAAATGCGCCGGGCAGCGTCTCAAAGGCGACCTCCACATCCTGCGGCGCGAGGCAGACCGCCATGCCGACCCCCATGTTGAAGGTGCCGTACATCTCATCTTCGGGAATGGCGCCGGCCTTGCCGAGAAAGCTGAAAATGGGCAGGGCGGGGACGGCCGACTTGTCGACGACGGCCGAGAGCCCCGGTCCGAAAGCCCGCGGCAGGTTTTCATAAAAGCCGCCGCCCGTGACATGGGCAAAGCCGTGGGGTTTGACTTTCTTAAAGAGTTCGAGTACCGGCTTTACATAAATGGCGGTCGGGGTCAGCAGCACTTCGCCCAGAGGGGCGGGGAGGCCGTCATAAGTCTTTTCAATATCAAGTTCCCGGTCCGCGATAATCCGGCGGACAAGGGAGAAGCCGTTGGAGTGCACACCGGTTGAGGGCATACCGACTATGATGTCGCCCTGCGCGACGGCGCTGCCGTCCACGAGGTCGGCCTTATTGACGGCCCCCACCGCAAAGCCCGCGAGGTCGTACTCGTCCTCCGGGTAAAAGCCCGGCATTTCGGCCATCTCGCCGCCGACCAGGGCGCACCCCGCCTCAAGGCAGCCGTCCGCCACGCCTTTGACGACGGCGGCAGTGCGCAGGGGCTCGTTTTTGCCCATTGCGATATAGTCGAGAAAAAAGAGCGGGGCGGCGCCGCTGCAGACAATGTCGTTGACGCACATGGCGACGCAGTCGACGCCGATGGTGTCGTGCTTGTCCATGGCGAAAGCGAGCTTGAGCTTGGTGCCCACGCCGTCGGTGCCCGAGATGAGGACGGGGTGCGAAAAGCGCGACAAGTCGAGTTCAAAGGCGGCGCCAAAGCCGCCAAGTCCCCCGAGCACGCCCGGAATTGCGGTCTTTGCCGCATAGGGCTTAATGAGGTCGACCGCGCGGTACCCGGCCGTCACGTCGACGCCGGCCTTTTTATATGCGGAGTTTTCCATCTATTATGTCTCCCATAATGTTTCGGGGCGGTCATGCGGCCGCCCCGAAAGTTGCAGATATCCTATTTCTCTTCCGTGAACGCGTCCTTGCCGGCGCCGCAGACCGGGCAGATGTAGTCGTCCGGGAGCTGCGCGAAGGGCCCCAGCTCCACCGCTTCGTCGTACTCGTAGCCGCAAACAGAGCAAACGTACTTGGCCATTGTTTTCAACCTCCCAAAAAAATTTGTGGACATTGAACAGCACCGCAGGTGTGGGTACGTGTCAATAACACTATTATAAATGATTTTCACAAAACTGCAAGGGCATTGTTGTATTATTGTGCCAAAACTGTTACAATTGAGAGGCAGTCAGGCAATATGAGTAAGGAGGGCGACCATGTCCGTAATCTCGGTCTACACGGGGCGAAAGCCCGGGTTTGACGTGGAGGCCCGCGGGCTTTTTTCGGAGCTTGTCGGGTTTCTCGGACTTCGTGCAGTGCGCAGTGTCAGCATTTTTAACCGGTACGATGTGGAGGGCATTTCGGAGGAGGACTTTTTAGGCGCGATTCCCACCATTTTCAGCGAACCGCCCGTCGACAATGTCTACAAGACCCTGCCGGCCCCAGAAGGCCCCCACCGCATTCTCGCAACTCAGTATCTGCCCGGACAGTATGACCAGCGCGCCGATTCCGCGGCCCAGTGCATCCAGCTGATGACAATGGGAGAGCGGCCGGCCGTGGCTACGGCCCGGGTCTATCTTTTTGAAGGGGACATTTCGGACGGCGACATGGAGCGCATCCGGAAATTCCTCATCAACCCGGTCGAAAGCCGCGAGTGCCCTGTTTTGGGGCCCGAGACCCTTGCCATGGACATGCCCCACCCCGGGAAAGTGCCGGTGCTTGCGGGCTTTACCGCCATGGACGAGGCCGGCATTGCCGCCATGATTGAAGAACGCGGGCTCGCCATGGACAAAGACGACCTGCGCAGCGTGCGGGACTACTTTGCCGCGGAGGGACGCGAGCCCACCGAGACCGAGCTCAAGGTCATCGACACTTACTGGTCGGACCACTGCCGCCACACGACTTTCCACACAAGGCTGACAAGGGTGGAAATTGAGGACGTGGCTATCGGCCGCGCTTTTAAAGAATATTTGAAAATAAACGGGGACAAGCCCGTCTCCCTCATGAACATTGCGACCGCGGGGGCAAAGGCCCTGAAAAAGGCCGGCAAGCTCGATTTCCTCGACGAGTCGGAGGAGGTCAACGCCTGCTCCATCAAGGTCAAGGCGCAGTTCCCGGAGGGGGCGCGCGACTACCTTGTGCTGTTCAAAAACGAGACCCACAACCATCCGACTGAAATAGAGCCCTTCGGCGGCGCCGCCACCTGCCTTGGCGGATGTATCCGGGACCCGCTGTCGGGGCGGGCCTACGCCTATCAGGCCATGCGGGTGACGGGGGCGGGAGACCCCCACACGCCGGCCGAGAAGACGCTGCCCGGCAAGCTGCCGCAAAAGAAGCTGACCCAGACGGCCTGCGCCGGATACAGCTCCTACGGCAACCAGATCGGGCTGACGACGGGGCTGGTCGACGAGATTTATCACTCCGGCTATGTCGCCAAGCGCATGGAGGTCGGCGCCGTCATCGCGGCGGCCCCGGCCGAAAACGTCCGGCGGGCAGTCCCTGAGCCCGGCGACGTCGTCATCCTGCTCGGCGGGCGCACCGGCCGCGATGGCTGCGGCGGGGCGACCGGCTCCTCCAAATCCCACACCGTGGAGTCGCTGTCGGCCTGCGGGGCCGAAGTGCAAAAGGGCAACGCCCCCGAGGAGCGCAAAATTCAGCGGCTCTTCAGAGACGGGGCCTGCACGCGGCTCATCAAGCGGTGCAATGACTTCGGGGCCGGCGGCGTGTCGGTCGCCATCGGCGAGCTCTGCGACGGGCTCGACATCGACCTAGACGCCGTGCCCAAGAAATACGAGGGGCTCTCGGGCACCGAGCTCGCCGTCAGCGAGTCGCAGGAGCGCATGGCGGTCGTCGTGGCGGCGGGGGACGCCGCGAAGTTCATGGAGATGGCGGCGGCCGAAAACCTTGAGGCGACTGTCGTCGCGGCGGTCACCGAGAGCCCGCGGCTTGTCATGCGCTTTGGCGGCGACACCATTGTCGACATCGCCCGCGAATTTTTAAACACCAACGGCGCGCCGAAATATGCCGCCGTCAAAGTCGAAAAAATGCTGCCGCTGCCGGGCGGCATCCCGCTGCCGCAGGGAAGCCCGGCTGTGAAGCTGAAGGCGCTTTTAACCGACCTCAACATCTGCTCCCGCAGGGGGCTTTTGGAGCGGTTTGACAGCTCGGTCGGCGCCGTGACCGTGCTGATGCCGCAGGGCGGAAAATATCAGCTGACCCCCATTCAGGCGATGGCCGCCATGCTGCCCTCAGACGGCGGCGACTGTCTGACGGCCTCCCTCATGTCCTACGGGTTCAATCCTTACATCTCCGAGAAAAACCAGTTTGTCGGCTCCGCCTGGGCTGTCGTCGAGTCGATGTGTAAGCTCGTGGCGACGGGCGGCGCCCGCAAGGGCGCGGCCCTCAGTCTCCAGGAGTACTTTGGCAAGATCGGCGGGGATGCTTCCCGGTTTGGCAAGCCCTTTGCGGCCTTACTCGGCGGCCTTGCCGCCCAGATGGGGCTGGAGGTCGCCGCCATCGGCGGCAAGGACAGCATGTCGGGCACCTTTGAAAAGCTCGACGTGCCGCCGACCCTCATCTCCTTTGCCGTCTGCACGGCGCCGGCGGACGAGGTCATTTCGCCCGAGTTCAAGGCGGCGGGGGACAGGCTCTATCTGCTGCGCCCGCCCGTGGGGGAAGACGGGCTGCCTGACTTTGCAAAGCTCAGTGAGCTTTTAGACGCCGTCGCGGAAAACCGCAAAACCATCACTTGCGCATGGGCCGTCACGGCGGGAGGCATCGCCGAGGGGGTCTGCAAAATGGCCTTCGGAAGCGGGCTCGGCTTTGCCTTTGACAGCGCCTTTGAGAAGAGCTGCGACATCTTCGCCCACATCATGGGCGGCATGCTCATTGCGGCAAAGGGCGACTCTCCCTGCGGCGGCGAGTATGTCGGACAGGTTACTGCGGACGGCGCCGTCACGGTCGGAGGCGAGAAGCTCTCGCTCGATGAGCTGCGGGCTGTCTGGTCGGCGCCGCTCGATGACGTCTTCCCGACTCGAAACATCCCGGCCGACCTGCCGGTCCCGCCCCGCTTTGTCTACACGAAGCGCAGTGCGGCGGCCCCCGCCATTAAAGTCGCGAAGCCGCGGGTGCTGGTCACGGCCTTCCCCGGCACAAACTCCGAGTACGACACGGCTTTGAAATTCGAGCAGGCGGGCGCCGCGGCCGAAATTTTCGTGCTTAGAAATCAGACGCCTGCCGCCCTCGCAGACTCGGTGGCCGAGCTTGAGGCCAAAATCAAAAAGAGCCAGATCATCGCCGTCCCCGGCGGCTTTTCGGCCGGCGACGAGCCGGACGGCTCGGGCAAGTTCATGGCGGCGGTCTTCCGCAATCCCAAGGTCCGCGACGCGGTCCACGAGCTGCTGCGGTCCCGCGACGGCCTCATGATCGGCATCTGCAACGGCTTTCAGGCCCTCATCAAGACGGGGCTGCTGCCCTTTGGCGAAATCGGGGTCATGACGCAGGCGTCGGCCACGCTGACCAATAACGCCATCGGCCGCCACGAGAGCAAAATGGTGCGCACGAGAGTCGCCTCGGTCATGTCGCCGTGGCTGTCGGCCTGCAAGGTCGATGAGATTTACGCCATTCCGATCTCCCACGGCGAAGGCCGCCTTGTGGCGACGCCGGAGCTTTTGGCTCGGCTCGAGGCGGCGGGGCAGATTGCGACCCAGTACGTCGACCACGACGGCAACCCCTCGATGGATATCGACTTTGCGCCCAACAGCTCCATTTGCGCCATTGAGGGCATCACAAGCCCCGACGGGCGGGTCTTCGGCAAAATGTGCCACTGCGAGCGAATTGCGAAGAACACCATGCGCAACATCCCGGGCGTCACTGAGCAGCCGGTCTTTGCGGGCGGCGTGGGATATTTCAAATAAGGTTTCACACATTGTCAAGGCGGCGGCAATTTTCATAGCCTGGTATGCATCCTCTTGACAATATCGACAAGAACTTGTATAATACCTTGTATATTTAAGACAAAGGCGAGGATGGGGAGAAAGCGGCGGAGTTCGCGGCCAAGAGAGCTGCCGGCAGGTGAGAGGCAGCGCGCGCACCGCATCGCGATAAGTCACCCCGGAGCAGCCGGCCCAAAGTTTTGTGAAAACCCGTATGGGGCACAAAACCTGTAGGTGCGGACGGAGGCCAACCGTTATCATATGGCGGCGCATCGAACTAAACGGTGCGCACAAAGAGGCGCGCACAAGCGCGCAAAAAGAGTGGTACCGCGGACTTAAAGTCCGTCTCTTGCAAATGCGAGAGACGGACTTTTTTCATCACAAGGAGGAGACTATGTCTAAAGAGATATCGAAAGTGTACGACCCGAAAGAGGTCGAGGACCGGCTTTACGCGGGGTGGGAATCCAAGGGGTATTTCACCGCCGACAACCAGAGCGAAAAAGAGCCCTTTACGATTGTGCTGCCGCCCCCCAACGTCACGGGGCAGCTGCACATGGGTCACGCGATGGACGAGACGCTGCAGGACATTTTGACCCGCTATAAGAAAATGTGCGGCTATGAGGCGCTGTGGCTGCCCGGCGTCGACCACGCCGGCATCGCGACCCAGATCAAGGTCGAGGAGATGCTGCGCAAGGAGATGGGCGTGACGAGGCAGGACCTTGGCCGCGAGAAGTTTTTGGAGCACGTCTGGGCCTGGAAGGAGAAGTACGGCTCCAACATCGTCAACCAGCTGCGCAAGCTGGGGTCTTCGTGCGACTGGACCCGCGAGCGCTTCACGATGGACGAAGTCTGCTCGCGCGCCGTGCGGGAGGTCTTTGTCGACCTCTACAACAAGGGCCTCATCTACAAGGGCAACCGCATCATCAACTGGTGCCCCCACTGCAAGACGGCGCTCTCCGACATTGAGGTGGAGTTTGCCGAAAAGGCGGGGCACCTGTGGCACATCAAGTACCCGCTCGTGGACGGCAGCGGCTATATCGTCTGCGCGACGACCCGGCCCGAAACCATGATTGGGGACACCGGCGTCGCCGTGCACCCGGAGGACGAGCGGTACGCGTCCTTTGTCGGAAAGACCGCCATTTTGCCCCTGGTCGGGCGCGAGATTCCGATTTTCGCCGACGACTATGTCGAACAAGAGTTTGGCACCGGCTGCGTCAAGGTCACGCCCTCCCACGACCCCAATGACTTTGAGATGGGCGTGCGCCACGGGCTCGACTTCATCAAGGTCATTGACGACGACGGAAATATGGCTGAGAACACCGGAAAATACGCCGGCATGGAGCGCTATGAGGCCAGGGGGGCCATTGTGGCCGACCTCGAGGCGGGCGGGTACCTGCTCAAAATCGAGGAGCTGCCCCACAACGTCGGCACCTGTTACCGCTGCTCCACCGACATCGAGACCATGACGTCAGAACAGTGGTTTGTCAAAATGAAGCCGCTGGCCGAGCCCGCCATTGAGGCGGTGCGGTCGGGCGACATCCGGTTTGTGCCGCCCCGCTTTGCCGGCACCTATTTCAACTGGATGGAAAACGTGCGCGACTGGTGCGTCTCGCGGCAGCTGTGGTGGGGCCATCGCATTCCGGCCTTCTACTGCGAGACTTGCGGCGAGATGACGGTCTCGAAAGAGGACATCACGGTCTGCCCCAAGTGCGGCGGGCCGGTTCATCAGGAGGAGGACGTGCTCGACACCTGGTTCTCGTCGGCCCTCTGGCCCTTTGAGACGCTGGGCTGGCCGGACGACACGGCCGACATGCGCAAGTTTTACCCCACGTCGGTGCTGGTCACGGGCTACGACATCATTTTCTTCTGGGTCTCCCGCATGATTTTCTCGGGGCTTGAGCACACCGGCAAAAAGCCTTTCTCAGACGTTTTAATTCACGGCCTCGTGCGGGACGCTTTGGGGCGCAAGATGTCGAAGTCGCTTGGCAACGGCGTCGACCCGCTTGAGATCATCAAGGACTACGGGGCCGACGCCCTGCGCTTTACGCTCCTGACCGGCAACTCGCCCGGCAACGACATCCGCTTCTCGATGGAGAAGGTGGAGAGCGGGCGCAACTTCGCCAACAAGATTTGGAACGCCTCCCGCTTTGTGCTCATGAACCTTGAAACGGGAGAGCAGGGGCTGCCGAAGACGCTTGAGCTTGAGGACAAGTGGATTTTGAGCAAGCTGAACCGTCTCATCCGGGACGTCTCGGCCAACATCGACAACTACGACTTAGGCGTTGCGCTCGGCAACCTCTACGACTTCTTCTGGGACGACTTCTGCGACTGGTATATTGAGCTGACAAAAGCGCGGCTTTTCGACAGCGACAACAAAGAGTCCTCTGAAAACGCCCAGCGGGTGCTCACCCACGTGCTGTCGGCTGCGCTGCGGCTGCTGCACCCCTTCATGCCCTTCATCACGGAGGAAATTTACCTGAATCTCCCGGGCAGCGGGGAGAGCATTATGCTGTCCGCTTGGCCCGCGGCCAGCGAGGCGCTCGACTTTGCAGTCGAGGCCGCCGAGATGGACAAAATCATGGAGGCCATTTGCGCCATCCGGGCCCGCAGGGCTGAAATGAACGTGCCGCCCTCCAAGAGGGCGCAGGTCTATATCGAAACCGAGGAAAAAGAGACTTTCGCGGCCGGCATTCCCTTTATGAAGCGGCTGGCCTCGGCCTCTGAAGTGCTGATAGGCATGGAGCCTCCGTCCGACAGCGTCACGATTGTGACCGACGGCGCCCGCATTTTCATCCCGATGGGGGAACTTGTCGACTACGCGGCGGAAAGAGCCCGCCTGAACGGCGAAAAGAAAAAGCTCCTCGGGGAGCTTGAAAGAGTCAAGAGCAAGCTCGCAAATGAGGGCTTCATGGCCAAAGCGCCGGCCGCCCTCGTCGAGGAGGAGCGGGGCAAGCTCGGAAAATTTGAAGAGATGCTGGCAAGGGTGGACGAGAGCCTTGCCAAACTGCCGTAAGCGGAAAGGACGACATGTTCAGCTACGAAGAAGCGCTGCAGTATATCCACGGCGCGGAAAAGCTCGGCATCAAGCCGGGGCTTAAGCGCGCCCTGGCCGTTTTGGGGCAGCTCGGCAATCCGGAGCGGGAACTGCGCTTTGCCCACGTCGCCGGCACCAACGGCAAGGGCAGCACCACGGCCACCATCGCCTCCATCATGCAGGCGGCGGGTTACAGGACGGGGCTCTTCATCTCGCCCTACCTCGAGCGCTTTGAAGAGCGCATGCAAGTGGACGGTGAGCTCATCCCGCCTGACGAGCTGGCGGCCTGTGTCTCTGAGGTCAAGGACGCCGCCCAGCGGGCCGGCGTCGTCCCCAGCGAGTTTGAGATTGTCACGGCGACGGCCATGCTCTACTACCGGCGGGCGGGGTGCGACATCGTCTCGCTGGAAGTGGGGCTCGGCGGCCGGTTTGACGCGACCAACGTCATCCCATGCCCCGATGTGGCCGTCATCACCTCCATTTCGCTCGACCACATGAAAATTTTGGGCGACACGGTCGAGAAAATCGCCTTTGAAAAGTGCGGCATCATCAAACAGGACGGCCGGGTCGTGCTCTACCCCGACCAGCCGGCCGGAGTCGTCGAGGTCGTGCGCAGGCGGGCGGCCGAGGAGGGGGCGCGGCTTATCATGCCCTACGCCGCGGGCATTCTGCCGGGGGCCGAAACGCTTGACGGCAGCGACTTCCACTACCGGGGCCTTGCGCTGCACACGCCCCTCATCGGCGAACATCAGCTTATCAACGTGGCGACGGCCGTCGAAGCGGCGTTTGTGCTGCGCGCCCGCGGGTTTGACCTGCCGGACGAGGCAATTGAAAAGGGCGTGCGGGAGACAAAGTTCCCCGGCCGGTTTGAAGTCATGCGCCGTGACCCCGTCGTGGTGCTCGACGGCGGGCACAACCCGGACGGAGTTCGGGTGCTGCGCAAAGCTGCCTTGCAGCACCTGCGCACCCGCCCCGGGCGGCTCATTGTCGTCATGGGCATGCTGGCCGACAAGGACTGGAGGCAGGCCATTCCCATGCTGGCAGCCATTGCCGACGTCTTCATTGCGGCCCCGCCGGCCTCCCCCAGAGCCCTTGCGACAGGGGAGATTGCGAAGGCCGCCGAAATCTGCCCCGACGTGCGGGAGGCCCTAAGCATCCCGCAGGCGGTCGACATGGCACTGGCCGAGGCGAGACCCGAGGACAGCGTGTTGATTTGCGGCTCGCTCTACCTCATCGGGGAGGCCAGGACCTACATCCGGGGAATAATCTGACAAAATAAAAGGAATATTCTGACAAAAACCGCGCAGAATAAGGGTTATGATGAAGCCATCATAACCCTTATTTTTTTATGGAGGGTGCGTATGAATCTAAAGACACAACTCGACGGAGAAGAGCTTACGGCCTTCATCACCGGGGACATCGATCACCACAACGCCGTCATGCTCAGGGAAAAAGTGGACAGGCAGATTGCCGATCTGCGGCCGCGCAGCCTTGTCATCGACCTGTCGGGGGTCGAATTCATGGACAGCTCGGGGCTTGGGTTTATCATGGGCCGATACCGCACCATGGCCTCCCGCGGCGGGCGGGTGGCCGTTCAGGGGGACACCGGCCGGGTGGCAAAAATCCTCGGAATGTCGGGCGCCTACAAATACGTGGAGCACAGGGAGGAGATCAAGTGAAGGTCGTCAATGAAATCAAGATGAGCATGCCGGCCAAATCGGTCAACGAGGGGTTTACGCGGGCGGCGGCGGCGGTGCTGGCAAGTCAGCTTGACCCGACGATGGACATCGTGGCCGACATCAAAACCGCCATTTCGGAGGCCGTGACAAACGCGGTGGTCCACGCCTACCCGCAGGGGGGCGGAAGGGTATACATAACACTGCGGCTGCTCGAGGGCGGCATCTTCTCGGCCACGATTCGCGACACCGGCGTCGGCATCGCCGACGTCAAGCTGGCCCGCACCCCCTGTTACACTTCCGGGGGAGCCGGGGAGCGCAGCGGCATGGGCTTTTCCATCATGGAGGCGTTTATGGACAAGCTTCGGGTGACCTCAAAACCGGGGCGCGGAACGACGGTCACGATGACGAAGAAGTTGTCGTGAACGCGACCAAGCTCGACCTGCTCACTGCGGCCAAGGCGGGCGACAAGGAGGCCCTGGGCCGTTTCTTTGAACAAAATCAGGGACTTGTGCGCATGGCGGTGGGCCGCTTTCTCGGCCGCGGAACCGAATACGACGACCTGTTTCAAATCGGCTCCATGGCCTTTGTCAAAGCGGTCAAAAACTTTGACCTGACGGCCGGTGTGCAGTTTTCAACCTATGCGGTCCCCGTCATCATCGGGGAGCTGCGCCGCCATTTCCGCGATACGGGGCCGGTGCGCATCAGCCGCGGCATCAAAGAGCAGGCAAGGCGCCTGTCGGCCCTGCAGGCCGAGCTGTCGTCGGCCTTGGGCCGGGAGCCCACCATCTCCGAAATTGCGGCGGCGGCCGAAATGGAGCCCTCGGCAGTCGTCTTAGCCCTCGACTCCCTCATCCCGGTGCTGTCGCTCTCCTACACCGTCGACGGGGAGGGGGAGGGGCTACTGGCTGTTTTGGGCCACGACGAGACCGACGAGACCATTGAGCGGGTCGCCGTCACAAACGCGCTCTCGCAGCTCTCCCCCCGCGAGCGCAAGCTGCTGCTGCTGCGGTATTACCGCAGCCGGACCCAGCAGGAGACGGCGGCCGAGCTTGGCATTTCACAGGTGCAGGTGTCGCGCCTCGAAAAAAGGGCCCTTGCAAAACTGCGGGAAATCATCTGAAACTGCCGGACTGCGGGCGGCCCCCATCCACGGGGGGCGCCCTTTTCTTGTCCCGTGCCGCCCCCATGTTTACATTTGAGCGATTGCTTTTTTTGCCAAAATCATATATGATATTTCTCTATGGTGGAAAGGGGGGATACGGTGGCCGAGCTCTTAGCGCGATTTGCCGCGGCAAGGCGAGAGATCGTCTCACGGGACTTTGCGAGCATGAACCCGGAACAGCGCCGCGCGGTGCTGGCGCCGGACGGCGCCATGCTCATTTTGGCGGGCGCCGGCTCCGGCAAGACGACGGTGCTGGTCAACCGGATTGCCTACCTCATCAAATACGGCAATTTGCTGGACACTGAGCCCGCCGCCTTAAGCGAAGCGGCCGTGTCCCTGCTCGAGGAATATGCCAAATGCCCCGACCCCGATTTTGAGGAGCATGTCCTCGCGGTCATGGGGGCGCGCCCCGTGAGACCCTGGCGGATTCTCGCCGTCACCTTCACCAACAAGGCGGCGGGCGAGCTGCGGGAGCGGCTGGTCAAGAAAATCGGCCCCGGCGGGGCCGAGGTCGCGGCCGGCACCTTCCACTCGATTTGTGCCAAAATGCTCCGGCGGGACGCCGACAAGCTCGGATATCCGACGGATTTTACCATCTACGACGCCGACGACGCGAAAAAAGTCATGAAGGAGTGCGTCAAGTCGGCGGGGCTCGACGACAAGAAGTTTCCGGCCGGCGCCATGCTGTCGGTCATCGGCCGTGCCAAGGACACCTTGCAGTCACCCGAGGCCTTTGCCAAGGCGACTGAGTCGGACTATCGGCTCTCCCGCATCTCGAAGGTCTACGAGCTCTACCAGCGCAAGCTCAAATCCGCCGGCGCTATGGACTTTGACGACCTCATTTTCAACACGGTGAGACTGCTGCAAGAGCACCCGGACGTGCGGGAGGCCTACCGCAGGCGGTACGACTATGTGCTGGTCGACGAATATCAGGACACCAGCCGCGCACAGTTTATTCTGACCGAGCTTCTGGCCGAGGGCGGCGGCAACATCATGGTGGTCGGTGACGACGACCAGAGCATTTACAGCTTTCGCGGGGCGACCATTGAGAACATCCTGAGTTTTGAGTCCCGGCACCCGGACTGCACCGTCATCAAGCTGGAGCAAAACTACCGCTCGACCGGAACCATTCTCGCCTGCGCCAACTCGGCCATCTCCCGCAACACCTCCCGCAAGGGCAAAAATCTCTGGACAAGCGCCCCGGAGGGGGAGAAGGTGGGCTTTTTCAGGGGGGACGATGCCTACGCCGAAGCGCAGTTCATCGCAGACCAAGCGCTGGCCATGTCGGCGGCCGGGCGCCCCTACAACGACTTTGCGGTGCTCTACCGCACCAACGCCCAGTCGGCCGTCATTGAGGAGACGCTCATCAAATCCGGGCTTCCCTACCGCATTTTCGGCGGCATGAAGTTCTACGAGCGCAAAGAGGTCAAGGATGTCGTCGCCTACCTGACGGCCCTCGTCAACAAGGAGGACACGCTGCGCATTGCCCGCATCATCAACGAGCCAAAGCGGGGAATCGGAGAGGCGACGGTTGAGACCCTGACGCGCATTGCGGCCGCCGAGGGCGCCACAATGCTGGAAATCGCGGCGGCGGCCGACGCCTACGCCGACCTCTCGAGGGCGGCCGCAAAGCTCAAAGCCTTTGCCGTAATGATTGCGGAGCTGACGGAGTTTGCGGGGCATGCCCTGCCCACCGAAGTGCTGGCGGCCGTGCTTGAAAAGACCGGCTACCTCGACTATGTGCGGGCGCAGGACACGGCCGACGGGCGCGACCGCACCGCAAATATCGGCACTTTGAGCGAAAACGTGGCAAAATATGAGGAGAGCGACCCGGAGCCCACGATTGCGGGCTTTCTCGAGGGGGCGGCCCTTGCCACCGACCTCGACGCCTACGACGAGGCGGCGGGCTACGTCTCCCTCATGACGATACACTCGGCGAAGGGACTGGAGTTCCCCATCGTCTTTTTGACCGGCATGGAGGAGGAGCTCTTCCCGTCCGGGCGGGTGCTCATGGAGCCTAAAGAGATGGAGGAGGAGCGCAGGCTCTGCTATGTCGCCATCACGAGAGCCAAGAGCCGCCTTTTTTTGACCTGCGCCGCTATGCGGCGAATGTTCAGCAATACGCTCTACCCCCAGCCCTCCCGGTTTTTGAAGGAGATTCCCCAGCAGTACATCGAGGACATGGGTGAGCAAAAGAGGAAAGAGCGTGCGGGCGTGCGGGTCCCGTGGGACCTGCAGGCATTGCCCACAGTTCCGAAGGCGGTTTTCAAGCCGGCCCCGCAGCAGGCGGCGGTCAAATACGAGGCGGGCGACCTTGTGCGCCACGGCAGCTTCGGCGCCGGGCGGGTGCTTTCGGTCAAGGAGACGGGCGGCGACCAGCTGCTTGAAATCGACTTTGGCGGCACCGTAAAAAAGCTCATGGCAAACTACGCGGCGAAAATGCTCAAAAAGGAGGGATGAGCGCATGTTTCTGGCAGACGGCTGGCAGGACTATGAGGTGATTGACACTTCTGCTGGGGAAAAGCTTGAGCGCTGGGGCGACTACACGCTCATCCGGCCCGACCCGCAGGTCATCTGGGAGACCCCAAAGACAGACCCGCGGTGGCACACCGCAAACGCGCGCTACCACCGCTCGCACAAGGGCGGCGGCAGCTGGGAAATCCGCGCCCTGCCGGAAGTATGGCAGATTGGCTACGGCGCGCTCACTTTTGCCATCAAGCCGATGGGCTTCAAGCACACCGGCATCTTCCCCGAACAGGCCTGCAACTGGGACTATTGCGGCGAGCTCATTAAAAACGCCGGCAGGCCGGTCTCGGTGCTCAACCTGTTTGCCTATACGGGCGGGGCGACCTTGGCGGCGGCTGCCGCGGGGGCGTCTGTCTGCCACGTCGACGCGTCGAAGGGCATGGTGGCCTGGGCCCGCGAAAACGCGGCGCTGTCGGGGCTTTCGCAGGCCCCCATCCGGTACATCGTCGACGACTGCCGGAAATTCGTCGAGCGGGAGCTCCGCCGGGGCAAGAAGTACGACGCCGTCATCATGGACCCGCCCTCCTACGGCAGGGGGCCGACGGGCGAGCTCTGGAAGCTTGAGCAGTCGATTTACCCCTTCGTGGAGCTCTGCGCCGGCGTGCTGTCGGACGAGCCGCTCTTTTTCCTCATCAACTCCTACACGACGGGGCTTTCGCCCTCGGTCATGGCCTATATTCTCGGCAAGACCGTGGGAAAACGCTTTGGCGGCACGGTCTTTGCCGACGAGCTCGGGCTGCCGGTCACGGGCTCACCCCCGCTGCCGGCGGGCGCATCCGCTTACTGGAGGTTTTCATGAGCGCAAAAATGATTGAAACGCAGGCGCTCTCCTTTATATACTCGGGGGAAGAGGGGGAGCGCACTGTTTTGGACAAGATTGACCTTACGATAGGGCGCGGCTCCTTTGTGGCCGTCATCGGGCAAAACGGCAGCGGCAAGTCGACTTTGGCCAAGCATTTCAACGCCGTGCTGCTGCCGTCAGGCGGCAAGGTCTATGTCGACGGCATTGACACGATGGATGCGGAGCGGCTCTTCGACATCCGGCAGCGGGCCGGCATGGCCTTCCAAAACCCCGACAACCAGATCGTCGCCACCATCGTGGAGGAGGACGTCGCCTTCGCCCCCGAAAACCTCGGGGTGCCCCAAAAGGAGATTGTGCAGCGGGTGGAACACGCGCTCAAAGCCGTCGACATGTGGGAATACCGCGAGCACGCGGCCCACCAGCTCTCGGGCGGACAAAAGCAGCGGGTGGCCATCGCCGGCATCATCGCCATGCGCCCGCTCTGCATCGTGCTCGACGAGCCGACGGCCATGCTCGACCCGCAGGGCCGCAAAGAGGTGCTGAAGACCATCCAGAGCCTCAACCGTGACGAGGGCATCACGATCGTGCTCATCACCCACTACATGAACGAGGCGGCCATGGCCGACCGCATTGTGGTGCTGGACGGCGGCAAAATCGCGATGGACGGCACGCCCCAAGAGGTCTTTTGCCGGCAGGAGGAGCTGCAGGCGTTCGGGCTCGAGGCGCCGCAGGCGGCGGCCTTGGTCCATGGGCTGCGGAAAAAGCTGCCGGCCCTCCCCGAGGTGCTGACGCCGGACGAGGCGCAGGAGGCCATTGCGGCGCTGTTTGAGGGGGGTGTGTGACATGGACATTTTAGAGCTCCAGCATGTCACATACACCTACAGCCTTGGCACCCCGTTTCAGAAGACAGCCGTTGAGGACATCACGTTGGGACTGCCCAAAGGCGAATTCATTGGGGTCATCGGCCACACCGGCAGCGGCAAGTCGACTCTGGTGCAGCACTTAAACGGGCTCATGAAGCCGAGTGCCGGCAAGGTGCTGCTGGACGGCAAGGACATCTGGGCGCAGCCCGCAAAAATCCGGCAGGTGCGCTTTGAAGTGGGACTTGTCTTCCAATACCCGGAATACCAGCTCTTTGAAGAGACGGTCTACAAGGACATCGCCTTCGGGCCTGTCAACATGGGGCTCTCCGAGGAGGAGATTGACCGCAACGTGCGGGAGGCCGCCCTCATGGTCGGCATTGAGGAGGGCATGCTGGGGCTTTCGCCCTTTGAGCTCTCGGGCGGGCAAAAGCGCCGGGTGGCAATCGCCGGCGTTCTGGCCATGAAGCCGCGGGTCTTAGTGCTCGACGAGCCGACGGCGGGACTTGACCCGCAGGGCAGAGACGAAATTCTCTCCCGCATTCACGACTACCACAGGGAGGCCGGCACCACCGTCATATTGGTCTCGCACAGCATGGAGGACGTGGCCCGCCACTCCGACCGGGTGCTGGTCATCAGCCACGCCAAGGTCGCGATGTACGATGAGACCCGCGCCGTCTTTGAGCGGGCCCGGGAGCTTGAGGCCATGGGGCTCGACATTCCGCAGATCACGAAGGTCTTCATGGGGCTTCGCGACCGGGGCCTGCCGGTCCCGGGCGGCGTCTACACCCTGGAGGACGCGCAGCGGGAGATCCTCCGGCTCTGCGACGAGAGGGGGGTGGCCCATGCTTAAGGACATCACACTGGGCCAGTTTTTCCCCGGCCACTCCTTTGTCCACAAGATGGACGCCAGAGTTAAGCTCATCTGCGTCATCCTCTATATCGCATGGCTCTTCTTTGTCAAGACCTTCGCGGCCTACGGGGTCATTGCGGTCTTCCTCACTGTCGTCATCGTCTCGTCCAAGACCCCCCTCAAGACAGTGCTCAAAAGCGTCAAGCCCCTCATGGTCATCATCGTCATCACCTCGGCCATCAACATCTTCTACACCCCCGGCACCCCAATCTTTGTGCTCGGCATTTTCAAGCCGACCTGGGAGGGGCTGCGGTCCGCGGCCTTCATGGTGCTGCGCATCATGTTCCTCATCATCGGCACGTCACTGCTCACCTACACGACGTCGCCCATCATGCTGACCGACGCCATTGAGCGGCTCTTAGGGCCATTCAAGAAAGTCGGCCTGCCGGTGCACGAGCTCGCCATGATGATGACGATTGCGCTGCGGTTTATTCCGACTTTAATTGAAGAGACCGACAAAATCATGAACGCCCAGAAGGCCAGGGGCGCCGACTTTGAGAGCGGCGGAATTGTCAAACGGGCGACGGCTTTAGTGCCGATTTTGGTGCCGCTCTTCGTCTCGGCCTTCCGCCGGGCGGACGAGCTCGCCATCGCCATGGAGTGCCGCTGTTACCACGGCGGGGCCGGGCGCACCCGCCTAAAGGTCATGAAGGTCGGCGGTATCGACGTCGCGGCCGTCGTCATTCTCTTCGCGCTACTGGGCGGCGTGCTCTGGGCAAACGGTCTGCCCTATTAAGCCTGACAACAGCCGAAAGGAGGCGCCGCCGTGGAGCGACAGCTGCTCATCAAACTCTCTTTTTTAGGCGGCGCCTACGCCGGCTTTCAGGTGCAAAAGGGCGCCCCCACCGTGCAGGGGACGCTCCAGCAGGCGCTGCGGCTGCTGCTGGGCGATGAGGTCCCGGTCACGGGTTGCGGGCGCACAGACGCAGGGGTTCACGCCTTAGAATATTTCTGCACGACAAGGACGGCGTCGGACTTTGCGGCGGATAAACTTGCGCGGGCACTGAACGCCAACCTGCCCGGCGACATCTCGGTGTCGGAAGTAATAGAAGTTCCGCTTGACTTTCACCCCCGGTACAGCGCCGCCTGGAAGGAGTACCACTACCGCATTTGGACGCCCCGTTACCGCAATGTCTTTGAGGCGGCGACGAGCTGGCACCACCCCGCGCCCTTTGACGTCGCGGGCGTCATCCAAAACGCCCCACTTTTTGAGGGGGCGCACGACTTTGCCTCCTTCATGGCGGCCGGCAGCAGCATAGAGGATACCCGCCGGACCATATACTTGTGCGAGGCGGTGTATTCGCAGGGCATGCTGACCGTCCGGGTGCGGGGAGACGGATTTCTCTACCACATGGTGCGCATCATGGTCGGTACCCTTGTGGAGGGCATTGATGTGACTTCGGCCATTGCCGCATGCGACCGGTCTGCGGCCGGCTCCACGGCACCGGCCTGCGGGCTTGCGCTCGCAAAGGTGTATTATCCGGCGCTCGGGGGTGACCCGTCATGAACGAGACAGCGCCGAAGCTCGTTGACAACGCTGTAGCCAGAAAGCGCCGCCGGCTCAGAAAGAAAGCCGGGCGTATTTTGGCCGTGGCGCTCTTTTTGGCGGGTCTCATGCTCATCATTTTCCGGCACGACATCGACTATTATTCCATTAAGCTGCGCATGGCCGCCCTCATGCGCACAGGCGAAGGTGCCGGGGAGCTTGTCGAAATCCCCTTAAGCTTTGACATGTCGGGCAAGACGGCCTGCGCCGCGAATAAAGAAAACCTTGTGTTGCTGTCCCAGTCGAGGCTTGCCGTCTACCGAAAGGACGGCACCGCGTCGCTTGACGAGGCGGTGGCTTTGGGAAACCCCAACATCGTCTCGTCGGACAGCCGGTTTATCGCCTTTGACAGGGGCGGCAAGGACCTGCTCATCTGCTCGGGGGTCTCGGTCATTGAGCGCTTTTCAGCCGAGCGGCCCATCATTGACGCCGACATCGGCGACGGGGGCTGGTATGCCGTCGCCGAGGAGGACCCGGAGTTTCGCGCCGTCGTGACGCTCTACAACAGCTACGGGAAACCGGCCTACGTCTGGAAGCTCGCCAGCAGCTATCTTGCGGCCGTGCGGGTCGACAGCGGCGGCCGCATGGTCGTGGCGGGCTTTGACGTGGCGGACGGCGGCCTGAACTCGACCGTCACGGTCCTCGAGCGCACAAAAGAGGAGCCGGCGATTGTCATTGAGCTGCCGGACGAGCTCGTGGTGTCGCTGCGGCTCCAGAGCGGGGTCATCACGGTCGTCACCGACCGGCGCGTCGTCTCTTTTGACGGGAGGACGGGGGAGCAAAAAGCGGTCTACGAGGCTGGGGACAGCGAGCTGCTCGGCGTCTCCATGGATTCCTCCGGCAGCACGGCGCTGCTGCTGAGCCGGTACGCGGTGGGGGGCGGCGGGGCGCTTGTCATGCTGGACGGCAGGCTCTCGCAGACGGGACTGGCCCAGACCGACCGCGAAGTGCGGTATCTGTCCTGCGCCGCGGGGCGCACCGCCATCGTCTACGACGGGGGCGGGGCGGTCTACGACCAGAGCGGGGGACTTGTGACCGAGACGTTGCTCTCGGGCGTCAAAGCGGTGCTGGTGACCCACTCGGGCCGGGTCATCTTTGTCCAGACCGACAAAATGACGACGACAAATTGAAGCGGGTGGCGGAACCGATTTTTCTCTGCGCTGTCTAAATAGAGAGCGTCGGCGCGGTTTAGATTTATTTAGTAATTTAGACATAATTAGTA
>DATMZG010000088.1:0-17460 GCA_035560415.1 Candidatus Acidiferrum sp. | reverse complement strand
AAAATAAGGCAATTAAATGCCGCCCGTGAGCGCGAATTCATTTCGCGCGGGAAGGGCACCGCTTCGCGCGGGAAGGGCACCGCTCACTTGGCGGAAAACCCCTTAGGTTTTGCGCCATTCTAAAGCGGCGGGCAGCCCCACGGGGCTGCCCGCCACATGTGTTAGTTCAAACTCTCCAAAATGACGGCAAAGAGCTCGCTGACCCTGTCCCTGCGCCCTTCGGCGTAGAGGTACCCAAAGAGGGCCTCCAGCCCCGACGCCGCGGTGTGGGAAGCGGGGTCGGACTTTTTGCTTGCCGTCAGGTGGGCGTTGCGGCCGAGATGCGCGTAGCGCAGCTCCTCCTCGGTCAGCAGCGGCTCAATGAGCCGCATGGCTTTGGCCTGCCCCTTTGCGCCCACATATTTCTGGGCGGCGGTGTGGAGCTTTCCGCTTGTCGTGTTGGTCTTTTCAATGAGGCTTTCCCGCACCATCAGCTCATAGACGCCGTCGCCGAGGTAGGCGAGAGTCTCGCCGCTCAGTTCACTTGCCCTCATGCCCTGCGCCACTTGGGGCCCTGCGGCGTGTCTTCGAGCAGGATGCCCATGGCGGTCAGCTTGTCGCGGATGGCGTCGGATTTGGCGAAGTCTTTGGCTTTGCGGGCCGCCTGCCGCTCGGCGATGAGGGCCTCAATTTCGGCCGCGTCCTCATCTTCGGCATCTTCACCCAGAATGCCGAGCACGCCGGTCAGTTCGTCGAAAAGGGCAAGCCCCGATTCGACAAAGGCCTTTGTAGGGCTCTCCATCGTGGCGGCGTTCAGGAGCCGGGCCATTTCGAAAATGGCGGAAATGGCGTCGGCCGTGTTGAGGTCGTCGTCCATCGCGTCAATAAAGTCGGCTTTGCAGCCCTCAAGTTTCTCCATGACGGCCTTTTCGTTTTCACAGAGGCCGCCCTCGCCCGACTTGTCAAGCAGGAAGACAAGGTTTGCGCGGCAGTTTTTGAGCCGCTCAAGTCCGGCTTTGGCCTGCGAAAGCGTCTCTCTGCTGTAGTTGATTTGGCTGCGGTAATGGGACGACAGCATAAAGAAGCGAATGGTGTCATATCCGTAGGCGGCCGAGGCGTCGCGCACCGTGAAGAAGTTGCCCAAGGACTTGCTCATCTTCTGGTTGTCGATGTTGAGGTAGCCGTTGTGCACCCAGTAGCGGGCGAACTCACTGCCGTTGGCGCCCTCGGACTGGGCGATCTCATTTTCATGGTGGGGGAAAATGAGGTCCTGCCCGCCGCCGTGAATGTCAATGGTGTCGCCGAGGAACTTTTTGGCCATGGCCGAGCACTCGATGTGCCAGCCGGGGCGGCCGGGGCCCCAGGGGGACTCCCACGCCGGCTCGCCGGGCTTGGCGGCCTTCCACAAGGCGAAGTCGAGCGGGTTCTCCTTGATCTCCGAGACGTCGACCCTGGCGCCCGACATCAGGTCGTCAATGGGCTGGTGGGACAGCTTGCCGTACTCGGGGAAGGAGAGGGTGCGGTAGTAGACGTCGCCCACCGACGCATAGGCGTGGCCCTTTTCAATTAAGGTCTCAATCATCTCAATGATTTCGGGCACGACCTCAGTGGCCTTGGGGTGGACGTCGGCCTTGTGAATGCCAAGCCCCTTGGCGTCGGTGTAGTACTCCTTAATAAACCGCTCGGAGAGTTCAGCCGAAGTGGTGCCCTCCTCGTTTGCGCGCCGGATGATCTTGTCGTCAATGTCGGTGAAGTTTTGCACAAACTTGACCTTATACCCGCGGTAAATCAGATAGCGGCGCAGCGTGTCGAATATGATAAAGGGGCGGGCGTTTCCGACATGGAAGAAGTCGTAGACCGTGGGCCCGCAGGAGTAAATGCGCACAAGTTCCGGGTCGACCGGGACAAAATCCTCTTTTTTTCTATTCAGGTCGTTATACAGTTTCATAAAGCATCCTTTCTACATGTCTTTTCCGATGCAAGCCCAGTTGGCGCTGAGGTAGTGCCACCCGGAAAAGAGCGTCATCGCAGTTGCGGCATAGAGCAGCAGCTGCCCTAAAAATGCGGCCGGCTCATAGACGAGGCCGAGCAGAATGGCACAGATCGACGTCACCTGAAGCAGGGTTTTATATTTTCCCCAGCGGTCGGCCGCCAGCTCAATGCCGGAGCCCATCGCGACAATTCGAAACGAGGTGACAATGAGCTCTCTGGCGACAATGAGAACGCCGAGATAGGGGCTACATCGTCCCATGGCGGTCAGGCAAAACAGGGCGGCGATGACAAGCAGTTTGTCGGCAAGGGGGTCGAGGAACTTGCCGAAAGTGGTGACGAGCCCGCGGCTGCGGGCGATGACGCCGTCCAGTTTATCGGTCGCGGCGGCAAGGGCGAAAATCGCAAGCGCCGCCATGGGACCCGCCGGCGGCGCGACCTCCATCAGCACGACGGTGAAAACCGGCACCAGCAGCATCCGGACAACCGTAATTCGATTTGGCAGATTCAACCGAATCCCCCCTTAGTAGAGTCATTATATAGGCAAAACGTGAAATGTTCAATAACCTGTTTGTAAACATCACAAAGAAACAGGCATATATTTTAGGTAATGTGCACACGCCGTGCGGGGAAATCCGCATTTAGGGCATATCCGGCGGGGCGGCCACCGCCTTGCTGCTCTGCGACCGAATTTGCGAGAGACTGAAGGAGGGCGTCATGAATACGACCGATAAAAAGAGCGACCTGCAAAAAGAGAAGGACCGCGAGGTGTATCAGCCGGACGACCGCATGAATGCTGCCCGTCCGGCGGAGGGCTCGGTACAGGAGGCGCTGCTGCGCTGTATCGGCAGGAATGTCATTGTGGAGTTCCTCATGGGGAACGACAATATGGTCTCCAAATCCGGACTTCTCTATGAGGTCGCAGCGAGCTATATCACACTGTATGACGAAACGGCCGGAGCCTACATCATCTGCGACTTTTGCGCCATAAAATTCGTCACGCTGACCGACCCCTCCAAGCGCTCCCAGCGGCGCCGGTAGCGGCAAGGCCGCAGGCTTTTCCCGCCTTGAACTTTGCGCGCGGCTATGGTATATTTTAGATGATACTTTCGCTGCGGGAGGGATGGGCATGGAGCGTGAAGCCTGCGGTTTTTTGCCTGAGGGCGTCACCGTCAACGGCGCCCTGATTTCCAATGGGCCCCTGACCCTCGCCGGCGCTGTCACGGGAGACGTGACCTGCGAAGACAAGCTCATTGTCACCGGCCGTGTAACAGGCAGGGTCACGGCGCCGGAAGTGGAAATTGTCGGCGTCGTCGAGGGGGATATCGAAGCCGGGATTCTGACCGTCGCGGAGTCGGCCACGGCGAGCGGCCGACTGTCGGTCGGGAAAGAGCGGGCAGCGGCAAGTGAGGCGGCGTTTGCGGCCTTTGAGGCGCGCCTGAAGGAGCGCTTTCCGCCGCCTGAAGCCTCCGGCACGCCGCCAATAGAGGCTGCGCCCGGCGACAAGGCGGACGAGCAAAGACTGCTTAAACTCAAAACCGCGTCGGACAAGCTGAAGGCGCAAAAAGGGAAAAGCAAAAAAGCGGGGGCGGCCCCACAAAAGAGAAGGAGCGCAGCAGATGAACAACTTTGATACGCCGATTGAACGGCGGGGTACACACTCCTACAAGTGGGACAGCAGCATGCGGCTGTACGGGACCGAGGACGTGCTGCCGATGTGGACGGCCGACATGGACTTCCGCTGTGCGCAGCCCCTCATTGACGCCTTCCAAGAGCGCGTCGACCACGGCATTTTCGGCTATACCCAGCGGGACGCCAAGTACTTTGACATCATTCAAAACTGGCTCTCCCGCCGCTTTAACTGGAAACTGCCCAAGGAGGCCATCTGCTGGTGCCCGCCCGGCGTCATTCCGGCCCTGAACTTCCTGCTCGACGCCCTGACCGAAAAAGGAGACAGCTGCATCATCCACATGCCCAACTACGACTCGCTTTTCGACATTGTCGAGGCCAAGGGCCGAAAGCTCGTCACCTCCGGGCTCATCAAGACCGAAGAGGGCTACAAAATCGACTTTGAGGACTTTGAGGCAAAGGTCAAAGCGCATAAACCCAAAGTGCTCATTTTCTGCTCGCCCCACAACCCGACCGGCCGGGTCTGGACCATGGAGGAGCTCTCCCGCCTCGCCGAGCTCTGCAACAAATACGATATGTGGGTCATCTCGGACGAGGTCCACTGCGACATTGTCCGAAACGGGGTCACGCACCATCCGATGGGCAGCCTGCCCGAGATGGCGCAGCGGTGTGTCACCATGATGTCGCCCAACAAGTCCTTCAACGTGGCGGGGCTTGCCAGCGCCTCCGTTTTCATCCAAAACGAGTGGCTCATGGCGCAGTACCGCAAATCGCTTTCAACCATCGCCACCACACTCGACAATGTCTTTGCCACCATCGGCATCGACGTGCTGTACGGCGACCCCGAGTGTGAGAAGTGGCTCCGGGAGGTCAACGCCTACATTGAGGGCACCCTCGACTACGCCGTCGGCTTTATAAAGGAGCGCATTCCGGAAATCGCGGCGTACAGGCCGGAGGGGACCTATCTTATGTGGCTCGACTTTTCGGGGCTTGGGCTTGAAGGGGACGCCCTTGCCGACTTCCTCGTCAAAGAGGCAAAGCTCGGCCTTGTCTACGGCCACGAGTTCGGACCCGGCTGCGGCTCTTTTGCCCGCATGAACGCGGCCTGCACAAGGGCCACGATGAAAGAGGCCATGGCCCGCCTTGAAAAGGCGGTCGCCGCCCGCAGACAGTAAAAAGAGACCCCTCGGCGAAGCCGGGGGGTCTCTTTTTACGCTTACTCATAGAGCTTGTGCTCAAGGAAGACGACGGCGTCGTCGTACTTGTCGAAGTTGGCCTTGTCGTCAATATAGAATTTAAAGAACTCAGTATTAATCGTGTTTAGCCTCTCCGTATTGTTTGAGACGATGAGCTCCCGTATGGCCGCAAGCGCCTCGTCCCCCGAGACGGCGATGTCGAGGTAGTTGCAGTGCCGGGCCGTGACCTCATAGACGATGCGCCCACTTTCGTCCTCATATGCCGCGTATTTGTCAAGCACATAAAACGGCAGGTCTGCGATGCTGGAGGGGACGGCGATGTATTTCTCCCCGTCGAAGTCCCAGCCTTTCCACATGGACTTGTGCTCAAGGGCAGTGACCCCGAAGTGCTCCCTTGCCACCATTTCGACATAGCCCTTTGTCATGACGCCCTTGTCCTCGCCCCAGCCCTCAAGGTTGATGGAGAAGGCGTAAAACAGATACTCGGTGGCGTCGGCGGGAGCCCCGTCCTCCCCGTCGAAAAAAGGGACGTAGTCAAACCGGTTTTGAATGGCACAGTCAAAAATCTCCCCGCGCAGCGCCGCAAGGTCGGCGGGAAAGGCCCCCGCGGGCTGCGGAGTGTCCGGCGGCCGGTCAAAAAGCCCCTTGGACAAGAGGAGCGCAGCCAAAATTACGGCAACCCCCACCACAATCCACAGAGTGCCGGGGGCACTCGCTTTTCCCGCGACAGGCGTGTCGGCAAAAGGTGCGCCGGCAGAGGGCGCCTCGGGAAAGGATGTGCCCGGGGCGGGGTCCGCCTCAAGGGCATCCTTGAGCAGGAAGTCTGTCGATACGCCGAAAAGCTCAGAGAGCAAAAGGAGCTTTGACATCTCGGGGAGGGCCTGGCCCTGCTCCCATTTCGAGACCGACTGCCTCGACACCTCGAGCTTTTCGGCCAGCTCCTCTTGAGACAGGCCGCACTTTTTTCGCATGAGCTGAATTTTATCGCACAGCGTCATTTTCGTCTCTCCTTTATGTAGTTGTCAAAAGCATACCGGAGATAAAGGCCTTCTGCCACCAATCGCAGAGTTCTTTTTCGCAACCTGTGGTTGCAATTATATCATTTCGCTTTAAGCGTGTCTTCAGAAGCACATTAATTTTGCGCTTTTTTTCAGAATGTTTCGGCCGTTAAACAAATTTTACAGATATTTAACATGCGGTGGGCATTATTTTTAACAGGTGAATGCTACACTGAGACTGAAAAAATGAGAAAGGAGGAAAGAAAAACGAAAATAATTGCAGACTTGCACACCCACACGCTGGCAAGCGGTCACGCGTACAGCACCTTAAAGGAAAACCTCGACCAGGCGCGGGAGGCGGGACTCCTGTATTACGGCGTCTCGGACCACACGCCGGGAATGAGGGGAACGACGATACCGGGGTATTTTTACAACCTGAAAGTGCTTGGCGGAACGATCGGCGGCGTTCGACTGCTCAAGGGCGCGGAAGCCAACATTCTGGACGACAAGGGCACTATCGACGTCCCGGAGCGGGCAATCGACTCGCTTGACTACGTCATTGCCAGCCTTCACGACATCGTGGTGGAGGACATGGGCATCGCCCGCAACACGGCGGCGGTCATCGGGGCAATGGAGAACCCGTATGTGAAGATCATCGGACATCCGGACGACAGCCGGTATCCGCTGAACTACGGAGAACTCGCCCTTGCCGCAAAGCGGACCGGCACGGCACTGGAGCTCAACAACTCCTCACTGTCGCCCAATACATCCCGCAAAGGCGGATGGCAAAACGCCACGCAGATGCTGAAGGCATGCAAGGCGATCGGTGCGAGAATCATGGTCGGAAGCGACAGCCACGTCTTCTACGATGTCGGAAATTTCATTCATGCGCAAGAGCTAATCGAAATATGCGAATTTCCACAGGAGCTGGTCATCAACGCAAACGCCGTGACTTTTGAAGAGTTCATGCTGGAGAAAAAGCCTCTGTCGGCGCAAAGCGAAATCGCCGTCTGACGGCACTAAGAAACGCCCGGAAGGGCTTTTTTTTATACCCATGAAATGCTTATATACCGACCGCCCGGCGCGGTCCCGGACTTTTTTTGCGCCTGCACGCAGGCAGGAAAATGCTGTAATTCGCATGTAATCCACATGAAAAATATTGTAACGTTCAGGAAATAAATGGACAAATCTTGATTTAGATGATAGAATCTACATAAGAGCTACACAAAAGCAAGTAGAAAAAATTTCTTGAAAATTGTCAAATCATGCCGCCGGGCCGGAACAAGTGCCTGACGGGTGCGTCTTTATTTTGTACGAAAAAATGTGGGACGCACCACCGGGACGCACCACCGGGACGCCCGCGGGCGTACAGGGCGCGGCCCACCTAAAAAGTGCACCCGTAAAATGGGGAGCATCATACTATTTTCATTTCAGGAGGAATGTGATGTGAGAAATACAGTGAAGAGGGGTATGGCCTTCATACTGCTGTTCGCCTTGGTCTGCGGCATGCTGCCGGCACCCATGGCCCTTGACAACGAGCCGGTGCTGACCTCCATCGGACACAACGAGACGGACTCGAAGTCGCTTTCAGGTTCGACGCGCAGCGTCGCGCTGACGACGCGCGACTTCGACACCACGGAGGTCGACCTCTCCGCCGGCATTGACCTCAGATGGGGCGACGCCTACACCAACGTTGTGGCCAGTTTCACACCCGGCGCGTCGACGGCCACGGTTGACGGGAGCGCGGTGCAAATGACGGTCGCCTATTCTCTCGAAAGCGAGGCCGAGCCAAGGCCGGTTTACACCACGACCTATTCCATCGAAGTCGACGCAAGGCCCTATGAGGAGCCGGAGTTTTCCGGCACCATCTCCAAGAGCGCCTTGCTGCCGAGCGTTGTTCACTTTGCTTCGAGCGATTTCGAGGCCAAGTATACCGCCAATGACGGGAATCCGATCGGGGGCATTCGGATTACCGGAATTATTCCGAGCTTCGGTGAGCTGAAGCTGGGCGGCAAAACCTACGCCCTCGGCAGCCTTATCGAAATGGATGAAGTCGGAACCCTCACTTTTGAGGCCACGGATTCCGGTTCGGTCTTTTATACGGTCAGTGCCTTTGAGAGCGGGGAGACCGACGACACCGACGACCCCGTCGGGACGGGGAGCATTGAGATTGTCATCACCAAAGTGACGCCGCCAACCGTCAAGTCGGCCATCTCCAAATCGGTCAACGCCCTCGCCACGCTGACTTTTTCGGCCGCCGACTTCACGGGCGCCTGCGACATGAACGACGGGACGCTGGCCGAAGTTGAAATCACGCCGACGGGCACGGGGTACGGCACCTGGTACGCCGGCTCAACCGCCTTCAACGAGACCAGAACTTTTTCGGCTTCGGCCATTTCAACCCTGAAGTTCACGGGCAGCGCTGCCGGCACCGCCACCTTCAGCTGGCGCGCCTCCAATGAGGCGGGGTACTCGGGTTCCGGCACCGGCTCCATCGCCGTCAGCTACAATGTCGGCGACGTGACCTACACCGTCAACAAGAACTCGAAGGTCACTTTCAGCGCGACGGCCTTTAACACGGTCTGTGCCGCCGCGACCGGCGCAAATCTCTCCTATGTGAAGTTCACGCTGCCCTCCACCAGTCAAGGCAAGCTGTATTACAACTACACCTCCTCCTCCAGCTATGACGCGGCGGTCAAAGCGACCGACCAGTACTATCGGAGCACCAACCCGAGCCTCTCCAAAGTCACCTTTGTGCCGGCTTCGGGCTACACCGGTACCGTCACCGTCAACTACACCGCCTGGGATGTGGGCGACGTCACCTATACCGGGAAAATTGTCCTCACCGTGAAAGCGGTCTCTGTCGACACAGTGACTTTCGAGACTGAGAAGGGCGAGACCGTCGTACTCGACGGGGATGACTTCAACGACGCCTGTGAGGACGCGGGCTTTGACACCCTTGACTACATCAAAATCAACGCGCTGCCCTCCTCCTCAGCGGGCAAGCTCTACTACAACTACACCTCCGACTCGAACAAGGGGACGTCGGTGGCGACTTCCACCAAGCTCTACTATGACACCGATGACACGCCCTACCTCGACAAAGTGGCCTTTGTGCCGGCCTCGAGCTATACCGGCGCCGTGAGCATCAATTACACGGGGTATGATGAGGACGGGGAGGTCTATTCCGCCACCTTTAAAATCGAGGTGGAGGACAAGGACACCGACGTCGACGACGTCACTTTCGAGACCGACAAGGGCGAGACCGTCGTCTTTGACGGGGATGAGTTCAACGACGTCTGCGAGGACGCCAATTACGAGACCCTCAATTACATTAAAATAAAAGCGCTGCCCTCCTCCTCAGCGGGTAAGCTCTACTACAACTACACCTCCTCCTCAAGCAAGGGCACGGCGGTGGCGACCTCGACCAAGCTCTACTATGACACCGATGACACGCCCTATCTCGACAAGGTGGCTTTTGTGCCGGCCTCGAGCTATACCGGCACCGTGAGCATCAATTACACAGGCTACGACGAGGACGGGGAGTCTTTCGCCGGCATCATCAAAATCACGGTGGCGGATGACGGAGATGTCGACGCCGTCACTTTCGAGACCGACAAGGGCGACACAATCGTCTTCGACGGGGATGAGTTCAACGAGGTCTGCGAGGACGCCGACTACGACACCCTCGACTACATCAAAATCAAGTCGCTGCCCTCCTCCTCAGCGGGCAAGCTCTATTACAACTACACCTCCGACTCGAGCAAGGGCACATCGGTGACCACTTCCACCAAGCTCTATTACGACCATGACTACACGCCCTACCTCGACAAGGTGGCCTTTGTGCCGGCCTCGAGCTACACCGGCACCGTGTCCATCAATTACACAGGCTACGACGAGGACGGGGAGTCTTTCACCGGCGTCATCAAAATCACGGTTGTGGATGAAGGGGACGTCGACGCCGTCACTTTCGAGACCGACAAGGGTGACACAATCGTCTTCGACGGGGACGAGTTCAACGAGGTCTGCGAGGACGCCGATTACGAGACGCTCGACTACATCAAAATCAAGTCGCTGCCCTCCTCCTCAGCGGGCAAGCTCTACTACAACTACACCTCCGACTCGAGCAAGGGCACGTCGGTGACGACTTCCACCAAGCTCTACTACGACCATGACTACACGCCCTATCTCGACAAAGTGGCCTTTGTGCCGGCCTCGAGCTACACCGGCACCGTGACCATCAATTACACAGGCTACGACGAGGACGGGGAGTCCTTCACCGGCGTCATTAAAATCACGGTGAGAGAGGACGGCGACGTCGACGCCGTCACCTACACCGCAGATAAAAACGAGACGGTTGTCTTCGACGGGGACGACTTCAACGACGTCTGCGAGGACGCCGACTATGAGACCCTCAATTACATCAGAATTGCTTCGCTGCCCTCCTCCTCGACAGGAAAACTCTATTACAACTACGCCTCCTCCTCAAGCAAGGGGACGGCGGTGACGACCTCGACCAAGCTCTACTATGACCATGACTACACGCCCTACCTCGACAAGGTGGCCTTTGTGCCGACCTCGGGCTATTCCGGCACCGTGACCATCAATTACACGGGGTACGATGAGGACGGCGAATCCTTCACCGGCGTCATTAAAATTGTCTACGGAGCGGCAAGCGACATCACTTACTCCACCAGCAATAATTTGAGGGCGACTTTCTCCGACGCCGACTTCAACACGGTCTGCAAAGCTGAGACGGGCGACAACCTCTCCTATGTGAAATTCTCGCTGCCCTCGAGCTCAAGCGGCGCCCTGTATTACAACTATACCGCACAGGGCAGCTACACCTCTACTGTCGTTGCGAACACGGCCTATTACAGGAGCTCCTCGCCCTATCTCTCCTCGGTATCCTTTGTCCCGGTCTACGGGTACACCGGCACCGTCAGCATCGCATACACCGGCTACTCCACCGATGGCGACTCCTTCTCCGGCACCGTAAAAGTCACTGTGACGGGGCCGAAAAATTCCAGCTACTTCACCGACGTCAACACCACCTACTACTGGGCCGTTGAGGCGGTCGACTATCTGTACGGACTGGGCGTCGTCAAGGGCACCGGGTCCTCGAGCTACGGCCCCGGCTCCCACATCACCCGCGGCGACTTCGTCCTCATGCTGTACAGGGCGCTGGGCCTGTCGGCGACGACAAGCGGCAATTTCAAAGACGTCGCCAAGGGCAGCTACTATTACGACGCCGTCGCGGTGGCCAAGGCGCTTGGCATCGCGCAGGGGAGCGGCGACTACTTCTACCCCACCAATTCCCTCACAAGGCAGGACGCCATGGTCTTTGTCTACCGCGCCTTGCAGGCCAAAAAGATTTCGATCACTGAGGGCACCTCAAGCGACCTCTCCGTCTTTACCGACCGCAGCGGCATTTCGAGCTACGCCACAATCTCGGTGGCCACGCTGGTCAAGGCGAACGTCATTGTCGGCAGCGGCAACAAAATCAACCCGGTCGGCAATCTGACCCGCGCTGAAATGGCCGTCATTTTGCACCGTGTGCTCAAAAAGTAGGTTGTTTAAAAAGTAGTCCATTCAATAAAAAAACCGGTTTACGCTGAGGCGTAAACCGGTTTTTTATGCAGTAATGTTTGGAGATGTTGCGGCTACCGGGCGTTGCCCCGGAGGGGGGCCGCCCTGAGAAGGTCCGCGTCGCGGGCCCTGTCGAGCTTGACGTTGCGCAGATAGAGCGCAAGGTCGATGCCGACCATCAGGATGTCGGCAATGTAAAACCAGGTGGAGTAGGCCAGCACGCCCGTCTGGGAATAGCTCCAGATTTTGCCGAAAAGCCCCAGTCCGTAGCCCGCGATGACCAGCACCTCAAAAATGACGCTCTTGCCCTTCGCCGTTGCGGAGCGCAGGGACTTGGCAATATTAAAGGGCCAGGAGACCCCGAAAATACAGAGCATGCCGATTTCACAGAGCTGCGCTATGTCAACCATATCAAATCACTCGCCTTCCTTGTTTTTGAGCCGCAGTAAGTCTATCAAAACGAAAGCGCAATTGCAAGAAAAATGTATACAAAAACAGCCTGCAATTGTTGGAGTTTTTGGGCGGCAATTGTCATGGGGTTCCGCGAAAAACTCTTTCATTTAAAAAGACAATATATTGACTTTATGCATGCTGTGTGATAGAGTTGAGAAAACAATCTGTTTTACAAGAGGTGGGTTTATGGAGCCGGATACTGCAGAGCGCGCTATGCGCGACCTGTTTTTCATGCAGCAGACATATGCGTCTTTATTTGCTGTAAACAACAAGTTGCAGGCAGTCGGTGACAAGCGCTTTGAGGGCCTGTCGACGCGGCAGTTTATGACCATGCTGGCCATTTTGCACCTGAGAGCACATGAAGCGACCCTGAACAACATCGCGCGAAAGCTGGGCACTTCAAAGCAAAATTGCAGGCAGCTTGTCGACGCGCTTGTCAAAAAGGGATTTGTCGAAATAAACCCAAACCGCGCCGACCGGCGGGCTTACAGCGTCACGGCCACGCCGTCGGGCCTTGCCCGGACTCAAAAATGCAGCGAAATCGGCATGCTGCTTTTCGCCGACATTTTTGCGGGGCTTGGGGGCAGCGAATTGCCGGTTTTATGGGAGCTGCTGAGCAGAATTTATTCTTTTGACGGCGAGGTGTATCAGGGCTTTGAAGCGGACCCAAATGATGCGCTCTCTTTGGACGACGCGGCGCGGGAGTCGGGGCAGCGGGCGCTTGCGGCGTTCATAGAGAAGAGACAGCGGGCGTATATTATACAGGAGTGAGTGCATGACGGACAACAGAACAGTTGAAAAGTACAGTAAATTAATTGAAAAGCACACGATCCCACAGACCATCCTGCTCCATCTGCTTCCGGGCATTCCCGTGCTGCTTGTCGCAATCCTGTTTTCGAGCCCGGCGGGCGGGTTCGGGCTTCCGTTTGTCTTATCGCTTTTCATTGCCATTGCGGCAGGCCTGATTCCATGCGAGGCGCTGCTCTTATTCATTGCGGCAAAGCGCAGGGGCGCAAAAATACGGGAAATGCTGTGCTATACGGAAAAAATGCCCCCCTTGCAGACATTCGGATGGGTTTTTTCGCTGCTGTCAATCAACGGTTTCGCGTTTGCGACGATTCCGCAGCTCGAGCGGCCGCTATGGGCGGTGTTTTCCCGCGTTCCGGACTGGGCGCTCATCGACATTGAAGCGGTCAAAGCAAGGCCGGAGCTCATATGGCCGTCCCTCATCCTCGGGTTCCTTTTAAACGGTTTTTTGGGGCCTGCGCTGGAGGAAATCTATTTCAGGGGGTATTTGTTGCCCCGCATGGGCCGGTTTGGCAAATTCGCACCGCTCGCAAATACCGTTCTGTTCTCCCTCTACCATCTGTTTTCGCCGTGGGAGTTTTTCACCAGAGTAGCCGCCGTGCTGCCGTATGCCTACGCGGTTTGGTACAAAAAGGACCTGCGGCTCGGCATCCTCGCACATTGTCTCGGCAATGTGCTGGGGCTCATCGGCACGGCCGCGGCGCTGTTGAGCTGACGCAAAACCCGCAGGTTTTCCGACACGCAAAAGAGGGGCCCGGCATACTCGCCGGACCCCTCTTTTTGTGACGTTGCTTGGCTTATTACTTTCCGAGCAGGTTGTAGAGCACCTGCGCCATCTCGGCACGGGTAGTCGTGCTTGTGGGGGTCAGCATGCCGCCGGAGCCACCGACCGTGCCGGTCTTGACGAGCAGTGCCATGGCCTCTTGGGCCCAGGAGGCGATTTGAGAGGCGTCCGTAAACGAACTGAGCGTTTTGCCGGAGTCGCCCACGGGCAGCTTCCCGATGACGTCAAGCGCGTTGTAGAGCAGCGTGAACATCTCCTGCCGCGTGATGGGCCGGTTCGGCGCGTAGAGGTTGTCGCCGACGCCGTTCGTGATGCCCAGCCGCTTTGCCGCCGCGAGGTAGCCCGTGTAGTAGGTATTGCCGGCGTCCGCGAAGTTGTTCGTGGGATTTGTGTCGGGCGCTATGCCATAAGCTCTCATCATGAGGACGAGGAACTCGGCCCTCGTCAGCGTGACGCCGGGGCTGTATGTGCTGCCGTCGCCGGTGCCGGTTGTGATGCCGCGCGCCGCAATAAAGGAGACCGCGTCTTCGTACCACTGGCCCGCCGCAACGTCTGTAAAGCCGACTTTGTTATACGCGACGGCATAGAGGCTGAAATGGGTGACTTCAAAGGTCACGGTGCCGGTCGCGGGGTCGTAGCGGCCGTTCGGCACGCAGACGGCGTTGCCCTCGCCGTCAATGTACCAGACGACGATGCTGTTCGGGTCCTCCCCGGCCGCCGGGGTATAGGGGATGGAGACGGTCACAGGTGCGTCGGGGTTAGACCAGCTGACCTGCTTCCCGTCGATTTCAAGCGTGACCGAGATGACCGGCCTGTCGCCGATTTTGGCCTTTATGTCGTCCGACAGGTCGTCTGCGTCAACCGCTTCAATGACGAGCTCGGCGTTCTTGCCGGTGAGGCCAAGGCCTGTCAGCATGTCGGAGGGGAGGGTGACCGAAGCGGCGTCATTTTCGACCGTGATGCTGTCCTGCGCCCCCGCAGTCGTCAGGTCTGTGACCGGAATGAGGCTGGGGTTTGCCGGTGTGGTGCCGCCGCCGCCACCGCCGCCGCCGGACGGCAGGCCCGTGATGGTGATTCTCCTGGGCGCCGAGGAGCTGACGTTGCCCGCCATATCATTTGCGTAATAGCGCAGATACTTGCCGTTTAGCGCGGCGGTCGCCGTCGTTGCGGTGAACTCGCTCCAGCCGCTCGTGCCGTTAGAGCTGATCTGCCACTGGAGCACCTCATCCCCCGTCAGGTGGTGGGGATAGGTGACGCTGTCAAACAGGGCGAAAATCTGCGGCGGGGTCAGGGTGATCGTCTCGTTTAAGGCCCACACGGGAGCCGCGACCGAGACATAGTAATCGCCAAGCCGGGGGTCGGTGGATGAGGCTGTCCACCGCTTGAAGAGCGGGAGGACGATGCCGGCCGGCAAGCCCGAATCGGTGATGGAGATGTCCGCGACCATCCACAGAGCGCCCGTGTCCGGGGTGTCGCTGTTCAGGGTCGCGTAGACGCCCGCGGAGTTTGCGGCTGCCGCGGTGGGGAAGGCGAAGTTGTTGGCGGCGGTGTAATCAGCCGTGTTGCTGATAACCCCGAAAGCGCCGCGCCGCGTGGACGCGCTGACCGCGCCGCCTGTGGTTGTCAGCGGGCCGATGTAGAGGTTGCTGAGGATGGAATCGTTGTAGACCTCGCCCGCGACGCCGCCGACATAGACCGTATCGGCTTTGGCCGTAACCACAAGCTGTGCCCGGGAGAGGTTGTTGAGCAGGCAGGTGCCCATCTCCGGCATGACCTGCGCCGAGGTGTAGCCGGCAATGCCGCCCGCCGCCACTTTTGCGATTTGTTTCCCACTGCCCTCATATCCCGTGACCGAGACGGTCGTGCCGTTCGAGACATAGGCGTTTAAGATGACGCCCGCGAAATTCGCGCCCGCAATGCCGCCGGCGTAAACAAAGCCGCCTTCTTCACCCATATACCCTTCGTAACAGAGGCGCTCGGCGTTTGCGCTGACCGTGCCGCCGTGGACCTCGGCGTTGTTGACGCAGGTGATGGGCACGCCCATGATGTTGTTTCCATCGCTTTTGTCCACGATGCCCACGACGCCACCGACAAAAGCGGTGGAAATCGGCATCGGATACATGGCAGCAGAAAACCAAACGTCGGGGTCGGTGACCGTCACGTCGAATATGCCCACGCCCTGCACGACTCCCGCCAAGGGGCCGACCGCGACATGGACAAAGGGCGACAGCGGGAAAATCTGCGGCAGCTCAAACTGCGGAGCACTGAGCGTAATGTCGTAGATGTTGGCGCGGTCGGCGGAGCAGAAGAGGCCTGCGGCGATGACTCTGGCGCTGCCGCCCTCGTCTGTGGAGAGCGGGATACCATAGACATAATCCGCCACGGCAAGCCCGCTGATGGTGTGGCCCCTACCCTCAAACGTCAGGAAAGGCAGCGGCGCAGGTTCCCAAAAATGTGCGGACAGGTCGAGGTCGGCGCCCAGAATGACGGTCCACCCCTCGTAGTCAGAGACAAAGGAGAGTTCCTTATAATAATAGATACCGGGCTCACCTTCATAATCGAGCGCTTCCTGCCGCAGCTCATGGGCAAAGAGAGCAAATTCCTCTTCTGTGGAGATGGTCAGGACGTCATTGTCCTCATCCTTTGCGCCGGGGGCGTAGGAATCGGCGCGGTTGTCCGTCCAGTAGCCGATAAATTCCTCAATCGACACCTGCGCCGAGCCGACGCCGTTGTTGTCGCAGGCCACGACTGTATATGTGCCGGCCTCAAGTGAGAGCGTCATATCGCTGTCGCTGTCTATGTAGTGCTCGGACGACACATAGTTAAAAATTTCGGTTTCGTTGACGGCGCCCCCGAACACATAGAAGTACACGCCGAAATTGTCTGATGCAAACCGAATCTCCGCGTCCTCGTCCACCGTGAAGGTATACCAGTGCGCGAAGCATCCACCGTAATAGAAGGCGCCCTCCGCCGGGCTGAAGGTCAACTCCTCATTAAACGGGGTCTCAAGAATATCCCCTAAATCGCTGGAGCTCGGCTCGGGCTCCACACCGACATAGACCTGGGCTGTATACGTGCCGTACCCGCTGTCCAGGTCATAGCCGTCGTCGTCGAGCCAGAGTTCGTAATCTCCAGCAGGCACCGTCATGGAATAAGACGAATATTCACCGCTGAATACGGTGACAGGACTGGCCGGGTCATCCACGTTTATCAGCGAAAATCTGGCGTCCCAGCCACCGTCGCCCGTCCCGTAAAACAGAAGCTCCGTCTCTTCTTCCAGACTGAAGGTGTATTTGATGGTGCGCAGATAACCGTTCTCCACCACGGTGTTTGTCGGGCTGAAGACAAGAGCCCCGCTGATTGGGAGGGTCGCGGCAACCGGTTCGGGCTCGGGGCCGATAAAGACCTGCGCCGAGCCGGCCCAGCCGCTGTCACAGACGGCCACCGTATATGACCCGGCGCCGAGGGTGAGCGTGCCGGCATCGTAGTAATCAGGCTCGGCCGTGAAAATGTCTGCGCTGCCGTCTTCAAACACATTGAAGTACACGTCCTCGCCCGCATCAGACCAGAATATGACTTCAGTCGCATCTTCCAGGCTGAAGGTATACCAGAAGGCGGGGGAGCCGAAATAGGCGAAGGCGCCTCCGTCCGGGGTGAAGGAGAGCCGCTCGCCGCCATTGTCAAAGGGCAGCGTGATGGGGCTTGCGACCGGCGCGGCGGCTTCCTCGATGAATATCTCCGCCTCGCCCACATCGTCACAGTCATAGGCCACGACCGTATAGGCCCCCTCCTCAAGGGAAACCGACAGGTTGTGGGAGTCGGCTATGTACGCATCCTCGGCCTCATCCTCATCGAAGATATCAATCTCGCCCTCGAACACCTCAAAGTGCACGCCTAAATTATCCGAATAAAAGGCGACGTCGGTCGCATCTTCAAGCTCAAAGGTATACCAGAAGGTGGGGCAGCCGTCATAGTCGAAAGCGCCCGCTTCTGTGCTGAAGTCCAGCTCCGCGCTGAAGGGGAGCGAAGTTATGGG